>NZ_CP070977.1:0-300895 GCF_018417535.1 Burkholderia pyrrocinia | reverse complement strand
GGAGTTGCACCTGCGCGCAGACCGCAAGGTTGCATACGAACATGTGGCCGAAGTGATGTCGGATGCGCAGGCCGGCGGCCTGACCAAACTCGGTTTCGTGACGGAACCGGGCGCGAAAGCGAAATAACGCACGCGCGTTTCGCACCTTGCCGGGCGCCCCTAAGCGGGCGTACCTAGCCGGCCGCCCCTAACCGGGCGTCCACAAAGTAAAAGGCCTTCATCGCCAGATGAAGGCCTTTTTTCATGCGCACGCGGGCGCCTTCGGGCGGCGGGCTCTTCGGCGGTATCGGTTGCGCCTCGAGCAACGCAAATGCGGCTACCGTGGTCTGCACGGACTGCGCGTTCTGCCCTATCTGGCTCACAATATATGCGGCCACCTGATTTCGCTCAGAACTTCCTTCACGAAATGGGATTTCAATATAGGCCCGCCCGCCCGCGCATTCAAGGTTCCGGCGATTGAAACTTGCGATTGCAGGCGACGCTTCAATGACAAAACAAATTTGCGTCGTCGCGCACGCTGTGTTCAGGTCGCCGAAGCATCGGTCGCCGCCTCCTTCTTCGCACGCTCGGGGCACCCCGGCTCCTTGTAGGCGCCGTGATCGAGTTTCTCGACCAGGTAGTCGACGAACGCACGCACCGCGGGCGGCATCCCCTGCCGCGACACGAACACCGCATACAGTTGCGGTACCGGCAGCGTCCAGCCCGGCATCACGGGCGATAGTTGGCCCGCGCGCAGCGCGTTGCCGTACATCATCTCCGGCAGTGCCGCGATCCCGAGGCCGTCGAGCACGGCCTCGCGGATCGTCATCAGGTCGGCCGTCACGAGCCGCGGATCGTGCTCGTGCACATGACGCGTGCCGTCCGGCGCGATCAGGTTGAATACGTGCCGCCCGTCGACGCTCGGCGTATCGAGCGTCTCGAAATAAGTCAGGTCGTCCGGCACCAGCGGCGGCGCATTCTGGCTCAGCAGGCTCGGCGCGCCGACCAGCATCTGCTCGGTGCGCCACAGCGGCCGCACGACGATGTTGGCGTTCTGCGGTGGCTCCGAGCGCACGCGCAACGCGACGTCGATCGAATCCTCGAACAGGTCGATCACACGGTTCGTCACGCGCACGTGCACCTTCACCTCGGGATAGCGGCGCAGGAATTCGGGCAGGATGCGCGACAGCATCGTCTGCGACAGCGTGACGGGCACACTGACGCGCACCGAGCCGCGCGGCGACGCGCGCAACTGCTGCACCGCATTCATCGCGGCCTGTGCCTCGGCGAGCATCGCCTGGCAATGCTGGTAGAACAGTTCCCCCGCCTCGGTCAGCGCGAGCTTGCGCGTCGAGCGCTGCAGCAGGCGCACGCCGAGCGCCGCCTCGAGTTCGGTCAGGCGCCGCGACAGGCGCGATTTCGAGATGCCCAGCACGCGCTCCGCAGCCGAGAAACCGCCATGTTCGACGACCTGCGAAAAGTACATGAGGTCGTTCAGGTTATGTGCATCGATATTCATCTCATCGTTCCAATTTCAGAACAATCCATTGCGAACCGTCGCAAATCGAACGGGAAAACGCCCAATATAATAGCCCTATGTTTCAAAAATGACGCTATTCCGATGATTTCGAGGGCTTCCCCATGACGACCGCTCGCTCGCTTGACCGCACCTACCCCGCGCTTCGCACGACCGAAGGCGGCGGCTTCGTGGTTCACCGCCCGTTCCCGACCCGGCTGCTGATGGATTTCGATCCGTTCCTGCTGCTCGACGAAATGGGCCCCGTCGACTACGCCCCCGGCGAGGCCGTGGGCGCGCCCGACCATCCGCATCGCGGCTTCGAGACCGTGACCTACGCACTCGACGGGCGCTTCTGCCATCGCGACTCGTCCGGCCATGCCGGCACGCTCGGCCCCGGCGACGTGCAGTGGATGACGGCCGGCGCGGGCGTCGTGCACAGCGAGATGCCCGATCCGGCGTTCGCGCAGGCGGGCGGCCGCTCCCACGGCTTCCAGCTATGGGTCAACCTGCCGCGCCGCGACAAGCTGATCGCGCCGCGCTACCAGGAGATCCCGGCCGACCGCATCCCGACCGCGACGTCGCCGGACGGCCGCGCGCGCGTGCGCGTCATCGCCGGCGAAGCGTTCGGCGTCCGGGCCGCGATCGAGACGCGCACGCCGATCCTCTACCAGCATTTCACGCTGGAACCCGGCGCAACGGTCACGCAGCCCGTGCCGGCCGGCTATCGCGTGTTTGCCTATCCGATCGACGGAACGGGCCTCTACGGGCCCGACAGGCAGGCTGTCGACGCACGGCACATGATCGTCTACGGCGACGACGGCGACACGGTCACGTTCGCCGCCGGCGACACGCCGCTCGACCTGCTGCTGATCGGCGGCGTGCCGCTCAACGAGCCGATCGTCCGCTACGGCCCGTTCGTGATGAATACCGAGGAAGAGATCCGGCAGGCCGTCGTCGACTACCAGACCGGCCGCATGGGACGCATCGAAGCGTGATGCCCGATCGGGGGCGGCAGGTACCGCGAAACGGATGGTTTTGCGTCACAATAACTTCTTGAACCATGTGGCCGCCCACCACCAGAAGGAACCCGTCCCCTTGAACTTCGAACACCTGATCCAGATCAACTCCGACGATCCGGCCGTGCCGACCCTCACCCGCGACCAGCTCTGGGAAGGCCTCGTGCTGCGCGCCGAACAGCCGCAACTGTTCGTGCTCGGCCTCGACAGCTGCGTCGTCCACGAACGGACGGACACGACGCTCGAACGTGAACTGCACTACGGCCACGCGACCGTGCGCGACCACGTCACGTTCACGCCGAACCAGCAGGTCCGCTACGACATCCTCGCGGCCGACGGCGAGATCGGCGGCTCGCTGACGATGACGATCGAGGAACGCGACGACGACCACCAGCTGTTCCTGCGTTTCGAATACCGCACGACGCTGACCGTCACGGACGACAGCGAAGATGCCCGGCAGACGCACGGGATCGTCAAGGAAGCGTACCGCACGTCGGATATCGACACGGTCCGCCTGATCCGCGAATACGCGCAGGGCCGCAAGGATCCCGATCCGTTGCACTGAACCCGGCGGCGGCCTGCGGGCCGCCCCTTTGACTCAAGCTATCAAGCCTGTCATCTCGATCGATAAAGAGTTTTTGCGAATGGGAATGGTTATCATTTAGAATTCATTCCATCGTATCGACAGTCACCGATCAACCGAATGACCGACACCATGCGCCCGACCACGCTGACCTTGCGCCACACAACCGGCACCGCAGGCAGCAGCCGTCAGAAAACGGCAGCGGTCACGACGCCGGCGAAACCCGCCGGCAACCGCGATGCAGGCACGCGGGTCGTCAACAGCGATGCGCTGCTGCAAGGCCACAGCCACATCAGCATCGCACATAACGGAGAAACCTATCAGTTGCGTGCCACCCGGCTCGGCAAACTGATCCTGACGAAGTAACGACACAGAGTATTGTGGGGACCACCTCCCTGAGAGGTGTTGGGCATTAGCCAGCGTAACGGCTTGCACGCGAGATCTAGACCCCTTCGTGCAAACACACTCAAGCAGCCGTTGCAGCAAGCCAAGCCACTTTTTTTGGTTCTCGCACAAGGAAGAAAAAAGCGACACGTCGAGCGACGTGTCGCTTTTTGTTTGGGCGGCCAATACGTGAAGCATGCCACCCGCGTTCATTGTCGCTCAATGCATGCCGGAAGCTGAACCTCGCTGGTTTCCTCGCGGCCTCGCACGGCAGCCGAAGCCGCACACAAGCCGCCTCAGAAACCCCAGAACATCAACCACCATGCGCTGTCGACGACCGCAAGCCCGACGGCGAACCACGCGAATGCCGCGAGCCGACGCGGCCAGGCCGCATAGCGCCCGGTCACTTTCCATGCGAGCCACGCACTCCATGCGTTGGCGCCGACCAGGATCACGATGCGCACGTCGGTCGCCCAGCCGAGCGGCACATGCTCGGCGCGCAGCAACGACAGCGTCGTCGCCGACAGCCCGAGGAACACGCCCGCGCCCGCGATCGGGATCAACGCCTGCGCGAGGTGATGCAGCCGCACGCGATCGAAGCGGCCGAGCATCAGCGTGGCGCCGGCCAGCAGCACCAGCAGTGCCGTGCCATACACGAGCCCCGTGCCGACGATGTAGCTGACGATCAACCCGCCGTCGAGCCAGGAAAACACGTCGTTGCGATCCGGATAATGCGTGAGCAGGAACCACGGCGCATTGGTTTCGAGCAGCCACGTGATGTCGCGGTCGATCAGCCAGCCCGCGAGCCATTGCTTGATCTGCACGAACCACGGACTGACGGTCCAGTGGAACGCACCGATCGCGACGCCGAGCAGGCCGTACAGGATCAGCGCGGTATCCCACGGGCTCGCCTGCTGCGCGCCGAGGTTCACGACTTCGTCGGACGGCGAGCGCAACGACAGCGAGATCGCGTCGCGGTGCCCGCTGCAGCGGCCGCACATATGGCACGATGCTGCGCCCTTCATGCTGCGCAACGGCACGAGCGGCGCGCAGTTGATCGGAATCACGCGATGGCCGTGCTCGCCGTTCTTGTACGAACGGCGCCACGCATCCTCGTCGACCTTGTAGCGCATCGGCGCGAGCCGCGCGAGCAGCCCGAACACGCCGTTGACCGGACACAGGTACTTGCACCACACGCGCTTCTCGCGGCCGTACAGCACGCCGATCACGATCGCGCCGACGGTCGAGCCGCCGAGTACGAACAGCACCGCGAGCGGGTACTGGTACACGCTCACCATCTGCCCGTAGATCGTTGTAATCCCGAACGCGACGAACGGCCAGCCGCCCCACCGGATCCAGCGCGGAATCGGGCCGCCGCGGCCGAACTTGCTCGCATATTCGGTGAGCGCGCCTTCCGGACACAGCACGCCGCACCAGACGCGGCCGAGCATCACCATCGACAGCAGCACGAACGGCCACCAGATGCCCCAGAACGCGAATTGCGCGATCAGCGTGAGGTTGCTCCACAGATGCGCGGAATCGTCCGGCAGCGGCAACACCGCCGGCACGATGATCAGGAACGCGTAGACGGCGACGACGATCCACTGGATGCCGCGGATCAGCGCACCGTGGCGCTGCATCCACTGGCCGGCCTGCGCGAGCCAGCCCGGCTTGGCTGCGGCGACAACGCTCATGCCGCGCGGCCCGCGGCAATGGCCGGACGACGGCTTGCGCGCTTCATCAGCAGCCAGACCACCGCCCAGTACACCGCATAGGCGACCAGGTTGGTCAGTGCCGGGTGTGCGCGATAGCCGGTCAGCGTCGCGACGAGCGAGCCGAACGTGCCCGAGTCATCGAGGATCGAGGACGTGTCCCACACCTGCGAAATGCCGAGCGGCAGGATTTCCTTGTCGATCAGCTTGTCGACGCCGGTCTGGAACAGGCCCGCGCCGAGGAACAGCAGCATCACTTCGGTGACCCGGAAGAAATGCCGCCACGAGAAGACCTTGCCGCCCAGCTGCAGCAAATAGAACGTGAGGAACGCAAGACCGAGGCCGATCACCACCGCGAGCATCTGGTTGCCGTCGACGTGGCCCGACTGGCCGAAACCGAGACCGTACAGGAAGATCACCGTCTCGCTGCCTTCGCGTGCGATCGCGAGCGCGACCAGCACGGCGACGCCCCACCAGTTCGAATCGCGCGTGCTCTGCTGCAGCGATTGCTCCATGTCGCGCTTCAGCGTGCGGCCGTGCCGGCGCATCCACAGCACCATCTGCACGATCAGCACGCATGCGATCAGCACCATGGCAGTCTGGAAGTAGTCCTGCGCGTCGCCGGACAGCACTTCGGTGAAACCGACCAGCGCGGCACCGAGGCCGACCGCCATCAGCAAGCCGACACCGACGCCGGCCCAGAGAAACGGCAGGCCGCGGCGCGCGTCGTCGTCGCCGTTTTTCAGCCATGCGTAGAGAATGCCGACGACGAGCAGCGCTTCGACGCTCTCCCGCCAGACGATGAACAAGATCTGACCCATCGATACCTCCTGACGCGCGGGCAACGGACAGATGTGCCCGCACGCAGATAAAACGCGTTACTTCGCGACGATCACGCCCTGTGCCTGCTGGTGGAAATCGTCGAAAAACTTGTATTCGCCCGGCGACAGCGGAGCAACGACCACGAACGAATCGGCGCCCGGCGCAAGCACCTTCTCCTTGCGCAGTTGCACGCTCTCGAATTCGGCGGCGCCCTTGCCGGTGTTCTTGATCTCGATCTTGAAACGCTGGCCGGCCGGCACTTCGATGCGGGCGGGATTCAGCTTGCCGTCCGCCATCTCGAGCTTGAACGTCGGCAGATCGGCAGCGTACGCAGCGCCGGCAAGCCACAACGCAGCGGCTGCGGCAACGATTTTCTGGGGAATTTTCATTCTGGGTTCTCTACGCCGACGGCGCGCCGAAGCGCGCCGTTCGTGATGCCACCGATCAGTAACCGCCCTTCTTGCCGATACCGGCGAACGGGAAGTCGTACTCGAGCGTAATGGGCTTGAACCACGCGCCCACGCCCGTTTCCTTGTCGATGTGACGGCCGAATGCCATGTGGCCCGACTGCATCGGCGCCTTGACGACCATCGTCAGGTGGTACTTGCCCGGGCCGTTCAGCTTCACGTTGTCGCCGTAGTGCGGACCGTCGCTCGCAACCATGCCCATCAGGTCGCCTTCCGACTTCCACTTCGTGTCGCCCTGCTTCGTCAGCTTGTACGTGACCTGCAGGTACGGCATCCAGTCGCCTTCCGCGAAACCCGTCGGGTTGTTCTTGACCGCATGGATGTCGGCCTCGAGGTGGATGTCGGAATCCGACGCCTTGCGCATCATCCCTTCCGGGTCCATCGTGATCGGCTGCAGGTACACCACGCCGATTTCCATGCCGCCCTGGATCTGCTGCTTGCCGATCGGATATTCGGCAGCCGTGGCCGACATCACGGCAAGCGCCGCCGCTACCGCAACCGTCGTGCGGATGAACGAAGAACCCAACATGGACACTCCTTGTTATTTGATCTGACACCATCCGAGCCGCCACCGGGACGGCTCGCTGAAAACACTAACGCAATGACGAACGTTAATGCGAACAATTCTCAATAATTGCGGAGTTTAGCACCTAACCTGTTCCGGAACAAACCGGATGCCGTGTAAACCCCTGATCCGACAAGGCTTACAGACCCGTTACAGACAGGTTGGGTGACTTTTGGAAAGATTTACCGGCCGCCGCTGATGTGGTCGCCGACGTTCGCGCCGAACACGCGCTCGCGCAGCAGCGCAAGCTGGTCGCGCGTCGCGGCCGCCTTCTCGAACTCGAGGTTCTTTGCGTAATCGGCCATCTGCTTCTCGAGACGCTTGATTTCCTTCGCAAGCTGCTTTTCCGACATGTCCTCGAACTTGGCGCGCTGCTGCGCCTCCTTCAGCTCCGCGCGCGCCTCGTCGGCGTTGTAGACGCCGTCGATGATGTCCTTGATGCGCTTCACGACGCCGCGCGGCGTGATGCCCATTCGCTCGTTGTGCGCGATCTGCTTCGCGCGGCGCCGCTCGGTTTCGCCGATCGCGCGCTTCATCGACTCGGTCATCGTGTCGGCATAGAGAATCGCCTTGCCGTTCACGTTCCGCGCGGCGCGGCCGATCGTCTGGATCAGCGAGCGCTCGGCGCGCAGGAAACCTTCCTTGTCCGCATCGAGGATCGCGACGAGCGACACTTCGGGGATGTCGAGACCCTCGCGCAGCAGGTTGATCCCGACCAGCACGTCGAACGTGCCGAGCCGCAGGTCGCGGATGATCTCGACGCGCTCGACCGTGTCGATGTCGCTGTGCAGGTAACGCACCTTGACGCCATGGTCGGCCAGAAACTCGGTGAGCTGTTCGGCCATGCGCTTCGTCAGCACGGTGATCAGTACGCGCTCGCCGGCCTTCACGCGCGCGTTGATCTCGGTCAGCACGTCGTCGACCTGCGAGCTCGCCGGCCGCACTTCGATTTCCGGATCGACGAGCCCCGTCGGCCGCACGACCTGTTCTGCGATCTGCCCCGTCACGCGCTTCTCGTAGTCGGCCGGCGTGGCCGACACGAACACGACCTGGCGCATCTTGCGTTCGAACTCGGGGAACTTGAGCGGCCGGTTGTCGAGCGCCGACGGCAAGCGAAACCCGTAATTGACGAGGTTTTCCTTGCGCGCGCGGTCGCCGTTGTACATGCCGTTCAACTGGCCGATCAGCACGTGCGATTCGTCGAGCAGCATCAGCGCATCGGGCGGCAGGTAGTCGACGAGCGTCGGCGGCGGGTCGCCGGGCGCCGCGCCCGAGAAATGCCGCGAGTAGTTCTCGATGCCCTTGCAGAAGCCGAGCTCCTGCAGCATCTCGAGATCGAAGCGCGTGCGCTGCTCGAGGCGCTGCGCCTCGACGAGCTTGCCGTCGCGATGGAAGAACTCGAGGCGTTCGCGCAATTCGTCCTTGATCGTCTCGACCGCGCGCATCACGGTGTCGCGCGGCGTCACGTAGTGCGACGACGGATACACGGTGAAGCGCGGAATCTTCTGTCGCACGCGCCCGGTCAACGGATCGAACAGATGCAGCGTCTCGACCTCGTCGTCGAACAGTTCGACGCGCACCGCCATTTCCGCGTGTTCGGCCGGGAAGATGTCGATCGTGTCGCCGCGCACGCGGAACGTGCCGCGCTGGAAGTCCTGCTCGTTGCGCGTGTATTGCATCGCGATCAGCCGCGCGATCACGTCGCGCTGGCCGAGCTTGTCGCCGGTGCGCAGCGTCAGGATCATCTGGTGGTATTCGGACGGGTTGCCGATACCGTAGATCGCCGACACCGTCGCGACGATCACCACGTCGCGGCGCTCCATCAGGCTCTTCGTCGCCGACAGCCGCATCTGCTCGATGTGCTCGTTGATCGACGAGTCCTTCTCGATGAACAGGTCGCGCTGCGGCACGTAGGCCTCAGGCTGGTAGTAGTCGTAGTACGAGACGAAGTACTCGACCGCGTTGCGCGGGAAGAACTCGCGGAACTCGGCATAAAGCTGGGCCGCGAGCGTCTTGTTCGGCGCGAACACGATCGCCGGGCGGCCGAGCCGCGCGATCGTGTTCGCCATCGTGAAGGTCTTGCCCGAACCCGTCACGCCGAGCAGCGTCTGGAAGGCAAGGCCGTCGCCGATGCCTTCGACGAGCGTGTCGATTGCGGTCGGCTGGTCGCCCGCGGGCGGATACGGCTGGTACAACTGGAACGGCGAGCCTTCGAAGGTGACGAATTTGGATTCGTCGAGCGCGTCGCCGACTTCGGCATGATGTTCGGACATGGAATGCGGCCGGAGCGAGGGCAAAGAAAGCATTCTAGCGCTTCGCGGCCGCGCGAACTGCTGTCGGCTCCTGCCGCGCGACGGCCGCCCGAAATCGCGATTCGCCGCCGAATCGCCCACCCCCGCCAGCGCGAATTCGCTACAATATCGGGCTGCTGCGCTTTCCGGCGTCGCGCCCGTTGGCACGCGGTTCGCTGCGCCCGCCCCGCCGGCTGAAAGCCTGACCCTATTTTCACTACTGCCGAATCATCATGTCGCTCTTCTCCGCTGTCCAGCTTGCTCCCCGCGACCCGATCCTGGGCCTGAACGAAGCCTTCAACGCCGATGCGCGTCCGACCAAGGTCAACCTCGGCGTCGGCGTGTACACGAACGAAGAAGGCAAGATTCCGCTGCTGCGCGCGGTTCGCGAAGCGGAGAAGGCGCGTGTCGAGGCTGGCCTGCCGCGCGGCTACCTGCCGATCGACGGGATCGCCGCCTACGATGCGGCGGTGCAGAAGCTGCTGCTCGGCAACGATTCGCCGCTGATCGCAGCGGGCCGCGTGGTCACGGCCCAGGCACTGGGTGGCACGGGCGCACTGAAGATCGGCGCCGATTTCCTGCGCACCGTGAACCCGAACGTGAAGGTCGCGATCAGCGATCCGAGCTGGGAAAACCACCGCGCGCTGTTCGAAGCGGCCGGCTTCGAAGTCGTCGCGTACCCGTATTACGACGCCGCCACCAACGGCGTGAACTTCGAAGGCATGCTGTCGGCGCTGACCGGCTATGCGGCAGGCACGGTTGTCGTGCTGCACGCGTGCTGCCACAACCCGACCGGCGTGGACCTCACCGAAGCGCAATGGCAACAGATCGTCGACGTCGTGAAGGCGCGCAACCTCGTGCCGTTCCTCGACATGGCATACCAGGGCTTCGGCGAGAACATCGAGGCCGACGCGGCCGCCGTGCGGCTGTTTGCCGCGGCCGACCTGAACGCGTTCGTGTCGTCGTCGTTCTCGAAGTCGTTCTCGCTGTACGGCGAGCGCGTCGGCGCGCTGTCGATCATCACGTCGAGCAAGGAAGAAGCCACGCGCGTGCTGTCGCAACTGAAGCGCGTGATCCGCACGAACTACTCGAACCCGCCGACCCATGGCGGCGCGGTGGTCGCAGCGGTGCTCGCATCGCCGGAACTGCACGCTTCGTGGGTGCAGGAACTCGGCGAAATGCGCGATCGCATCCGCGCAATGCGCAACGGTCTCGTCGAGCGCCTGAAGGCAAGCGGCGTCGATCGCGACTTCAGCTTCATCAACGCGCAGCGCGGGATGTTCTCGTATTCGGGCTTGACCTCGGCGCAAGTCGATCGCCTGCGCGACGAGTTCGGCATCTATGCGGTCGGCACGGGCCGGATCTGCGTCGCAGCGCTGAACACGCGCAACCTCGACGTGGTCGCCAACGCAATCGCAACCGTGCTGAAGTAACCCGGCGCCAGCGGGCGGCAGCCGTCACCGGCCCCGCCCTGCCGAAATGAAAAACGCGCTCCCCGGAGCGCGTTTTTTTGTACCGTTCGGCGGCGGGAGGCTACACCGCCCGCGCCCCCGCGTTACTGCATGAACCAGCCGTGACTGACGACGACCGACTGGCCGGTGAGCGCGGCGCTCGGGAATGCCGACAGGAACAGCACCGTCTGCGCGACGTCCTGCACCGTCGTGAACACGCCGTCGACCGTGTTGCCAAGCATCACCTTCTTCACCACTTCGTCTTCGCTGATCCCGAGCTCCTTCGCCTGCTCCGGAATCTGCTTGTCGACCAGCGGCGTGCGCACGAAGCCCGGACACACGACGTGCGAGCGCACGTTGTGCTTCGCGCCTTCCTTCGCCAGCACGCGTGCGAGGCCGAGCAAACCGTGCTTGGCCGTCACGTACGCCGACTTCAGCGGCGACGCTTCGTGCGAGTGCACCGAACCCATGTAGATCACGACGCCGCCGCGATCGTCCTTGTACATGTGCTTGAGCGCGGCCTTCGTCGTCAGGAACGCGCCGTCGACGTGGATTGCCTGCATCTTCTTCCAGTCGGAGAACGAGTAGTTCTCGATCGGGTTGACGATCTGGATGCCCGCGTTCGACACGAGGATGTCGACCGAGCCGAACGTGTCGGCAACCTTGTCGATGCCTGCGTTCACGGCTTCCTCGTTCGTCACGTCCATCGCGACGCCGATCGCCTTGCCGCCTGCCTTGTTGATCTCGTCGGCGACCGCATTGGCACCGTCCTGGTTCAGGTCGGCGATCGCGACGGCCGCGCCCGCCTTCGCGAGCTCGAGTGCGATTTCCTTGCCGATGCCGCTCGCGGCGCCCGTGACGACTGCGGTCTTGCCGCTCAGATCTGCTGCCATGTCCGTCTCCTCCCGTTATCGGATCGATAAAACACGCGCCCGCCGCATCCGCTTTCATCGCGTGACCGTACCGGCGGGCCAGCCGTCATTGTGCACGATCGGCGCCGCCGTTCGCGCGCAAAACGTCTAAGCTTAAGGTCGGCTCTGTCACGCAGGAGATTCGCATGCACTATCGACGGCTAGGCCGTTCCGGCCTGCAGATCAGCGCGCTCTCGCTCGGCTCGTGGGTCACCTACGGCAACCAGGTCGACCAGCGGGTCGCACGCGAATGCCTCGCCGCGGCACGCGACGCGGGTGTCAATTTCTTCGACAACGCCGAGGTGTACGCCGGCGGCAAATCCGAGGAAATCATGGGCCAGGCGCTCAAGTCGCTCGACTGGCCGCGCATCAGTTATATCGTGTCCACGAAGTTCTTCTGGGGGCTCGCGGAAGCACCGAACCAGTATCACACGCTGAACCGGAAATACCTGCTGAACGCGATCGACGGCTCGCTGCGCCGGCTGCAGCTCGACTATGTCGACCTCGTCTATTGCCATCGCCCCGATCCGAACACACCGATCGAGGAAACCGTCTGGGCAATGAGCGACATGATCGCGCGCGGCAAGGCGCTGTACTGGGGCACGTCGGAATGGAGCGCCGACGAGATCCGCGCCGCGTGCGAGATCGCCGACCGGCATCACCTGCACAAGCCGGTCGTCGAGCAACCTCAGTACAACCTGTTCCACCGCACGCGAGTCGAACAGGAATATGCGCGGCTCTACGACGACTACGGCCTCGGCCTCACGACCTGGAGCCCGCTGGCCTCGGGCCTGCTTACCGGCAAGTACCGCAACGGCGTGCCGCCCGGCAGCCGCGCGCAGTTGCAGGGTTACGACTGGATGCGCGCCCGGTTGACCGATCAGGCCAGCAACGACATCGTCGAACGGCTCGGCGGGATCGCAGCCGACCTCGGCTGCAGCACCGGCCAGCTCGCGATCGCGTGGGTGCTCGCGAATCCGCGCGTGAGTTCGGTTATCACCGGCGCATCGCGGATCGAGCAGATCGGCGACAACATGCGCGCGCTCGACGTCGCCGCGATGCTGACGCCGGATGTGAAGCAACGCATCGAGGAGGTAGTCGGCAACGCATACGAGTAAGGCGACTCACGGCCACTCGCGTACAATACGCGGCCGCATCGGCACCCGGCCTGACGGCCGCGCCCGATCGACCGCTTTCATCGATTCACCTTCTGTTTCAGGCAGCCCGCCATGCTCAGTTATCGTCACGGTTTTCACGCAGGCAACCACGCGGACGTGCTCAAGCACGCCGTCGTCGTCCAACTGCTGCGCTACCTGAACAAGAAAGACAAGTCGTACTGGTACATCGACACGCATGCCGGTGCCGGCGTGTACTCGCTGCGCGATGGCTACGCGGCAAAGACGGCAGAATTCGACACCGGCATCGGCCGGCTGTGGAACGACAAGAACCTGCCGGAAGCGCTGGGCGATTATGTGGACGAAGTACGCGCACTGAACGACGACGGCGAACTGCGCTTCTACCCGGGTTCCCCGTATATCGCTTGGCGATCGATGCGCGAGCAGGACCGGATGCGCCTGTTCGAAATGCACACGACGGAAATCGACGTGCTGCGCCACAACTTCCGCGACGCGGGGCGACGCGCGATGATCTTCGCCGGTGACGGCTTCGAAGGCATCAAGGCGCTGCTGCCGCCGCCGCCGCGACGCGCACTCGTGCTGATCGACCCGTCCTACGAGGACAAGAAGGATTACGCGCGCACGGTAAGCTGCGTGACGGAATGCCTGAAGCGTTTCGCGACGGGTTGCTACGCGATCTGGTATCCGCAGGTCACGCGAACGGAATCGCAGCGCTTTCCCGAGCAGTTGAAGCGCCTGCAACCGAACAACTGGCTGCACCTGACGCTGACGGTATCGAATCCGCCTGACGATGGACTGGGCCTCTACGGCAGCGGGATGTTCATCCTGAATCCGCCGTATACGCTCGCGCAGAGCATGAATGAGGCACTGCCCTATCTGGTCGAGATGCTGGGGCAGGATAGCGGCGCCCGCTGCCAGATCGAGCAGCGCGGAAACTGATCGGGCAACCGGCCGTTACGGCTGCGGCCTCGGCGCGAGTTTCGGCTGGTTGGCCGGCGGCGTGCCCCAGCCGGGCACATTGATATACGGCGCGACGAACAGCGGAACCGACGTGTTCGGCGCTTGCCCGGCCGGAGCCCGCATGCCCGCCGGCTCGACGATCGGCTCGGAAGACAAAGGTGCTGTCTGCAGCACCAACCCGCCCTTGCCGTCCTGGATACCGCGTTGCGTATCGAGAATCAGCGGTTTGGACGAAGTCGCGGCACCGGCCGCGAGGCCATGGACAAGCACGGCCGCGCCCAGAGCGAGACGCGCGCGGGTACTGCGACGCACATCGAGACGCAAACGCATGATCGTGTCCTTCACGATGAAAAACAGGCCCATACCATAACGCCGCGTCGACGATTTCGCCAGATCCGGCGCACAAAAAACAAAGCCCCGTCAATACGGGGCTTGCTTGTCGTTCGGTGCCACACAGCACCTGACGGTGACTCCGATTACAGCGAGTAGCCGTTGGTTTCGAGCGAGCGGATGCGGTGCTCGAGCTGGACGATGTCCGACGACGTGGCGAGGTAAGCCTCACGGCGCTCACGTTCTGCAGATTCGAACCAGTTGCTCAGCTTTTCGACGATGTAGGCGATCATGATGTTCTCCAAGGAAGGGGGACCCCTGGGCGAATCGAGATTCAGGGATTTCCCGTATAGGGTATTCCCGAATTATAACGACGCCGCACCAAGATGCCAGTGAAATGCTTGCATGGAAGCCATTCCAATCCGGAATGAACGCGCGCCGATCTCGCGTAACCTATTGATTTGTATAGAGGTTGAATCGGGCGCCCATTTCGGGCCTTGAGTAAACGCACTAATCTGGTTCACCGACGGGGTCGGCCAGGCGCGCCAAAATCGGGCATTCGGGCCGTCCGTCGCCATGGCAGTGCGCGGCCAGGTCGGCCAGCGTATCGCGCATGTCGCTCAGTTCAGCGATGCGCTTGTCGAGTTCGGCCACGTGCTCGAGGGCGATCGACTTCACCTCGGCGCTGGCGCGGGAGCGGTCTTGCCAGAGCATCAGCAGCTTGCGGATGTCCTCGACGAGAAAGCCAAGCCGTCGCGCCTGACGAATGAAGCGCAGGATGTGGATTTCGTCCGCACCGTAGATCCGGTAGCCGGCGTCGGTACGCTTGCTCGGCGCAAGAAGGCCGACCTGCTCGTAGTAGCGGATCATTTTTGCGCTGACTCCGGATTCGCGCGACGCGTCGCCGATATTCATTCCCCGCCCCTCCATCAAGCCCCGGTTTCGAACATGAACGTCGACGAACACAATCGCCGACGACATTTCGATCGTATCAAATCACGCGGTTTCGTTCCGCGGTGAGCCGCGGGATGAAAGACAGCTGATCTGGCGTGTGCCGGCGGGATGCGACGATTGAGCGCGGTGCTCCACTTGGTTCGATTACAATTTGGCCGCGCCAATGCAAAAACCCCCGCCTGGTCGGGCGGGGGTTCTTGGCTTAGGGAGCCTGACGATTACCTACTTTCACACGGGAATCCGCACTATCATCGGCGTAGAGTCGTTTCACGGTCCTGTTCGGGATGGGAAGGGGTGGGACCGACTCGCTATGGTCATCAGGCAAAGAGGGGTGTCGCGCGGCTTCGCAGCGCGACCAATCGGGAAGAAGCAGTAATCTTGGGTTGTGTGTATCACACACGAGAATCCAACCCGTCTCTCTCGGATGGCAGCACGTGCATCGCACGGCGCTCATCTACAAGGCAGACTTGTTATAGGATCAAGCCTTACGGGCAATTAGTATCAGTTAGCTGAACGCATTACTGCGCTTACACACCTGACCTATCAACGTCCTGGTCTCGAACGACCCTTCAAGGGGATCTAGTCCCCAGGGATATCTCATCTTAAGGCGAGTTTCCCGCTTAGATGCTTTCAGCGGTTATCTCTTCCGAACATAGCTACCCGGCGATGCCACTGGCGTGACAACCGGTACACCAGAGGTTCGTCCACTCCGGTCCTCTCGTACTAGGAGCAGCCCCCTTCAAATATCCAACGCCCACGGCAGATAGGGACCAAACTGTCTCACGACGTTTTAAACCCAGCTCACGTACCTCTTTAAATGGCGAACAGCCATACCCTTGGGACCGGCTACAGCCCCAGGATGAGATGAGCCGACATCGAGGTGCCAAACACCGCCGTCGATATGAACTCTTGGGCGGTATCAGCCTGTTATCCCCAGAGTACCTTTTATCCGTTGAGCGATGGCCCTTCCATACAGAACCACCGGATCACTATGACCTGCTTTCGCACCTGCTCGACTTGTCGGTCTCGCAGTTAAGCACGCTTATGCCATTGCACTATCAGCACGATTTCCGACCGTACCTAGCGTACCTTCGTACTCCTCCGTTACGCTTTGGGAGGAGACCGCCCCAGTCAAACTGCCTACCATGCACTGTCCCCGACCCGGATCACGGGCCAAGGTTAGAACCTCAAACAAACCAGGGTGGTATTTCAAGGACGGCTCCACCGAAACTAGCGTTCCGGTTTCATAGCCTCCCACCTATCCTACACAGATCGGTTCAAAGTCCAATGCAAAGCTACAGTAAAGGTTCATGGGGTCTTTCCGTCTAGCCGCGGGTAGATTGCATCATCACAAACACTTCAACTTCGCTGAGTCTCGGGAGGAGACAGTGTGGCCATCGTTACGCCATTCGTGCAGGTCGGAACTTACCCGACAAGGAATTTCGCTACCTTAGGACCGTTATAGTTACGGCCGCCGTTTACCGGGACTTCAATCAAGAGCTTGCACCCCATCATTTAATCTTCCGGCACCGGGCAGGCGTCACACCCTATACGTCCACTTTCGTGTTTGCAGAGTGCTGTGTTTTTATTAAACAGTCGCAGCCACCAGTTTATTGCAACCCCTTCACCCTTTGCCCGCAGGGGCATCAAGCTACAAGGGCGTACCTTATCCCGAAGTTACGGTACCAATTTGCCGAGTTCCTTCTCCCGAGTTCTCTCAAGCGCCTTAGAATACTCATCTCGCCCACCTGTGTCGGTTTGCGGTACGGTCATCGTTAGACTGAAGCTTAGAGGCTTTTCTTGGAACCACTTCCAATTGCTTCGCTCCCTAAGGAGCTCGCGCCACACCCTTGAATTCCGCGCCCGGATTTGCCTAAGCGCCTTCTCCAATGCAGCGACCGGGACTTCCAACACCCGGACAACCTTCCGCGATCCGTCCCCCCATCGCATCTAACAATGGTGCAGGAATATTGACCTGCTTCCCATCAGCTACGCATTTCTGCCTCGCCTTAGGGGCCGACTCACCCTACGCCGATGAACGTTGCGTAGGAAACCTTGGGCTTACGGCGAGGGGGCCTTTCACCCCCTTTATCGCTACTCATGTCAGCATTCGCACTTCCGATACCTCCAGCACGCTTTTCAACGCACCTTCGCAGGCTTACGGAACGCTCTCCTACCATGCGAGCATAGCTCGCATCCGCAGCTTCGGTATATAGCTTAGCCCCGTTACATCTTCCGCGCAGGACGACTCGATCAGTGAGCTATTACGCTTTCTTTAAAGGGTGGCTGCTTCTAAGCCAACCTCCTGACTGTTTTAGCCTTCCCACTTCGTTTCCCACTTAGCTATATTTGGGGACCTTAGCTGGCGGTCTGGGTTGTTTCCCTCTTGACACCGGACGTTAGCACCCGATGTCTGTCTCCCGTGATTGCACTCTTCGGTATTCGGAGTTTGCTATGGCGGGGTAATCTGCAATAGACCCCCCAACCATGACAGTGCTCTACCCCCGAAGGTGAGACACGAGGCACTACCTAAATAGTTTTCGGAGAGAACCAGCTATTTCCAAGTTTGTTTAGCCTTTCACCCCTATCCACAGCTCATCCCCTAACTTTTCAACGTTAGTGGGTTCGGACCTCCAGTACGTGTTACCGCACCTTCATCCTGGCCATGGATAGATCACTTGGTTTCGGGTCTACGCCCAGCAACTGAACGCCCTATTCGGACTCGCTTTCGCTACGCCTGCCCTATACGGTTAAGCTTGCTACTGAACGTAAGTCGCTGACCCATTATACAAAAGGTACGCCGTCACCCCTTGCGAGGCTCCGACTGTTTGTATGCATGCGGTTTCAGGATCTATTTCACTCCCCTCCCGGGGTTCTTTTCGCCTTTCCCTCACGGTACTGGTTCACTATCGGTCGATCACGAGTATTTAGCCTTGGAGGATGGTCCCCCCATCTTCAGACAGGATTTCACGTGTCCCGCCCTACTTGTCGTACACTTAGTTCTTTCATACTGTTTTCGCCTACAGGGCTATCACCTGCTATGGCCGCACTTTCCAGAGCGTTCGGCTAACAATACAAATAAAGAGTACAAGGCTCATCCCATTTCGCTCGCCACTACTTTGGGAATCTCGGTTGATTTCTTTTCCTGCGGTTACTTAGATGTTTCAGTTCACCGCGTTCGCTTCACTGGACCTATGTATTCAGTCCAGGATGACCCAAAAGGGCCGGGTTTCCCCATTCGGACATCTACGGATCAAAGCTCGTTTGCCAGCTCCCCGTAGCTTTTCGCAGGCTACCGCGTCCTTCATCGCCTGTGATCGCCAAGGCATCCACCACATGCACTTGTTCGCTTGACCCTATAACGAGTCTGTCTCGTTACAGGTTGAGTTCTCGCGTTGTGCCGTATTCCAAAATCGAGTCGAACATGAAGTTCGAATCATCTTGAGATACATCGATACAATCACAACCCGGATAACTTTCACGTCCATCTCAAGACGCTTCCGCTATCCAAATTACTTGCTTCTTCCAGATTGTTAAAGAACGACAGCCGATATGGTGTTACTCATATCACTCTGACTGGCTCAATCGCCAATGGCAAATGCTCGTCTCACACGTCACTTTCGTGTGATCCAAACGCTTCCCATTGAAGATTGGTGGAGGCAGACGGGATCGAACCGACGACCCCCTGCTTGCAAAGCAGGTGCTCTCCCAGCTGAGCTATGCCCCCATGTACAGAGAATCTCAGGTGTTAGCCTGTCGGCTTGGGGTACGCGTAAGCGCTAAAGCGCTAACGATCACCGACACGTCAGACAATGGTGGGTCTGGTTGGATTCGAACCAACGACCCCCGCCTTATCAAGACGGTGCTCTAACCGACTGAGCTACAGACCCCTGAGTCTGTCTTTAATTTACAGCCGATAAGCGTGAGCGCTCAACTTCGCGAGATAGCTCTGGAAAGGAGGTGATCCAGCCGCACCTTCCGATACGGCTACCTTGTTACGACTTCACCCCAGTCATGAATCCTACCGTGGTGACCGTCCTCCTTGCGGTTAGACTAGCCACTTCTGGTAAAACCCACTCCCATGGTGTGACGGGCGGTGTGTACAAGACCCGGGAACGTATTCACCGCGGCATGCTGATCCGCGATTACTAGCGATTCCAGCTTCATGCACTCGAGTTGCAGAGTGCAATCCGGACTACGATCGGTTTTCTGGGATTAGCTCCCCCTCGCGGGTTGGCAACCCTCTGTTCCGACCATTGTATGACGTGTGAAGCCCTACCCATAAGGGCCATGAGGACTTGACGTCATCCCCACCTTCCTCCGGTTTGTCACCGGCAGTCTCCTTAGAGTGCTCTTGCGTAGCAACTAAGGACAAGGGTTGCGCTCGTTGCGGGACTTAACCCAACATCTCACGACACGAGCTGACGACAGCCATGCAGCACCTGTGTATCGGTTCTCTTTCGAGCACTCCCGCCTCTCAGCAGGATTCCGACCATGTCAAGGGTAGGTAAGGTTTTTCGCGTTGCATCGAATTAATCCACATCATCCACCGCTTGTGCGGGTCCCCGTCAATTCCTTTGAGTTTTAATCTTGCGACCGTACTCCCCAGGCGGTCAACTTCACGCGTTAGCTACGTTACTAAGGAAATGAATCCCCAACAACTAGTTGACATCGTTTAGGGCGTGGACTACCAGGGTATCTAATCCTGTTTGCTCCCCACGCTTTCGTGCATGAGCGTCAGTATTGGCCCAGGGGGCTGCCTTCGCCATCGGTATTCCTCCACATCTCTACGCATTTCACTGCTACACGTGGAATTCTACCCCCCTCTGCCATACTCTAGCCTGCCAGTCACCAATGCAGTTCCCAGGTTGAGCCCGGGGATTTCACATCGGTCTTAGCAAACCGCCTGCGCACGCTTTACGCCCAGTAATTCCGATTAACGCTCGCACCCTACGTATTACCGCGGCTGCTGGCACGTAGTTAGCCGGTGCTTATTCTTCCGGTACCGTCATCCCCCGGCTGTATTAGAACCAGGGATTTCTTTCCGGACAAAAGTGCTTTACAACCCGAAGGCCTTCTTCACACACGCGGCATTGCTGGATCAGGCTTTCGCCCATTGTCCAAAATTCCCCACTGCTGCCTCCCGTAGGAGTCTGGGCCGTGTCTCAGTCCCAGTGTGGCTGGTCGTCCTCTCAGACCAGCTACTGATCGTCGCCTTGGTAGGCCTTTACCCCACCAACTAGCTAATCAGCCATCGGCCAACCCTATAGCGCGAGGCCCGAAGGTCCCCCGCTTTCATCCGTAGATCGTATGCGGTATTAATCCGGCTTTCGCCGGGCTATCCCCCACTACAGGACATGTTCCGATGTATTACTCACCCGTTCGCCACTCGCCACCAGGTGCAAGCACCCGTGCTGCCGTTCGACTTGCATGTGTAAGGCATGCCGCCAGCGTTCAATCTGAGCCAGGATCAAACTCTTCAGTTTAAACCTGTTACTGTTTTCGGTTCTTTCGAACCGGTCGCTCACTCAAAGCTGACAGGTATATGAATCACTTCATAAACCTGACTTACTTTAGTGTGAGACTCTTGATACTTTCGCTATCTGATCCGAAGATCAGCTCGCTTCCATCAAGCGCCCACACTTATCGGCTGTTAATTTTTAAAGAGCGGTTCTGCGAGAAATTCGGCGTTGGCTTCGTTTCCCGGCAGCGCTGCGTTTTCAGCAGCAGAGAAGCGAGATTATGAACCGTGTTTCGCAGCGCGTCAACAACTTTCTGAACGACTTCGTTGCGACTGCGGGGTCCATCTTCCGTCGCCAGCCGTGCGCCCAACCTGCTGCACACCACCGACTCCGCTTCCCTCTCCCGCGCCGCGTTTCCGTGAGCGCGAAAGAGGCGTGATTCTATGCAGCCCGCCCCCTTCGCGCAAGGGGTTTGAAGAAACTTTTTTACAAAAGCCGAAAATTGGCCGTCCGGCCATGTCAGGGCACGAGACCGCTTATGGTGCAAAGAACGGACTAGAATGTGAGGTTCTTCGCCTCTTTCTATATACGTCTTTAATATGCGCCAGCGAATCGCCAAACGCCTCCCCCCCGATGCCGACAAACTGGTTGGTCTGTCGCTTGCGCTCTTCGCCTCGGGTAGCCGCATCGAGGATCGCTTCTGGGAAGCGAAGCTCGATGCGCTGCTCGCCAAGATTGTCCGCAACGGCAACCAGACCACGCTCGACGCAGCGCTCGACCATCTGCAGCAGAATCACCCCGACGCCTACGGCGCGCTCGCCGACATGGCCGAGACCCACAGCGAGTCGATGGTGATCGAGCACGACGGCCAGCCGTACGATGCGCTGCTGGTCGCCGTCCCGGTTCTCGCTTGGACACGCTACATGATTCCGTCCGGCCCCCTCAAGGGTGACGTGGCCGACGCGCTGCGTACGCACCTGCAAGCTCATGTCCTTGCGAACGGCACGCTCGTCGGGCTTGCCCCGTTCCTCTACAGCATCGACCAGTTGCCACGGCATCACGTCGAGACCTACCGCCTTGCCCAGCAGCTCGCGCATTCGGCGATCGGCCAGCACGCGCCCAAGCTCAGCTTTGGCGACCTGCCCGAAACCTCGCCGATCCTGGCCGACCCGCGCTTCCTGCTCGCCGTCGTCGCTGCGCCCGCCGGCGCGCCGCTGTTCCGCTGGCAGGAAGAAGAAAGCGGCAGCCGGATCGAGCGCGGTCAGTGCCTCGAACAGTGGACGGCCCAGGGCGGCCCGAATCTGTCGATCGCGCTGCCCGGATGCGAGTTCGAGTGCCTGCTTCCGGACGCGTACTACTCGGCCTGCCGCGATGCGGACGAGCGCATCCGTCCGCACACGGTGCGAACCGCCATTCGTTATCTTTTCGACACACTTGGTACGGCACCGCAGGAACTGCGCGCGGTGGTCGCCGGCTTCGGCGAACGCCGTATCGACGAATACCGTGTCGGCTTCACGCGGCGTGCGAGCAACGATGTGATCTATGGTGTCGTGTGGCCGCTCTACGGCCGTGAAAACGGCGACGTGTCGATCGACAGCGCAACGCTCGAGGGCGAGGCGCCGATTGAAGGGCCGCTCGAGGAAATCGTGAGCCTGCTGAAGGAATGCGGCGTAACCGACGTCCGCCGGCACGCAGGCCGCTTCGAACCCGAATATTGCGATGACTGCGGCGTGCCGCTCTACGCAGATCCGCTCGGCGAAATCGTCCATGCGGAAATGCCGGAAGACGCGTCGCCCGCCCAGCCACACTTCCACTGACCCGCACCGCAGGCCCGAACGGCCTGCCCGCTCGAAGCCGCTCCCGGTTCCCGCCGGAGCGGCTTTTTTCTTGTCCGATATTCCGTCGCCGAAAATTTCGGACTTTTCCTAAGCCTTTCAGCCAAGCAGACATCGTGTAAGGTCTTTGTCATCATCGGGACCAACGCATGCCCGACAGCAGATCAATGACTGACCCTTATGGAGGTTGAATATGCGATTCCTGGTGCTCAATTCAGACGCCGAACGGCGTGACGGACTGAAGGCCCTGCTGCGGCAGATCGACCGTCACGCCAGCATCAACGATGCGCCCGACGGCTTCCAGGCGCGCCGGCTGCTGCGCACCCAGCGTTTCGACCTCGTCGCGATCGACTGGCTGGACATCGGCCGGCTGAGCGAACTGCAGGCACTCTGCAGCGCCTGCTCGCCGACGCCCGCGGCCGTGCTGATCGACGAAGCCTCGCCGGAAGCCATCCAGCGCTTCTTCAACTACGGTGTCGCAGGCGTGATCCCGCATTCCACGCGGCCGCACCTGATCGTGCGTGCGCTCGAGATGGTCCTGCTGGGCGGACACTACATCCCGCCGATCGCCCTCCGCCTGCTGCCCTCCACAGCTGCGGCGCGCCACGATGCCCATTTCCAGACGCTTGCCGGATCGCTGCCCCGCCGCCCGCCAAGCGGCCTGTTGTCGCCGAGGCAAGCGCAGATCATGCGCTTCGTCCACATGGGCAGCACGAACAAGATGATTGCCCGTACGCTCGGCATCAGCGAGGGCACCGTGAAAATTCACCTCGCCAGCATCTTCCAGCAACTTGGCGCCGTCAACCGCGCCGCCGCGGTCGCGATCTACAACGGCTGGCTGTCGCCGCACCTCGAAGTGCTGCTGGCGAACCGCAACCGCGCGCGCAAGCCGCCCATCGGCGAACGCAGCCCGGCTCCGCTGCGCACGCAACGGAACGATCATCCGTACCCGTTGCCGACCGCGCATGCCGGCGCGCAGGACCTGCCGCTCGCCGCCGAGCCGCGGGCACGGTTCCGGCGCGAGCGCTAGCAGACAGTCTCGATATCGCGACGGTCGGCATGTGCGGATTCCCACCTTTGATGCTCAACGAGTAATATGAACGCATGGGTTTTCTTTTCACACCGCTTCCGCTCTGGGTTGGCATCGGTGGCTGGATCGCCGCCGTGGCGCTGCTCGCGCTCGCGATCTGGAATCGCCCCTTCGTGCGCCTCCAGGACGCCACACTCCAGCACGTGTGGCTCGCGCTCGTCACCGCGATCGCGGTCCTGTGGGCCTCGAATGCGTGGCTCGACGATGGCATCGTCATGCATCTGCTTGGCGCAACGCTGCTCGTCACGCTGTTCGACTGGACGCTCGCGCTGATTGCGATGGGCGCCGTCACGGCGGTCGCCGCGATCATCTTCGACGCGCCGTGGCAGGGCATTGGCCTGACCTATCTGATCTACGGTGCGCTGCCTGTTGCCGTGTCGGCGTTGCTGCAGCGCGCCGCGCTCGCATGGCTGCCGCACAACCTCGCGTCGTTCATCACCGGCCAGGGATTCCTGTCGCCGGCCATTGCGATCATCGCGGTCGCCACAGCAGCAGCCGGCGTCCAGCTCGCCCTCGCGGATGGCGTACCTGTCGTGATTCCTGCCGGCTATCTGTTGAACACGGCGCTGCTCGCGCTCGGCGAAGCGTGGTTCACCGGTATGGCGACAGCACTCATCGCCGTCTATCGCCCTGCGTGGGTCACGACCTTCGACGTCCGGCGCTATCGCCTCGGCGGCCCGCGCGCCTGAAATTCCTTCGGATGGGGGCACCGTCAGCACGTGCCGGCGGCATCTTCCGCAGCGCGGGAGAATAGGCCATCTACTGCCGCACAACTTTTTTACGCTAAGATTGAACTCCTGTTCTTCATCGGGCATCTATACGTGCCCGATGTCTCCTTCGCACCTCACCAATAACCAGATGGACAGCTCACCTGCCTCGCTCCGGATTCTCCGGGCGTTCGGCAAGCTGGCAGCCTGTGTCGCGGGCCTGTCGCTTGCGCTTCCGACACCGGTATTCGCCGACCTGCTCGACCAGCGCTCCGAACTGATCAACAAATTCGTCAACGAAATGCATGCCGATCCGCTCGCGGCCGATTGTGCGGCGCATGGCAGCTTCATCGCCAGCACGTCGTCGGCCTTCGACCGCGTCGACTTCGCGCCGAACGCATTCGACAGCGGCAACGCGACGATCACGCCGTGGAACGACTCGTTCGACCAGGGCAAGCAGCACGTGAAGGTCGACAACATCGTCACGGTCGACGGACTCGGCGTCCACAGCGACGGCAGCGACCCGACGCCGCTGAAATTCCGTTGCGGCTATGTCGGCCAGCAAATGCTCGCGTTCAGCTGGAACGACCCCGTTCCGCCGCTGAAGCCGCGCGTCGAGCGCTCCACGTCTTCGACGAAGAAGTTCAAGGGCAAATCGCACCGAGGCAAGGCAAAGGCGAAGGCATCAGGCCGCACCGGCAAGAAGGCCGTCGCGACGAAGAAATCAGGCGGCCAGACGAAAGCCGTGAAGAAGAAAACCGCGAAGAAGTCCTGATCCGACGAAGCGGCAACGACAGAAGCAAAAAAGCCGGGGCATCCGGAGATGCCCCGGCATTTTTTCATGCGACGGCGATACGCTTACGCGAACGTGTCGACGTGCACAAGGATCGCGGCCAGCATCGCTGCACCGAGCGCCGCGCTGCGCTCACCGTTCCAGCCGACACGCTCGTCGGGCAGGTTCGCGTTATCCTTGAACGGCATCTCGAGCGTCAGCGACAGGCAGCCGAACTGATGGCCAATGTACTTCGACGCGAGCTTGAGCGCGTCCTCCTTGTACTTGCTCGCCGCATAGCCATGCTCGGTCTGGAAGTCCGGGCTCGCAACCTTGAACGCGTCGATGAACGCAGCCTGCTCCTTGCCCTGCTGCTCGGTAAAGCTCGGCAGCATCTCCGAACCGGCAACGAACACGTACGGCAGATCCTCGTCGCCGTGAATGTCGAAGAACATGTCGCAGCCGATCGCGTGGATCGCATCGCGCACGGCCAGCACCTCGGGGCTGCGCTCGGCATCGGGCGTCATCCATTCGCGGTTCAGGTTCGCACCGGCCGCATTGGTGCGCAGGTTGCCGTGCACGCTGCCGTCCGGGTTCATGTTCGGGACGATGTAGAACGTCGCGCGATCGTAGAGCTTGCGCGCGACCGGATCGCCGGCCCAGTCGCCCCATCCGGCCAGCCGCTTGACGAGGCCTTCGACGAACCACTCTGCCATCGTCTCGCCCGGATGCTGGCGCGCGATGATCCACACCTTCTTCTTCGGCGCACCGTCGGTTTCCGGCGTGCCGAGCGACAGCAGCGACATCGGGCGGCCTTCGACCGTGCGGCCGAGCTCGACGACGCTCGCCTGCGGCAACTGCTGGACCGCACCGAGAAATGCCGCGTGACGCTCTTCCGAGTACGGTTCGAAATACGCGTAGTAGATGCTGTCGAACTCCGGCGTATGGTCGATGGTCATCGTCTTGCCATCGAACGTCGTCGGCACGCGGAACCAGTCGACCCGGTCGTAGCTCGCCACCGCGCTGTAATTGCGCCAGCCGGACGGATAGGCGCATTCGGCCGCGTTCTCGAACGTCATCACGCACCGCTCGCCGCGGGCGCCCGTCAACCGGTAGTAGAACCATTGCGCGAATTCCGAGCGGCTGTCGCCGCGCACGCGCAGCCGAATCGCATCGGGGCTGTCGCACGACACGACGTCGATTGCGCCTGCGTCGAAATTGCTGGTGATCGAAAGGGTCATCTGCCTCTCCTCTGTCGACCGGAGTTAGTGCTCTAGCGCTTACTCCGGTCCCATGCAAAGCTGTCGACCGGAACGGGCGATGTGCCGCTTGTCCGGCCTCATGCATGCGCCGGCCGTCTCGTGAACGGCCGGCATGGTCACTCGCCGACTCGCCGGCGATATACGTAAGTCGAATCGTTCGACGCAGCCGCGTCGAACGCATAGCCCTCCATCGCGAATTCCTTCAGCGCTTTCGGCTCGGTAATACGGTTCTCGACGATATAACGCGCCATCAGGCCGCGCGCACGCTTCGCATGGAAGCTGATGATCTTGTAGCGGCCGCCCTTCCAGTCCTCGAACACCGGCGTGACGACGGGTGCGGCCAGCAGTTTCGGCTTGACCGACTTGAAGTACTCGGTCGACGCGCAGTTGACCAGCACGCGCGCCGCGCCGCTACGCGTCTCGAGCTGCTCGTTCAGCGCCCGCGTGATGCGGTCGCCCCAGAACGCGTACAGATCCTTGCCGCGCGCGTTCGCGAAGCGCGTGCCCATCTCGAGCCGGTACGGCTGCAGCAGGTCGAGCGGGCGCAGCAACCCGTACAGGCCCGACAGCACGCGCACATGATGTTGCGCATAGTCGAGATCGGCGGACGACAGCGATTTCGCGTCGAATCCTTCGTAGACGTCGCCGTTGAACGCGAGCACGGCCTGTTTCGCATTGGCCGGCGTAAAGGTCGGCGACCAGTCCGCGTAGCGCTGGAAGTTCAGGCGCGCGAGCGGATCGGAGATATCCATCAGCGACGCGATGTCCTGCGGCGAAAGCTTGCGCAGGCCGTCGATCAGCTCGGACGCGTCGTCGACGAATGCAGGCTTCGTGTAAGACTGGACGTGCGCGGGCGTATCGTAGTCGAGGGATTTGGCGGGAGAGAGAACGATTATCATAGAGGCTCGCTGGCACGCCGTGCCTTGCGGTCAGACGAAAACCACCGATTGTAACGAATGACCCGCTCTCTCGCTCCGCACGCCGCACGCCGCGTCGTGCTCGACTCGAACGTCTGGATCGACATCCTCGTATTCGACGACCCCGCTACGCGCCCGATCCGGGCCGCACTGGAACGCGGCGCGCTTGCCGCCGTGATCGACGGCCGCTGCCTGACCGAACTCGAATACGTGCTCGATTATCCGCAGTTCCAGGCGCGTGCGATCGACAAGGCCACCGCGCTCGCGAC
The DNA here is from genome assembly GCF_018417535.1 of Burkholderia pyrrocinia. Taxonomy (NCBI): domain Bacteria; kingdom Pseudomonadati; phylum Pseudomonadota; class Betaproteobacteria; order Burkholderiales; family Burkholderiaceae; genus Burkholderia; species Burkholderia pyrrocinia. The sequence continues at coordinate 273,501 of NZ_CP070977.1, read as the reverse complement.
CGTCGCCCGCCTCGCGAGCCTCGTCGAACCGCCGCCCGTCGATGCCGACGCGCCGCCGCTGCCGAAGTGCAAGGACCGCGACGACCAGAAGTTTCTCGAACTCGCCCGCGCCGCGCAGGCCGAGTGGCTCGTCTCGAAAGACCGCGCACTGCTGAAGCTCGCGAAGCGCACCGCGCGCGATTTCGGCTTCCGGATCGCGCAACCCGCGCCGTTTGCCGAGGCCTGCGCACTCGATGGCGCGCCGACCTCCACTGCCACGCCGGCCTGACACCTGCGGCACCACCCGATTTCGACCGTATCGATGAACGCTCCTTCAGACATGCCAACGACTCCCGTTTTCCCCTCGCGCCTGCCGAACGTCGGCACGACGATCTTCACGGTCATGAGCGCGCTTGCTGCCGAAAAAGGCGCCGTGAACCTCGGCCAGGGCTTCCCGGATTTCGATTGCGATCCGCGCATCGTCGACGCGGTCGCGGCCGCGATGCGCAACGGGCACAACCAGTATCCACCGATGGCCGGTGTCGCGCCGCTGCGCGACGCGATCGCCGACAAGATCGCGCAGGTCTACGGCTGGCGCTACGATCCGGCCACCGAAATCACGGTGACGGCCGGCGCGACGCAGGCGCTGCTGACGGCAATCCTGTGCGCGGTGCATCCGGGCGACGAAGTGATTGTCGTCGAGCCGACCTACGACAGCTACCTGCCGTCGATCGAACTCGCGGGCGGCAAGCCGGTGTTCGTTACGCTGGAGGCGCCCGACTACGCGATCCCGTTCGACCGTCTTGCAGCCGCGATCACGCCGAAGACGCGCATGATCCTGATCAACACGCCGCATAACCCGACGGGCACCGTGTGGCGCGAGGCGGACATGCGCAAGCTCGAGGAGATCGTGCGCGGCACCAACGTGCTGATCCTGTCGGACGAGGTCTACGAGCACATGGTCTACGACGGCGCGCGCCACGAGAGCGTCGCGCGCTATCCGGAACTCGCCGCACGCAGCTTCATCGTGTCGAGCTTCGGCAAGACCTATCACGTGACGGGCTGGAAGGTCGGCTACGTCGCGGCGCCTGCCGCGCTGACCGAGGAGTTCCGCAAGGTGCACCAGTTCAACGTATTCACGGTGAATACGCCGATGCAGTTCGGGCTCGCCGACTACCTGCGCGACCCGGCACCGTACCTGTCGCTCGCCGGCTTCTACCAGAAGAAGCGCGACTTCTTCCGTACCGGCCTCGAACGCACGCGCTTCAAGCTGCTGCCGTGCCCGGGCACGTACTTCCAGTGCGTCGATTACTCGGCGATCAGCGACCTGCCCGAAGCGGACTTCTCGAAGTGGCTCACATCGGAGATCGGCGTGGCCGCCATTCCGGTGTCGGCGTTTTATCACGAGCCGCACGAATCGGGGGTCGTACGATTCTGCTTCGCGAAGCAGGAAAGCACGCTCGCATCCGCACTCGAACGGCTCGCCCGCCTGTAAGTCCCGCACGGGCGGCCATGCGCCGCCCGGCCGGAAAATCGCGCTTACGAACGCGCGCCGCTCGTCGCGTCGATATACGCCTTGCGTTCGGCTGCCACGCGCTGCGCGGCAGCGCGCTCACCGACCTTCTTCGCGTGAGCCTTCCAGTCGATGCCCGCATCGAGCAGGAAGTCGCGTCCGAACACGGCCTTCGTCGCCATCCCGATGACCGGCAGATGGATCGATGCGGCGATGTCCGCGAGGCTGAACGACTCGCCGAGCACATACGGCGAAAACCGCGTCATCTGCTTGAACGCATCGATCGCACGCGGCAGGCGCTTCTCGACGTGCGCCTTCATGCCATCGCTGACCTTGCCGCCGAAAAACGCCTCCGTATAGACCTCGCGCGCCATCCATTCGAGATACAGCTCGAGCGTCTCGACCAGTTCGCGCACCTTCGCAGCCGCGAACGGCCCCGCCGGAAAAATGGCTTTCTCGGGATAACGCGCCGCCAAATACTCGATGATCACCTGCGACTCGAACAGCGCGCCCTCTTCGGTCCTCAGAAACGGGATCTTGCCGAGCGGCGAATCGGCGAGCTGTGCCGGATCGCTGATCGGCAAACCGCACACCGACTCCTCGAACGGGATGTCGTGCTCGAGCAGGACGAACTTCACCTTGTTGTAATAGTTGGACAACGGAATACCGCACAGCTGTAGCATCGGAGTCTCCTTCCTTGCTGGAGCGCGGCCGCAACGACGCCGGCCGCATCGGGATTCGTCGCGCTGAAAAGCACGTTCGTGCTAGTCTAAAGCAAGTTTCCCGCCGTCACGACAACATTACATCCGCTGCGGCAGCAGTGCCGCCTGTCCACGCAACATGTACGGCGCCGCAGCCTCGCCGTCCGATGGAGACACGCTCGCATGAGTGCTGAACTGCTGGCCTCGCGTCCGCCCGAGAGCGATTCGACGCTCGTCCTCACGCTATCCAATCCCGGTGCGCGCAACGCACTGCATCCCGACATGTACGCGGCCGGTGTCGAAGCGCTCGCCACTGCCGAGCGCGATCCCGGAATCCGCGCGGTCGTGCTGACGGGCGCCGATCGCTTCTTCTGCGCAGGCGGCAACCTGAACCGGCTGCTCGACAACCGCTCGAAGGATCCGTCCTACCAGGCCGACAGCATCGATCAGCTCGGCGCATGGGTGACGGCGATTCGCGAGTCGACGAAGCCGGTGATCGCGGCGGTCGAGGGCGCCGCGGCCGGCGCGGGCTTCTCGCTCGCGCTCGCATGCGACCTGATCGTCGCCGCGCACGATGCAAAATTCGTGATGTCGTACGCGCGTGTGGGCCTGACGCCCGACGGCGGCGGCTCGTGGTTCCTCGCGCGCGCGCTGCCGCGTGCGATCGCGGCCGAGATCCTGTTCGAAGGCAAGCCGGTCGCGGCCGAACGCCTGCATGCGCTCGGCGTGGTCAACCGGCTCGCCGCGCCAGGCGCGGCGCTGACCGACGCGCTGGCATGGGCCGATGCGCTCGCCGGCATCTCGCCGAATGCGCTCACGCGCATCAAGTCGCTGCTCGACGACGCGGCGATGCAGCCGCTCGAGCCGCATCTCGGCACCGAGCGCGACCATTTCGTCGCGTCGCTGCATCATGCGGACGGGCTCGAAGGCATCACCGCGTTTCTCGAGAAACGCCAGCCCCGCTACAAGCGCTGATCCGACGATCCATGCTCTAATGGCCGCCTGTCTCGGCGCGCTGCCGGCGCCGCTTTCGCGCATGCAACCAAGGAGTTGACGATGATCGACGTCTATAGCTGGGCGACCCCGAACGGCCACAAGGTGCACATCATGCTCGAGGAAACGGGCCTCGCCTATCGTGCCCTTCCGGTCGATATCGGTGCGGGCGACCAGTTCAAGCCCGAGTTCCTGAAGATCAGCCCGAACAACAAGATCCCGGCGATCGTCGATCCGGACGGCCCCGGCGGCAAGCCGATCTCGTTGTTCGAATCGGGCGCGATCCTGATCTACCTCGCGGAGAAGACCGGCAGGTTCCTGCCAGGCGATCCGGCTGCGCGCTATGCGACGCTGGAGTGGCTGATGTTCCAGATGGGCGGTGTCGGCCCGATGCTCGGGCAGGCGCACCATTTCCGGCTGTACGCGCCGGAACAGATCGAGTACGCGGTCAACCGCTACACGAACGAAGCGAAGCGCCTGTACAACGTGATGGAAAAGCGCCTCGGCGAATCCGAATATCTCGCGGGCGACGCGTACACGATCGCGGATATTGCGACGTTCCCGTGGACGCGCTCGTGGCAGAACCAGGGCATCGTGCTCGACGAGTTACCGAACGTGAAGCGCTGGCACGAGGCAATCGCCGCGCGACCGGCCGTGCAGCGCGGCGTCGAAGTGCTCGCGTCGATGCGCAAGGCGCTGCAGGACGACAAGGCACGCGAGGTGCTGTTCGGTGCGACGCAATACGCAAAGCACTGACACGCACGTGACGGGCGGAGCGGCATCCGTGCATGCTGCCCCGCGCTTCAGAAGTAGTGCAGCGTGATGAATTCCGCCGCGCAGACCAGCAGCGGCGCGTCGGGACGCTCGGCCTGCATCGACACCGACCACGTCACCTGCATGCCGCCCTGCGCGGCCTCGGCGGTTTCCTTCACCGCGAACAGCGCGCGCACGCGCGCACCGACCGGCACCGGCTTCAGGAACCGCACGCGGTTCAGTCCGTAATTCACGCCCATCTTCTGCTCGAAGCGCATCGCGTCGGTCATCAACGCGGGAATCAGCGACAGCGTCAGGAACCCGTGCGCGATCGGCCCGCCGAACGGCGACTCGCGCCGCGCACGTTCAGGATCGACGTGAATCCATTGATGATCGCCGGTCGCGTCGGCGAAGCCGTCGACGCGTTGCTGGTCGATCGCGACCCAACCGCTCGCGAGCGGCTCCTCGCCGACACGCGCGTGCAGCGCCTGCGCCGATGCGATCAGCGGCAATGTCACGTCGGTCATGCGTTCGTGCCTCTCGGATCGCGCAGCCCGAAAATCACCTTGGAATGCACGGTGATCACCGTCTCGCCGCTACCGTTGATGCCGACCCACTCCGTCGATACGATGCCGCGATCGGGCTTGCTCTCCGAGACGCGCTTGTCGTGGATCTTCTGGTGCATCGTGATCGTGTCGCCGGCGCGCACCGGCTTGAGCCAGCGGATCGAGTCGATGCCGGGCGAGCCCATGCTGGTCGAGTCCGGCCCGAGCTTCTTGATGAGCAGGCTCATGAACACCGAGCACGTGTGCCAGCCGCTCGCGACCAGTCCGCCGAACGGCGACGCCTTCGCCGCCTCCTCGTCGAGGTGGAACGGCTGCGGGTCGTAGCGTTGCGCGAACGCCTTGATGTCGTCGGGTTCGAACGTGTAGCGGCCCACTTCGGTGGTGCTGCCGACCACCAGGTCTTCGTAACTGATGCCCACTATGCGTCTCCTTGTTGGCGCGCTCACGCGTCGCCGTCATACCATGTCGGCTTGCGCGAAATCGGGCAGCGCCGCGATGCGGGCAAGATGATGATCGGTGTCGCCGAGCGTCGTCTCGATGATCGACAGCCGCTTGAACAGGTGGGCGGCGGCAACCTCGTTGGTCACGCCCATGCCGCCGTGCAACTGGACGGCCTGCTGGCCGACGAAGCGTGCTGCAGCGCCGACGCGCGCCTTCGCAGCCGATACTGCCTTGCGTCGCGCATCGGCATCGCCGCTCGCGTAACGCACCGCGGCCAGGTAGGTCAGCGAACGCGCCTGCTCGGCATGGATCAGCATGTCGACCATCCGGTGCTGCAACGCCTGGAAACGCGCGATCGGCACGCCGAACTGCTCGCGCGTCTTCGTGTATTCGACCGTCGCGCGATTCAGTTCGTCGAGCGCGCCGACCGCTTCCGCGCACAGCAGGAACGTCGCGTAATCGGCAACCTGCTCGAGTGCCGCCGCATCGCGCGCACCACCCGTCAGCAATCGGGCTGGCGTTTCATCGAACTCGAGCGTCGCCGCACGCTGGCCGTCGATGGTCCGGTAGTCGACCACCTTCGTGTTCGCCGCATCGCGCTCGACGACAAAGAGGCCGATGCCGCCGCCGTCGACGCGTGCAGGCACGATCCACGCGTGCGCCTGAGCGCCGTGCTGAACGACCGACTTGGTGCCGGTCAGCCGGTAGGTGCCGCCCTGCTCGCGTGCGTGCGTGTCGAGCTCGAACAGGTCATAGCGCGCATGCGGTTCATGGAATGCGACCGCCAGCCGCTTCTGCCCCTGTGCAACCGCCTCGAGCAGCGCGGCATCGTCGCCTGCGCCGGAGCCGGCGATGCGCAATGCCTCGACGCCAACCGCCGTTGCCCAGTACGGCTCGATCACGAGCGCGCGGCCGAGCGCCTGCATCGCAACCAGCATGTCGACCGGGCCGCCGCCGAAACCGCCCTGTGCGTCCGGCACAGGCAGCGCGGTCAACCCCAGTTCGGCAAACGCGCTCCATTGCGTGTCCGACACGCCCGTGTCGCTGCGCACGATGGCCTGACGCGCATCGAAGCCGTATTGCTCGTCGAGATAACGGCGCAGCGCGTCGGCGAACTGCTGCTGCTCATCGGTAAAGCTGAAATCCATGGTTGTCTCCGCTCCCGTTCCCTGATCACAGACCCAGAATCATCTGCGCGATGATGTTCTTCTGGATCTCGTTCGAACCGCCGTAGATCGACGTCTTCCGGTAATTGAAGTAGTACGCGGCAAGCGGCGCCGCATCGTCGTCGCCGGCGATGCTGTGCTCGCGCTGGCCGTCAAGGAACGGAACGTCGAACGGCGCGGCGAGCGGGCCGATCGCGTCGAACATCAGCTCGGTGAGCGCCTGCTGCACTTCGGTACCCTTGATCTTCAGCATCGACGCCTCGGGGCCCGGCCCCTTGCCGCTCGTCTCGCGGCTGACGACCCGCAGCACCGTCACCTCGAGCGCCATCAGCTCGACTTCGAGCGCCGCGACCTTCGCGGCAAACACGGGATCGGCAAGCAACGGCTTGCCGTTCTTGCGCTGGTTCGACGCCACGCGCTTCAGGAACGCGAGCTCGCGCTTCGACGCGCCGACCCGTGCGATGCCGGTGCGCTCATGGCCAAGCAGGTATTTCGCGTAGGTCCAGCCGCGGTTCTCATCGCCGACGAGATTCTCGACCGGCACCTTCACATCCTCGAAGAACACCTCGTTGACCTCGTGGTCTTCGTCGAGCGTGATGATCGGACGCACCGTGATGCCGGGCGTCTTCATGTCGATCAGCAGGAACGAGATGCCCTCCTGCTTCTTCGCGGCCGGATCGGTGCGCACGAGACAGAACATCATGTCGGCGTACTGGCCGAGCGTCGTCCAGGTCTTCTGGCCGTTGACGACGTAGTGGTCGCCCTGGCGCTCGGCGCGCGTGCGCAGCGACGCGAGGTCGGATCCCGAACCCGGCTCCGAGTAACCCTGGCACCACCAGTCGGAACCATCGAGAATGCGCGGCAGATAGTGGCGCTTCTGCGCTTCGCTGCCGTATTTCATCAGCACCGGCGCGACCATCGACACGCCGAACGGCAGCACGGTCGGCGCACCGATCCGCGCGCACTCCTCGTCCCAGATGTGCCGCTGCGTCGCGTTCCAGCCCGGGCCGCCGTATTCGGCCGGCCACGCAGGCGCGGACCAGCCGCGCTGGCCGAGAATCCGGTGCCAGCTCGCGAAATCCTCGCGGTCGAGTCGTTTGTGATCGAGTACCTTGGCGCGCAGTGCGTGAGGCAGGTTCGCCTCGAGCCAGGCGCGGACGTCGGCGCGGAACGCGTCGTCGGCGGGGGAATAGTCCAGATCCATGCGCAGTGTCTCCTGGCCGCGGCCGTCCGGCCGGGCAAGGACCCACTGCGGACGTCATTGCAGCGGTTCTTTCAGCACGGCAGGAATCGGCAGCGGCATCACGTCGATGCCTTCTTCAACCAAGGATTGCGCATCTTCCGGCGTCGTGACGCCACGGATGCTGCGTGCCGGCGCCTCGTTGTAATGGATGCGCCGCGCTTCCTCGGCGAAGCGCTCGCCCACGTTCTCGGTCTTCTCCAGCACCTCGCGCAGCGCGCGCATCACCTGCGCCTGCAGCGCACGCGGATCGGCCGGCTGTGCCTGCGTCGCGCCCGACAGGTTCAGGCGCGGCGCCGACGGCAGACGGTTGACCTCGGTCGTCCCGCACACCGGACATTCGACCAGCTTGCGGGACAACTGCGCTTCGAACTCATCGGCGGAAGCGAACCAGCCTTCGAACCGATGACCGTGCGGGCACTGTAAATCGAGGACCTTCATGCTGAATCAGGGCGTGTGACGAGTGTAGCGCAAAAAGCGGTTTTGTGAACGATCGTGCTAAATCCCGATCGCGCGATGCGAAAGCACCGCGTCACCGGATTGTAACGCGGCGCCCCACCCGCCGCTGACGCCACGCTCAGGGCGTCAGGACCGGCCCGAGCGGCCAGGTGCCGGACAACACCTTGTCGAGCCACATCGTGCCGATGATCGTCTTCACGTCGGAGATCTGGCCCGTGCGCACCCATTCCTGCAGGTCGGCTTGCGTGGCGATGAAGGTTTCGAGGAATTCGCCTTCGTCGAGCTTGCGCTCGCCGGCCGTCAGCCCGCGTGCGAGGTACAGGTCGATGAATTCGGTCGAATAGGAAATGATCGGGTGAATGCGGGCCAGGAACACGTATTCGCGCGCCGTGTACCCCGTTTCTTCGCGCAGCTCGCGTATCGCGCACGCAAGCGCGCCTTCGTTCGGATCGAGCTTGCCGGCCGGGAATTCGGCCATCACCTTGCCGATCGGGTAGCGGTACTGGCTTTCCATCAGCACGCTGCCGTCGTCGAACAGCGGGATCACCATCACCGCGCCCGGGTGCTGGACGTATTCGCGCGTCGCCCTTTTGCCGTCCGGCAAACGGACGGTATCGCGCTTGAGCTTGAGGAACGAGCCGTCGAAGATCGCCTCGCTTTCGAGGCAGGTTTCGGTCAGTGCGGCGTCGTGATTGGGTAGTTCGGCCATCGGCGGCTCCAAGAGTGAGCGCGACGGCCGAAGCCGTCAGCGTCGTTTGACGAGATACTGGAACGTGAAGCCGGGAAACGCGAACACGATGAAGAGACTGAACGTGATCGCGTAAAACTGCCAGCCCTGTTCGAAGCGGTTGCCGGCGCGCGACTCGAGCCAGAAGCCGAGCGCGCCGACGATGAAGTACAGCACGATCAGCTCGCCGATCCGCACCCACGCACTCTTCTTCGCCGTGCCGAACGGCACGACGGCGAAGAGACGTTGGTTCAGGAACGGCAGGTTGGCGCACACGAACGCCAACAGCACGATAAACCAGCCGGCTGCCGACATTACAGCGGAAGCGTGTGACGAATCGCCTGCAGGCAGGCCGTCAGCAGCGGGCTCGGGATCAGGCCGAGCACGACGACCGCAAGGCCGTTCAGCACGAGGATCGTGCGCTTGCAGAAATCAGCCGAGATCGGCGTCGAATCCTGCGGTGCATCGAAGTACATCAGCTTCACGATGCGCAGGTAGTAGAACGCGCCGAACAGCGACGTGATCACGGCCAGCACGGCCAGCCACGTGAGGCCCGCGTTGACGGTTGCCTCGAGCACGGCGAGCTTCGCGTAGAAACCGACCGTCGGCGGAATGCCTGCCAGCGAGAACATCATGACCATCATCACGAACGCGAACACCGGGCTACGCTTGTTGAGGCCCTTGAAGTCGTCGATCGTTTCCGCTTCGAAATCGCGGCGCGCGAGCAGCATCACCACGCCGAACGAGCCGAGCGTCGTGATCAGGTAGACGATCGCGTAGAACATCGCCGAGCTGTATGCGTTCGCCGGTGCCGCCGCGTCGCCCTTCACGATGCCCGCGAGCAGGCCGAGCAGCACGAAGCCCATGTTCGAGATCGCCGAGTAAGCGAGCATCCGCTTGATGTTGCGCTGGACGATACCCGTGATGTTGCCGACGATCAGCGACAGCGCGGCGAGGATCACGAGCGCGGTCTGCCAGTTCTGTGCGAGCGGCAGCAGGCCCATCACCAGGAAACGCAGGCCCCATGCGAACGCGGCAACCTTCGGGCCGCCGCCGACGAACAGCGTCATCGCGGTCGGTGCGCCCTGGTAGACGTCCGGCACCCACATGTGGAACGGCACGGCGCCGAGCTTGAACGCGATACCGGCGACGATGAAGACCACGCCGAACATCAGCACGGCTGCGTCGGTGTTGCCGCCGACCGCCTTGTACACCTCGCCCAGCTCGAGCGAGCCGGTCGCACCGTAGAGCATCGAGATGCCGTACAGCACGAAGCCCGACGCAAGCGCGCCCAGCACGTAGTACTTCATCGCGGCTTCGCTCGACTGCGGAGCGTCGCGGCGCAGCGCGATGACCGCATACAGCGACAGCGACATCAGTTCGAGACCGAGGTACAGCGTCAGGAAGTTGTTGCCCGACACCATGACCAGCTGCCCGAGCAGCGAGAACATGCCGAGCAGGAACACGTCGCCGCGGAACATGTCGCGGTCTTCGAGGTACTTGCGCGAATAGACGAGCGAGATCGCGAAACCGAACGACACGACAGCCTTCATCATGCTCGCGAACGAGTCGACGACGACCATCTTCGAGAAGAAGTAGTACTGCTGCGGGTCGAGTGCCTGCACCGCGAACCACACGCCGGCGACGACCGACGAGACGACCGCGATCAGATAGGTCAGGCGGCGGCCGGAAGCACCGGTAAAGGTGTCGTTCAGCCATGCGACGACGATGGCGGCCATCACCAGCGCGTCAGGCAACAGGACATTCATAGGAGCATTCATGATCTTGGTTTCCTCCGCTCGCGATTACTGGGCCAGCGGCAGCTTCGACTGCGCGACGTGTGAGAGGAGGTTTTCCACGGAAACGTGCATCACGTCCGTGAAAGGCTTCGGGTACAGGCCCATCAGCAGCGTGAACGCGGCAAGCACGGCCAGCATCAGGAATTCGCGGCGGCCGATGTCCTTCAGCTTGGCGACGTGATCGTTCGCCACCGCGCCGAAGTACACGCGCTTGTACATCCACAGCGTGTATGCAGCGCCGAGGATCAGCGTGAACGCCGCGCCGAATGCGATCCAGAAGTTGTACTGGACGGCCGCGAGAATCACCATGAACTCGCCGACGAAACCCGACGTACCTGGCAGGCCGCAGTTGGCCATCGAGAACAGCATCGCGAATGCCGCGAACTTCGGCATCACGTTGACGACACCGCCGTAGTCGGCGATCTGGCGCGAGTGCACGCGGTCGTACAGCACGCCGATGCAGAGGAACATCGCGCCCGACACGAAGCCGTGCGAAATCATCTGGATGATCGCGCCTTCGACGCCGAGCTGGTTGAAGATGAAGAAGCCGAGCGTGACGAAGCCCATGTGCGCGATCGACGAATACGCGACCAGCTTCTTCATGTCCGCCTGCACCATCGCGACGAGGCCGATGTAGATCACCGCGATCAGCGACAGCGAGATCACGACGGGCGCCAGGAAGTGGCTCGCGTCAGGCGTGATCGGCAGCGAGAAGCGCAGGAAACCGTACGCGCCGAGCTTCAGCATGATCGCGGCCAGCACGACCGAGCCGCCCGTCGGCGCTTCCACGTGCGCGTCCGGCAGCCAGGTGTGCACCGGCCACATCGGCACCTTCACCGCGAACGCAAGGAAGAACGCGATGAACAGCAGGATCTGTGGCGTCATCGCGATCTTCGCGTTCTGCCACGTCGCGAGGTCGAACGAGTGCGTTTCCGTGTACAGGTAGATCAGCGCGACCAGCATCAGCAGCGAGCCGGCCAGCGTGTACAGGAAGAACTTGAATGCCGCATACACGCGGTTCGGGCCGCCCCACACGCCGATGATGATGTACATCGGGATCAGGGTCGCCTCGAAGAACACGTAGAACAGCAGGCCGTCGGCCGCCGAGAACACGCCGATCATGATCCCGGACAGGATCAGAAAGGCCGCGAAGTACTGCGCGACGTTCTCGGTGATCACTTCCCACGCGGAGATCACGACGATCACCGTGATCAGCGCGGTCAGCACGACGAACCACATCGAGATGCCGTCGACGCCGAGGTGATACGCGATGTCGAAGCGTTCGATCCAGGTCGACTTCTCGACGAACTGCAGCGCGGCCGTGCTCGAGTCGAAGCCGGTGATCAGCGGAATCGTGACCGCGAGACCGAGCAGCGAACCGATCAGCGCGACCCAGCGGGCCGTCCCCGGATTTTTGTCGTTACCCACCGCGAGCACGAGGAGGCCGAAAACGATCGGCAGCCAGATCGCGGTACTGAGAATCGGAAAAGCGTGCATTAAGTTGTCCCCCCGCCTTATTTGCCGCCGAGCGTTACAAACAGGGTCAGGAGCCCCAGCATGCCGATGATCATGGCGAACGCGTAGTGATAGATGTAACCGGATTGGAGGAAGCGGATCACGCTGGCGAACCAGCCGATGAATCGGGCGCTGCCGTTGACGAGGCCGTCGATCACCACGACGTCACCCTCCTTCCACAGGCCGCGGCCGATCGCCACCGAACCGCGGGCGAACACCACTTCGTTGATCTTGTCCATGTAGTACTTGTTGTCCAGCAGCGTGTAGATCGGGCCGAACGCGCGGCGGATCGACGCCGGCAGCTCCGGACGCTTCAGGTACAGGAACCATGCGACGACGACACCGGCGAGCGCGAGCCAGACCGGCAGGCCCGACACCGAGTGCAGGCCCATGCTCCACCAGTTGCTGAACTCATGGCCCATTTCCTCGAGCGCCGGGTGGTTTTCGCCGATGAAGATCACCTTGTCGAACGCAACACCATGCTGGAAGAAGTCGCCGAACAGCATCGGGCTGACCGCGATCGCACCGATGATCACCGACGGGATCGCCAGCAGGACCAGCGGCACCCACACGACCCACGGGGTCTCGTGCGGCTCGTGCGCGTGGTCGTCATGGCCATGGCCGTGGTCGTCGTGGCCGTGCGCGGCCGCCATGCCCATCGGCGATTCCGGATGCTTCGGCTTGCGGAAACGCTCTTCGCCGTGGAACACCAGGAAATACATGCGGAACGAATACAGCGCCGTGACGAACACGCTCGCGACGACCGCGAAGTACGCGAAGCCCGAACCCGGCAGGTGCGACAGCTTCACCGCATCGATGATCGAGTCCTTCGAGTAGAAGCCCGAGAAGAACGGCGTGCCGATCAGCGCGAGCGAACCGACGAGCGACGTGATCCACGTGATCGGCATGTACTTGCGCAGGCCGCCCATGTTGCGGATGTCCTGGTCGTGATGCATGCCCATGATCACCGAGCCCGCGCCGAGGAACAGCAGCGCCTTGAAGAACGCGTGCGTCATCAGGTGGAACAACGCGACCGGGTACGCGGACACGCCGAGCGCGACCGTCATGTAGCCGAGCTGCGACAGCGTCGAATACGCGACCACGCGCTTGATGTCGTTCTGGATGATGCCGAGGAAGCCCATGAACAGCGCCGTGATCGCGCCGATCACCGTGACGAACGACAGCGCGGTGTCCGACAGCTCGAACAGCGGCGACATGCGCGACACCATGAAGATGCCGGCCGTCACCATCGTCGCCGCGTGAATCAGCGCCGAGATCGGGGTCGGGCCTTCCATCGAGTCCGGCAGCCACACGTGCAGCGGGAACTGTGCCGATTTACCCATCGCGCCGATGAACAGGCAGATACAGGCGACGGTCAGCAGGCCCCAGTCGGTGCCCGGGAAGTGCAGGCTCGCGAGCTCCGCGCGCTTTGCGAACACTTCGCCGTAGTTCATCGAGCCGGCGAATGCGAGCAGCAGACCGATGCCGAGCAGGAAGCCGAAGTCGCCCACGCGGTTCACGAGGAACGCCTTCATGTTCGCGTAGATCGCGCTCTCACGCGTGAAGTAGAAGCCGATCAGCAGGTACGACACCAGACCCACCGCTTCCCAGCCGAAGAACAGCTGCAGGAAGTTGTTGCTCATCACGAGCATCAGCATCGAGAACGTGAACAGCGAGATGTACGAGAAGAAGCGCTGGTAGCCGTCTTCTTCCGCCATGTAGCCGATCGTGTAGATGTGCACCATCAGCGAGACGAAGGTCACGACGACCATCATCATCGCGGTCAGCGAATCGACGAGGAAGCCGACTTCGAGCTTCAGCGTGCCGACGTTCATCCATTCGTAGACGGTCGCGTTGAAGCTCGCGCCGCCCATCACGTCGAAGAAGACTTTCGCCGACAGGAGGAACGCGATCATTACGCCGAGGATCGTGATCCGATGTGCGCCCTTGCGCCCGACTGCGTTCCCGAACAGCCCCGCAATCAGCGAGCCGGCCAGCGGAGCGAGCGGAATCGCCAGCAGCAGGTTTTCATTGAGTGTCGTTGACATAACAGCGTTGCCTGAAATTAACCTTTGAGCTGATCGAGATCCTCGACATTGATCGTGTCGAGCTTACGGAACAGGGTCACCAGAATCGCGAGGCCGATCGCGGCTTCCGCTGCGGCGACCGTCAGCACGAAGAACACGAAGATCTGGCCGTGCACATCGCCGAGGTAGTGCGAAAACGCGACGAAATTGGTATTCACCGCCAGCAGCATCAGTTCGATCGCCATCAGGATGATGATGATGTTGCGGCGGTTCAGGAAGATCCCGACGATCGCGATCGCAAAGAGGATCGCGCCGAGCACGAGGTAGTGAGCAAGAGTCAACATGGTTTTCTTTTCTCCGCTTAGCCGTTGGTGCTCGAACCGGCTTCGCTCTGCGCCGTTTCCGGCTGCGGCTTTTCCGCTTCCATCTTCACGAGGCGCACGCGGTCGTTGCGGCGCACCTTGACCTGATCCGACACGCGCTGGCGCTTGCTGTCCTTGCCCTTGCGCTCGGTCAGCCCGATTGCAGCAATGATCGCGACCAGCAGCACGAGGCCGGCGATTTCGAACGCGAAGATGTAGTCGGTGTAGATCACCTTGCCGATCAGCCGCGTGTTCGACCAGTTGGCCATCTCGCCCGTCGCCATCGCGTGCACCGTTTGCGTGTCGCCGTAGCCGCGCCACAGGATCAGCGCGGTCTCGATCACGATGATCGCGCCGACCACGGTCGCCATCGGCACGAAGCGCTTGAAGTCGCGGCGCAGGTAATCGATGTTGATGTCCAGCATCATCACGACGAACAGGAACAGCACCATCACGGCGCCCACGTACACCAGCACCAGCAGGATCGCGAGGAACTCCGCTTCCAGCAGCATCCAGATCGCGGCGGCGTTGAAGAACGCCAGCACAAGGAAAAGCGCAGACGCCACCGGGTTGCGCGAAGTGATCACCTTCAGCCCTGATACCACCAGGAGCAGCGCGAAGATGTAGAACAGTACGGTCGTGAATTCCATGATTACCGGTTCATCGTTAGGCCATAGTCAGGCGCGGCTTGCGGGACGCCCGCACCCGTCGCGGCGGCTCGGCCCGTTCATGCCGGGCCGGCACTGCAAACACAATCAACGATACGGCGCGTCGGCAGCCCTCGCCGCAGCGATGTCCTTCTCGTAGCGATCGCCCACCGCAAGCAGCATTTCCTTCGTGAAATACAGGTCGCCGCGCTTTTCGCCGTGGTACTCGAGAATCTGCGTCTCGACGATCGAATCGACCGGGCAGCTCTCTTCGCAGAAACCGCAGAAGATGCACTTCGTCAGGTCGATGTCGTAGCGCGTCGTCCGGCGCGTGTTGTCGGCGCGCGTTTCCGATTCGATCGTGATCGCCATCGCGGGGCACACGGCCTCGCACAGCTTGCACGCGATGCAGCGCTCTTCGCCGTTCTCGTAGCGGCGCAGCGCATGCAGCCCGCGAAAACGCGGCGAAATCGGGGTCTTCTCTTCCGGGAACTGCACGGTGAACTTGCGCTTGAACGTGTAACGACCGGTCAGCGCGAGCCCCTTCAGCAGCTCGGTCAGGAAGAAGGTCTTAAAGAAGTGTTGGATAGCCGTCATGATTTCGTCCGATTACTTCACCCAGATGTTGAGCGGCGACATCATCCAGAAGCCGACCACGACCACCCAGATCACCGTGACGGGCAGGAACACCTTCCAGCCCAGGCGCATGATCTGGTCGTAACGGTAGCGCGGGAACGTCGCGCGGACCCAGATGAACACCGACAGCAGTGCGAAGACCTTCAGCACCAGCCAGAAGACGCCCGGAATGAACGACAGGAACTCGAACGGTGCATCCCAGCCGCCGAGGAACAGCGTCGCAGCCAGCGCCGAGATCACGATCATGTTGATGTACTCGGCGAGGAAGAACAGCGCGAACGCCATGCCCGAGTAATCGATCATGTGACCGGCAACGATTTCCGACTCCCCTTCCACCACGTCGAACGGGTGGCGGTTCGTTTCGGCGATGCCCGAGATGAAGTAGACGACGAACGCCGGCAGGAGCGGCAGCCAGTTCCACGACAGGAAGTTCACGCCGTGGCCCGCGAAGAAGCCATGCTGCTGCGAGTTGACGATTTCCGACATGTTCAGGCTGCCGGCCGTCATCAGCACGAGCACCAGCGCGAAGCCCATCGAGATTTCGTACGAGACCATCTGCGCCGCGGCGCGCATCGCGCCGAGGAACGCGTACTTCGAGTTCGACGCCCAGCCCGCGAGGATCACCGCGTACACGCCGATCGACGAGATCGCCATCGCGTACAGCAGGCCCGCGTTGATGTTCGCGAGCACGGCCTGCGCCTGGAACGGGATCACGGCCCACACGGCGAACGCCGGCACGACGGTCATGACCGGCGCGATCAGGTACAGCCAGCGGCTGGCGGCGCTCGGCTGAATGACTTCCTTCAGCAGCAGCTTCAGCACGTCGGCGATCGGCTGCAGCAGGCCGCCGGGGCCGACGCGGTTCGGACCGAGACGCACGTGCATCCAGCCGATCAGCTTGCGTTCCCACAGAATCAGGTACGCGACGCACAGCAGGATGACGACGGAGACGACGAGGATGCGCACGACTGCCCACACCGTCGGCCACGCGACGCCGAGAAGCTGGGCTCCGCCCGCGTTGATCGTATCGAACAAGCTCATTTACGCCTTCTCCACCACCAGTTCACCGGACAGGCTGCCGAGCGCTGCGCCGGCAGGCGTCGCCGCCGACACGCGAACGACCGTCTCCGCAAGATTCGCGTCGCGCACGGCCGGCAACTGCACCGCACGCTCGCCCTGGCGCACGCGCACGGCGTCGCCTTCCTTCAAGCCCAGCTTGTCGAACAGCGCGGCCGGCAGGGCTGCGGCATTCGCCGCCTTCGCGGCGGCCGTCAGGTGCAGCGCACCTGCGCGGCGCACGAGCGCGTCGGCGTGATAGATCGGCACATCGGCCAGGCGCTCGAAGCCGCCGTTCGCGGCATGCGCCGCGACGCGTGCCGGCGCGACCGACGTCTGGTTCGACAGACGGCCCGCGACGCCTGCGTCGCCGAGCGCGGCGAGACGCACTTCTTCCGACGTCTCGTATTCGAAGTTCGGCAGGCCGAGCAGGCTGCCGAGCACGCGCAGCACCTTCCACGCCGGACGCGTATCGCCGAGCGGGCGCACGACGCCGTTGAAGCTCTGCACGGTGCCTTCCGCGTTGACGAACGTGCCGGCCGTTTCGGTGAACGGCGCAACCGGCAGCAGCACGTCGGCGTAGTCGAGGCCGTGCTTGAACGGCGACATCACGACGACCATCTCCGCCTGGTTCAGCGCGGCAAGCGCCTGCGCCGGATCGGCGGTGTCGAATTCCGGTTCGACGTTCAGCAGCAGGTAGCCCTTGCGCGGTTGCGCGAACGCTTCGCGTGCATTCAGGCCGCCTTCGCCCGGCAGCGCGCCGACGACGTGCGCGCCGACCGTGTTCGCCGCTTCCGTCAGGAAGCCGAACGTGGCGCCGGTGTTGTCGGCGATCCACTGGGCGACCGCGTGCAGCTTCGCGAATTCCGGATGGCGGACCGCGACGTTGCCGAGCAGCACCGCGCGGCGTTCGCCGTTCGCGAGCGACTGCGCGACCGCCTGTGCGGCCGGCGATGCCGTGATGCCCGCGAGCGTGTCGGGCAGCGCGACGCCGCGCAGTTGCGCGACGGCCGCGGCGATGCCGGCCAGCTCGTCGAGCCATGCGGACGGCGCGGCGACGATGCGCTGCGCGGTCGGGATCAGTGCGTCGTCACCGGTCGCATGCAGGAAGTGCAGCTTCGCGCCGTTCTTCGCGGCCTGGCGCAGGCGGGCGGCGAACAGCGGGTGATCGCGGCGCAGGAACGAACCGACAACGAATGCGGCGTCCACGTTCGACAGGTCGGCGATCGGCATGCCGAGCCACGGCGCGCCCTGCACCGGCGCCGAGAAATCCTGCTGACGCAGACGGAAATCGACGTTCGGCGTCTTCAGTTCCTGTGCGAGCTGCTTCACGAGGAACAGCTCTTCAGCGGTGCTGTGTGCGCTCGCTAGCATCGCCAGCGCGTTCGCGCCGTGATCCGCGGCGATGCCCTTCAGGCCCTTCGCGACGTATTCGAGCGCGGTCTGCCAGTCGGTTTCGATCCACTGGCCGCCCTGCTTCAGCATCGGCTTCGTCAGGCGCTCTTCGCTGTTGAGGCCTTCATACGAGAAGCGGTCCTTGTCCGAGATCCAGCATTCGTTGATCGCTTCGTTCTCGAACGGCAGCACGCGCATCACGCGATTGTTCTTCACCTGCACGACGAGGTTCGCACCGACGGAATCGTGCGGGCTCACCGACTTGCGGCGCGACAGTTCCCACGTACGGGCGCTGTAGCGGAACGGCTTGCTGGTCAGCGCGCCGACCGGGCACAGGTCGATCATGTTGCCCGACATCTCGGAGTCGACCGTCTTGCCGACGAACGTCGTGATTTCCGAGTGCTCGCCGCGGCCCAGCATGCCGAACTCCATCACGCCGGCGATTTCCTGGCCGAAGCGGACGCAGCGCGTGCAGTGGATGCAGCGCGACATTTCTTCCATCGAGATCAGCGGGCCCACGTTCTTGTGGAACACCACGCGCTTTTCTTCCGAGTAGCGCGACGACGACTTGCCGTAGCCGACCGCCAGATCCTGCAGCTGGCATTCGCCGCCCTGATCGCAGATCGGGCAATCGAGCGGGTGATTGATGAGGAGGAATTCCATCACCGACTGCTGCGCCTTCACAGCCTTGTCGGACTGCGTGTGGACGATCATGCCGGCCGACACGGGGGTCGCGCAGGCAGGCACGGCCTTCGGCATCTTCTCGACTTCGACGAGACACATCCGGCAGTTGGCCGCAACCGACAGTTTCTTGTGATAGCAGAAGTGAGGAATGTACGTATCCGCCTTGTGCGCAGCCTGGATCACCATGCTGCCTTCGGGCACCTCGACCTTCTTGCCGTCTATTTCAAGTTCAACCATGATGGTGAATGGTCCTTAACCTATTTCCGCCCGTTCGCGCCTTCGCCCGACCGTGCGCTCAAATTCCGCAACCGGGTTCGCTTCAGGCCGCAGCCGCGTGCGCGTGGCCGCCGACCATGCAGTGCTTGTGCTCGACGTGGTACGCGAATTCGTCCCAGTAGTGCTTGAGCATCCCGCGTACCGGCATCGCCGCCGCATCGCCGAGCGCACAGATCGTGCGGCCCATGATGTTCTCGGCAACCGAGTTCAGCAGGTCCAGATCTTCCTGGCGGCCTTCGCCGTGCTCGATACGGTTCACGACGCGATACAGCCAGCCGGTGCCTTCACGGCACGGCGTGCACTGGCCGCACGATTCCTCGTAGTAGAAGTACGACAGGCGCAGCAGCGAGCGCACCATGCAGCGCGTCTCGTCCATCACGATCACCGCGCCGGAACCGAGCATCGAGCCGGCCTTCGCGATCGAATCGTAGTCGAGATCGGTCTGCATCATGATGTCGCCCGGGATCACCGGTGCCGACGAACCGCCCGGAATCACGGCCTTGATCTTCTTGCCGCCGCGCATCCCGCCGGCGAGCTCCATCAGCGTCGCGAACGGCGTGCCGAGCGGCACTTCGTAGTTGCCCGGACGCTCGACGTCGCCCGACACCGAGAAAATCTTCGTGCCGCCGTTGTTCGGCTTGCCGATCTCGAGGTAATTCTGCGGCCCGATGGACAGCAGGAACGGCACCGCGGCGAACGTCTCGGTGTTGTTGATCGTGGTCGGCTTGCCGTACACGCCGAAGCTCGCCGGGAACGGCGGCTTGAAGCGCGGCTGGCCCTTCTTGCCTTCGAGCGACTCGAGCAGCGCCGTTTCCTCGCCGCAGATGTACGCGCCGTAACCGTGGTGCGCGTGCAGCTGGAACGAGAATTCGGAGCCCATGATGTGGTCGCCGAGGAAGCCTGCGGCGCGCGCCTCATCGAGCGCGGCCTCGAAGCGTCGATACACTTCGAAGATTTCGCCGTGGATGTAGTTGTAGCCGACGGTGATGCCCATCGCGTACGCGCCGATGGCCATGCCTTCGATCAGCGCGTGCGGGTTCCAGCGCAGGATGTCGCGATCCTTGAACGTGCCCGGCTCGCCTTCGTCCGAGTTGCAGACGAGGTACTTCTGCCCCGGGAACTGGCGCGGCATGAAGCTCCACTTCAGGCCGGTCGGGAAGCCCGCACCGCCACGGCCACGCAGGCCCGACGCCTTGACGTCGGCGATCACCTGCTCGGGCGGAATCTTTTCTTCGAGAATGCGGCGCAGCTGCTTGTAGCCGCCGCGCGCAACGTAGTCTTCGAGATGCCAGTTCTCGCCGTTCAGACCAGCGAGGATCAGCGGTTTGATGTGACGGTCGTGGAGGGACGTCATTTCGAGAGCTCCTCAAGCAGCTGGTCGATCTTCTCGCGGCTCATGAAGCTGCACATTCTGTGATTGTTCACCAGCAGCACCGGCGCATCGCCGCACGAGCCCATGCATTCGCCTTCCTTCAGCGTGAACTTGCCGTCGGGCGTGGTCTCGCCGAAGCCGATGCCCAGCTTCTGTTTCAGGTAGTCGGCAGCCGCCTCCGCGCCGCCGTGCGGGCCAAGCTGGCACGGCAGGTTCGTGCAGAGCGTGATCTTGTGCTTGCCGACCGGGTTGAGCTCGTACATCGTGTAGAACGTCGCGACTTCCTGCACGGCGACTGCCGGCATGCCGAGATAGTCCGCAACGAACTGCATCAGTTCGGGCGACAGCCAGCCGTGCTCTTCCTGAGCAACGGCCAACGCCGACATCACGGCGGACTGTTTCTGATCGGCGGGATACTTCGTCAACGCGCGATCGATTTCCTTCAGGCCTTCAGCTGAGATCATTTTCAGACACGACTCTTTCAATTCCTACCGAACGAACAACCTGCCGCACACTGGGGGTGCATGTACGGCAGACCTGGCGCTCACTCTGTTGACAGCTTGCGAAGCCGCGCCGGTTCAGCGCGCATCGCGTGTGACTTACCGCTCGCCGCCCGGAGCAAACGGGCGGCGCAACCATTAGCGATCGATCTCGCCGAACACGATGTCCTGCGTACCGATGATCGTGACGGCGTCGGCGATCATGTGACCGCGCGCCATTTCGTCGAGCGACGCCAGGTGAGCGAAACCCGGTGCGCGAATCTTGAGGCGATACGGCTTGTTGGCACCGTCCGACACGAGGTAGATGCCGAACTCGCCCTTCGGATGCTCGACCGCCGCGTACGCTTCGCCTTCCGGCACATGGAAACCTTCGGTGAAGAGCTTGAAATGGTGAATCAAGTCTTCCATGTTGGTCTTCATGCCGACGCGCGACGGCGGTGCAACCTTGTGATTGTCCGTCATCACCGGGCCCTGATTCTTGCGGAGCCACTCAATACACTGTTTCGCGATGCGGATCGACTGGCGCATTTCTTCGACGCGCACCAGATAGCGGTCGTAGCAATCGCCGTTCACGCCGACCGGCACGTCGAAATCCATGCGATCGTACACTTCGTACGGCTGCTTCTTGCGCAGATCCCACGCGATGCCCGAGCCGCGCAGCATCGGGCCCGTCAGGCCCATCTGCAGCGCACGTTCGGGGCTGACCACGCCGATCCCGACCAGACGCTGCTTCCAGATCCGGTTGTCGGTGAGCAGCGTTTCGTATTCGTCGACGCACTTCGGGAAGCGCGTGAAGAAATCGTCGATGAAGTCGAGCACCGAGCCGCTGCGCGCTTCGTTCATCCTCGCGAGCGCCTTCTCGTTGCGAATCTTCGACGCCTTGTATTGCGGCATTGCGTCAGGCAGGTCGCGGTAGACGCCGCCCGGGCGGTAGTACGCCGCGTGCATCCGGGCGCCGGACACCGCTTCGTACACGTCCATCAGGTCTTCGCGTTCGCGGAATGCGTACAGGAACACGGCCATCGCGCCGACGTCGAGTGCGTGCGCGCCGATCCACATCAGGTGGTTCAGCACGCGCGTGATCTCGTCGAACAGCACGCGGATGTATTGTGCGCGCTCCGGCACTTCGATGCCGAGCAGCTTTTCGATCGCGAGCACATAGCCGTGCTCGTTGACCATCATCGACACGTAGTCAAGACGGTCCATGTACGGCACGGACTGGATGAAGGTCTTGGATTCCGCGAGCTTTTCGGTCGCGCGGTGCAGCAGGCCGATGTGCGGATCGGCACGCTGGATGACTTCGCCGTCGAGCTCGAGCACGAGGCGCAGCACGCCGTGCGCTGCCGGGTGCTGCGGACCGAAGTTGAGCGTGTAGTTCTTGATTTCTGCCATGACGCCCCCTTAATGTTTCAGACCGCCATAGCGATCCTCGCGGATCACGCGCGGCGTGATTTCGCGCGGCTCGATCGTCACCGGCTGGTACACGACCCGTTTCTCTTCCGGGTCGTAACGCATTTCGACGTAGCCCGACACCGGGAAGTCCTTGCGGAACGGGTGGCCGATGAAGCCGTAGTCGGTGAGGATGCGGCGCAGGTCGGGGTGGCCTTCGAACACGATGCCGTACAGGTCGAACGCTTCGCGCTCGTACCAGTTCGCGGAGGTCCAGATGTCGACCAGCGACGCCACGATCGGCAGGTCGTCGTCCGGCGCGAACGCACGCAGGCGCAGGCGCCAGTTGTTCGTGACCGACAGCAGGTGCGACACGGCCGCGAAACGCGGGCCGTCGTAGGCGCCGTCGCCGAAGGTCTGGTAATCGACGCCGCAGAGGTCGATCAGTTGCTCGAAACGGAGCTTCGGATCGTCGCGCAGCGTCTTTGCGACTTCGAGGTAATCGCTCGCCTTCACGACGAGCGTCAGTTCACCGACTGCTTCGGTGAGGCTCACCACGCGCGCGCCGAGCGCGGCTTCGAGGTTTGCCTTGAGGGTCTCGATTTTGCTTGCCATATTGAGGGGACGCTCGGGGCTTTATTGACGGGCGATGGTATTGGTGCGGCGGATCTTCGCCTGAAGCTGGATCACGCCGTAGACCAGCGCCTCGGCCGTGGGCGGGCAGCCCGGCACGTAGACGTCGACCGGCACGATCCGGTCGCAGCCGCGGACCACCGAGTACGAGTAGTGGTAATAACCACCGCCGTTCGCGCACGACCCCATCGAGATCACCCAGCGCGGTTCGGCCATCTGGTCGTACACGCGGCGCAACGCGGGCGCCATCTTGTTGCAGAGCGTGCCGGCGACGATCATCACGTCCGACTGACGCGGGCTCGGGCGAAACACGACGCCGAACCGGTCCAGATCGTAACGGGCCGCGCCCGCATGCATCATCTCGACGGCGCAACACGCGAGCCCGAACGTCATCGGCCACAGCGAGCCGGTACGCGTCCAGTTGATCAGCTTGTCAGCCGTCGTGGTGACAAACCCTTCCTTCAAGACCCCTTCGATACTCATTTGCTTTCCACTCCAGACGAGCGACCGAGCGTGGCCGCCCATGCAAACCGGCGATTAACCCATCACTCCCAGTCGAGCCCGCCTTTCTTCCAGATATAGGCAAAGCCCAGCAGGAATTCGAGCAGAAAAATCATCATTGCGATGAAACCCGGCCAGCCGATGTCCCGGAGCGCGACGCCCCACGGAAACAGGAATGCGGTTTCGAGATCGAAGATGATGAACAGGATGGCGACGAGGTAATACCGAACGTCGAATTTCATCCGGGCGTCTTCAAAGGCTTCGAAGCCGCACTCGTACGGTGCGTTCTTCTCGACGTCCGGCTTGTTGGGACCAAGGAGCTTGCCGATGCTGACCAGCGCTATACCTAAACCAGTGCCCACGAGGAGGAACAACAAGACGGGGTAATAGGCTGCGAGGTTCAAGGCAATCCTCTATCGGTTGGTTCTGAGCGTCCGGAGAATACCACTTCCGGCGGAAGGAATCATTTCGGAGTGCCGGCGATCGCAAGACAACCGCAAGCCCACCCCAGAAATGAAAAATGCCAGCCACTAGAAGCGGCTGGCATTGAGTAACTTTGGTGCCGACGGCGAGACTCGAACTCGCACAGCTTTCGCCACTACCCCCTCAAGATAGCGTGTCTACCAATTTCACCACGTCGGCACTGCATGCAACTCGGGTTATGCTGCTTGCTTCCCGCGAATCGCTTCAAGACTTAAATTCTAACCCGGCTTCCGGAATTGTTCAACGCACAAACGCAAAAATTTTAACTTTTTATTTCGGGACATCCTGGCCCGGCGCGCTTGCAGCCGAACCCGCGGCAGCGGATGCCGCGACAGCCGGAGCCGATGCCGCAGGCGCCGATGCCGGTGCGGTCGCTGCCGCGCCGAGCACGCCTGCCGACGGCGTCGACTTGTACGAACCGAGGTACGTCAGCGCGAGCGTCGCGACAAAAAAGATCGTCGCAAGAATGCCCGTCGTGCGCGACAGGAAGTTCGCGGAGCCCGTCGCACCGAACAGGCTGCCCGACGCGCCGCTGCCGAATGCAGCGCCCATGTCGGCACCCTTGCCGTGCTGCAGCAGCACGAGACCAATCACACCGAGTGCAGACAGCACCTGCACCACAATAATCAGCGTCTTGAATAACAGCATCACACCCACCCGATTGGATCGGGCGACCGGATCGACCGGCCGCCGTCATGGTTCAATTCGATCGCGGACCGCTCAACGCGCGGCCCGGCAGATCGCCAGGAAATCTTCCGCCTTCAGCGACGCGCCGCCGATCAGGCCGCCGTCGATGTCCGGCTGCGCGAACAGCTCTTCCGCGTTGTCCGGCTTCACGCTGCCGCCGTACAGCACGGACACGTCCGCCGCGCCCTTTGCCGCGAGACGTGCACGCAGGAACGCGTGCACATCCTGCGCCTGCGCCGACGTCGCGCTCTTGCCCGTGCCGATCGCCCAGACCGGCTCGTACGCGACGACGATGCGCGCAGCCTCGTCGACCGTCAGCACGGCCAGCACCGCGTCGAGCTGCGCACCGACGACCTGCTCGGTCGCACCCGACTCGCGCTCGTCGAGCGTCTCGCCGACGCACACGACCGGCGTGAGGCCGGCTGCAAGCGCGCGCTGCGTCTTCGCCGCGACCGTCTCGTTACGCTCGCCGTGATACGCGCGACGCTCCGAGTGGCCGACGATCGCATAGCGTGCGCCGAACTCCGCAACCATCGCGGCCGCCACTTCGCCGGTGAACGCGCCCTGCTCGTGCGCGGACACGTCCTGCGCGCCCCAGGCAACACGGCCGCCGTCGAGCTGCGCCTGAACCTGCGCGAGATACGGGAACGGCACGCACACGCCGACCGACGTTTCGGCCGCCACCGCGCCCGCGCCCTGCACCACTTCGTTCAGCAACGCCTGGTTGCCGGCCAGCCGGCCGTGCATCTTCCAGTTGCCGATCACCCGCTTAGTTCTCTGTTTCGACATCGTGTCTGTCTCGTCACCGCTGTGTCATTAACGCGCCGGAAACCGGCCGTCAGGTTTGATCTGGCGAAGCAAACCCGCGATTTTACTGCGCACGGCTTGAACCGGTCAAACTGCGCATGTCAAGCCCGGCCGCACAGGCCGTCAGGCGTTCGTACCCCAATCGAGCACGATCTTGCCGGTGTGCTCGCTGCTTTCCATCAGCGCATGCGCCTGCGCGGCGTCCGCGGCCGGCAGCACGCGATAGATCACCGGCTTGATGCGGCCGTCGGCAATCAGCGGCCACACGCGCGCCGTCAGTTGCGCGGCGATGCGTGCCTTGAACTCGACCGGGCGCGGCCGCAGCGTCGAACCCGTCACCGTCAGCCGGCGCCGCAGGATCTCGCTCAGGTTGACGTCGGCCTTCGCGCCGCCGAGCAGCGCGATCAGCACGAGCCGGCCGCCGTCCGCAAGCGCGGACAGCTCGCGCGGCACGTACGAGCCCGCCACCATGTCGAGGATCACGTCGACGCCGCGATCGTGCGTCAGCGACTTCACGACCTCGACGAAGTCTTCGGTCTTGTAGTTGATCGCGCGTTCGGCGCCGAGCGCCTCGCACGCACGGCACTTGTCGGCGGTGCCGGCCGTCGCGAACACGCGAAAACCGAGCGCGTGCGCGATCTGGATCGCCGTCACGCCGATGCCGCTCGAGCCGCCCTGCACGAGCAGCGTTTCCTGCTCGCCGCCCTCTCCCGCGCCGAGCTGCGCACGGTCGAACACATTGCTCCACACGGTGAAGAACGTCTCGGGCAGCGACGCGGCCTCGATATCGGTGAGCCCGCCCGGTACCGGCAGGCATTGCGGCAGCGGTGCGACCGCATACTCGGCATAACCGCCGCCCGCGAGCAGCGCGCACACGCGATCGCCGAGCTTCAGGCCGAACGGGTTCAGCGCGGCATCGGACAGGTCGCCGCCGACGATCTCGCCCGCGACCTCGAGGCCCGGCAGATCCGACGCGCCCGGCGGCGGCGCATAGGCGCCCTTGCGCTGGAACACGTCGGGCCGGTTCACACCGGAAGCCGCCACCTTGATCAGCACCTCGCCGCGCTTCGGTTCGGGGCGCGGACGCTCCGCAAGCTTCAGCACGTCGGGGGCGCCGAATTCGGTGATTTCGATGGCTTTCATGGTGAGGGGGGCTCCAGGATCGGAATCGGATGGCGCGCCCGTGCGCGCGGCACGGGCGCCTCGCCGGCGCTGCTGCGCCGCGCAACGATGCTACAGAAAAAACGGCCGGCGCGCTTTCGCACTGCCGGCCGTTGGTCCGCCTGTCCGCTTACTGCTGCGGCGGCGTGTCCGACTGCGGCGCCGCCGCTGCTTCGTTCAGCAGCGCCTTGGCCGACAGACGCACGCGACCCTTCTCGTCCGTCTGGATCACCTTGACCTTGACCTGCTGGCCTTCCTTCAGGTAGTCGTTGATGTCCTTCACACGCTCGTTGACGATTTCCGAGATGTGCAGCAGGCCGTCCTTGCCCGGCAGCAGGTTCACGATCGCGCCGAAATCGAGCAGCTTCAGCACGGTGCCTTCGTACACCTGGCCGACTTCGATCTCGGCCGTGATGTTCTCGATGCGCTTCTTCGCTTCGGCCATGCCGTCGCTGTTCGTGCTCGCGATCGTCACGACGCCGTCGTCGGAGATGTCGATGGTCGTGCCCGTTTCTTCGGTCAGCGCGCGGATCACCGAACCGCCCTTGCCGATCACGTCGCGGATCTTTTCCGGATTGATCTTGATCGTGATCATGCGCGGCGCGAATTCGGACAGCTGCGTGTTCGCGCCCGAGACCACCGACGTCATCTTGCCGAGGATGTGCATGCGGCCTTCCTTCGCCTGCGCGAGCGCGACCTGCATGATTTCCTTCGTGATGCCCTGGATCTTGATGTCCATCTGCAGCGCGGTCACGCCTTGCTCGGTGCCCGCGACCTTGAAGTCCATGTCGCCGAGGTGATCTTCATCGCCGAGGATGTCGGTCAGCACCGCGAACTTGTTGCCTTCGAGGATCAGGCCCATCGCGATGCCCGCGACGTGCGCCTTCATCGGCACGCCGGCGTCCATCAGCGCGAGGCAGCCGCCGCACACCGATGCCATCGACGACGAACCGTTCGACTCGGTGATTTCCGACACGACGCGGATCGAGTAGCCGAATTCGTCGGCGCTCGGCAGGCACTTGACCAGCGCGCGCTTCGCGAGGCGGCCGTGGCCGATTTCGCGGCGCTTCGGCGAGCCGACGCGACCCGTTTCGCCGGTCGCGAACGGGGGCATGTTGTAGTGGAGCATGAAGCGCTCGCGGTACTCGCCTTCGAGCGCGTCGATGATCTGCTCGTCACCCTTCGTGCCGAGCGTCGCGACAACCAGCGCCTGCGTCTCGCCGCGCGTGAACAGCGCCGAGCCGTGGGTGCGCGGCAGCACGCCGGTGCGAATCTCGATCGGGCGCACGGTACGCGTGTCGCGGCCGTCGATGCGCGGCTCGCCGTTCAGGATCTGCGAACGGACGATCTTCGCCTCGATGTCGAACAGCACGTTGCCGACGGTGGCCTTGTCGGCCGCGACCGTACCGGCCGCCTGCGCGTCTTCCTCGAGCTTCGCCGAAGTCGCCGAGTAGACTTCCTTCAGCTTCGTCGAGCGGGCTTGCTTGTCGCGGAGCTGGTAAGCGGCGAGCAGGTCGTTCTGCGCCAGCTCGGTCACGCGCGCGATCAGCGCCTCGTTCTTCGGCGCCGGCTGCCAGTCCCACTCGGGCTTGCCGCCTTCGCGCACAAGTTCGTGGATCGCGTCGATCGCGACCTGCATCTGCTCGTGGCCGAACACCACGGCGCCCAGCATCACTTCTTCCGACAGCTGATCGGCTTCCGATTCGACCATCAGCACCGCGCGTTCCGTACCCGCGACGACGAGGTCGAGGCTCGATGCCTTGATCTGGTCACGCGTCGGGTTCAGCACGTAGGCGTTGTCGATGTACGCGACGCGCGCGGCACCGACCGGGCCGTTGAACGGCAGGCCCGACACGGCGAGCGCAGCCGATGCGCCAATCAGCGCAGGGATGTCCGCCGGAATTTCCGGGTTCACGGACAGCACGTGGATCACGACCTGGACTTCGTTGTAGAAGCCTTCCGGGAACAGCGGACGCAGCGGACGGTCGATCAGGCGCGACGTCAGCGTCTCGTGCTCCGACGGACGGCCTTCGCGGCGGAAGAAGCCGCCCGGGATCTTGCCGGCCGAGTAGGTCTTTTCGAGGTAGTCGACGGTCAGCGGGAAGAAATCCTGACCCGGCTTCGCCGACTTCGCGCCGACGACGGTTGCCAGCACGACGGTGTCTTCGACGTCGACGATCACGGCGCCGCTTGCCTGGCGAGCGACTTCACCGGTTTCGAGGCGCACCTTGTGCTGGCCCCACTGGAATTCCTTCACGACCTTGTTGAACAATGACATGGTTGCTCCTTTGAATTCATGCATTTCATTCGCCGCGCCGGCCATCCCGCGCGGCGGCGTCCCGACCGAATCACCCGGAGCAAGGTGTGTTTTTTATGCCATTCCAGCGCGGCGCTCGTGCAGCGACGCGCTGGAATGACACAAATCCCGACCCCGGTATCAGCCGTTGCGGCTGTCCGGCACGAACATGCCGGACAGCCTGCGATGCGTGTGACGCTACGCACCGCGCAAAAACAAAATGCCTGTATCAGCGGACTGACACAGGCATCTTGCTGGCGGCAATCGCCTCGATTACTTACGCAGACCCAGCTTCTCGATCAGTGCGCGGTAACGGTCGGCATCCTTGCCCTTGAGGTAGTCGAGCAGCTTGCGGCGGCGGCTAACCATACGCAGCAGGCCGCGGCGGCTGTGGTGATCCTTCGCGTGGGTCTTGAAGTGACCCGTCAGTTCGACGATACGTGCGGTCAGCAGTGCGACCTGGACTTCGGGCGACCCCGTGTCGTTGGTACCGCGGGCGAACTGAGCAACGACTTCCGACTTCTTGATATCTGCAACAGACATGTGATTTCCTTTCTAACTGAACAGGCGGACACGGAAGAATGGCCGTGCCGTGACTTACAACCGGCGGGCATTGTAACACAACTCCACACCGTTCCTACCGCCCCTGTCACGGGCGCGTCATCGAACAGGTCGACGGCATTTCCGTGCGCTGCGCCGGCACCGCCAGCACCGTCCGGAAACCGTAGCCCGAACCCTCGTTGTCGAAGCGCACACCCGGCGTGCCGGCCTTGTCCATCTCCATCACATAAAGGGGCTGGATCATCTGATGATCCTGCGCGCGCATTCGCGACGCGTGGAAGCCGTCGTCGAACGACAAGCCCTCGAACGCACGCGCGACCGCGACAGGGTCGGCCGACCCCGCGCGGTTCATCGCGGCGGCCAGCATCTCGATCATCAGGCTCATCCGCCGCACCGGATAGTCGTCCTGCGCGGCCGGAAAACGGGTCCGGAACGCACGGTAGAACGCGTCGGATTTCGTACCGCCTGCGTTCGGATGCCAGTCCGCCACGGCGACGACCCGCCCGACACCGGCATCGCCGAGCGCGGCCGGCGCGCCGAGGCTGTTGCCGTAGAACGTGTAGAACTTCGCATTCAGCCCCTGCTCGCGCGCCGCCTTCACGAGCAGCGTGAGGTCGTTGCCCCAGTTGCCGGTCACGACGGCATCCGCGCCGCTCGCGCGGATCTTCGCGACATACGGCGAGAAATCCTTGATCCGGCCGATCGGGTGGAATTCGTCGCCGGCGATCGTCACGTCCGGGCGCCGCGCGGCCAGCGCCTGCCGCGCGAGCGTGCTGACGTCGTGGCCGAAGCTGTAGTCCTGGTTCAGCAGATAGACCTTGCGCAGCGCGCGGTCGCGCGCCATCACGTCCGCGAGCGCGGCCATCCGCATCCCCGCGTGCGCGTCGAAGCGAAAATGCCAGAAACTGCAGCGCGCGCCGGTCAGCGCCGGATCGTCTGCCGAATAGTTGAGGAACAGCATCCGGTTGTCCGGATCGCGCGCGTTCAGCTTGTCGAGCGCCGCGACGAGCGCGGCCGCGACAGCCGAACTGTTGCCCTGCGCGACGAAGCCGATATGCCGGTCCGCGGCCGCGCGCAACTGCACGAGCGCCTCCTCCGGGCTGCCCTTGCTATCGAGCACGACGAGCTCGAGCGGATGCGCGCCGTCGCGCAGCTTCACGCCGCCCGCCGCGTTGACCTGCTCGACGCCGAAGCGCAGGTTGCGCTCGACCGCCGCGCCCGCGTTCGCGAACGGGCCCGACATCCCTTCGATCAGCGCGATCCGCACCGGCTCGCCGCCGGCAAACGCGGACGACACCAGCATCCACCCCGCGCCCAACACGAGCGCGCACCGCTTCCACCCCTGCATCGGCTACCTGCCCTTCAATCTGCCCGAGAAGCGCGGATCATAGGCCGGCGCCCCTGCCGGCCGCAAGCGCGGCAGCGCCGGCGATCCGGACCGATTTTTTCGGCGCGATGTACCGTCGCTCGCCGTCCGTGATACAACAAGACTTGTTCCCGTATCCTGGAGAATCCCCATGCGCATTCGCATTCCCGCGCGCCTGCCGGTGTTGTTCGCCTGTGCCGCCGCGCTGCTGGCCGGTTGCGCACAACCGTGGCAGCAATACCAGGCCGGCCAGGACGAGTCGGCGATCGTCGCGCGCATGGGCCCGCCGCGCGAGATCTACGATCTGCCCGGCGGCGGCAAGCGCCTGATGTGGCCGACCCAACCGATGGGCGAGATCACGATCGCGGCCGACGTCGACGCTGCCCACAGGATCGTCAACGTGCGCCAGGTGCTGCAACCGAACGAGTTCTATCGTGCGGAGA
Source organism: Burkholderia pyrrocinia (assembly GCF_018417535.1). Lineage (NCBI taxonomy): Bacteria > Pseudomonadati > Pseudomonadota > Betaproteobacteria > Burkholderiales > Burkholderiaceae > Burkholderia > Burkholderia pyrrocinia. The sequence goes on along the minus strand of NZ_CP070977.1, from coordinate 242,367 downwards.
TCGGCAAGTGGACGAAGACCGATGTCCTCGTCAATTTCGGACGCCCCGTCGAGACATCCTACTTCCCGCTGATGAAGCGCGAGGTGTGGACGTATCGGTATCTCGAGGACAACGTCTGGTACATGATGTACAGCTTCTACTTCGATCCGCAGGGCATCCTGCGCATCACGCAGAAAACGCCGGACCCGCTGCACGATCCCGATCGCCGCAACCTGTTCTGACCGATTACGCATTTACGCGCAATTTTCACAATGGCCATTCACGAATTATTGCGTGAATGGCCATTTCCTTTTTTCCGCCATCCGATTAATTCAGGAAATGCAGCGGAAATCTTTTCCGATCAATGGCATTCCGGTGGAAATACGCTGAAATCCCCGTCATGCGGGCCTCTGCGCGGAAACAGGCATGCGCAATGCATGTCATGCATTGAGTTGGTGCATGCAATGCACTCCATCAACCCAATTTGAAACAATTTGTTTCAACGCACCCGGAATGCTAGGGCATACCCCTAATATCAGTCGAAATTAAACCTTTCAATTTAGAAAGAATCCTATTGCATCATTTCGGCCGATATTTATTTGCCTTTATCAAAAAGGAGTCCTCATGAATCACCCCAAGAGCATGCTGGTTGCCAACATCGCCTGGGCCCGCGAGACGCGTGAACACACGCCCGGTTTCTTCGACGCGCTCGCGCGCGGCCAGAACCCGCGCGTGCTGTGGATCGGCTGCGCCGACAGCCGCGTGCCGGCCGAAACCATCACGCATAGCGCGCCCGGCGAACTGTTCGTCCATCGCAACATCGCGAACCTGTTCCATCCCGACGACGACAATTCCGCCAGCGTGCTCGAGTACGCGGTGCGCGTGCTGCAGGTCGACCACGTGATCGTGTGCGGGCACTACGGGTGCGGCGGCGTACGCGCATCGCTGCTGCCGCCGCCGTCCGACCTGCCGCACGTCGCGCGCCGCATCGCGCCGCTCTGCGCGCTCGCGCGGCGCCATCGCGACACGCTCGACGGGCTCGACGACACGGCCGCCGCCGACCGCCTCGCCGAGCTGAACGTGCTCGAACAGGTGCGGCTGCTGCGCGCGTCGCCGATCGTGCGCGGCCGCGAACGGCCGCCGCTCGTGCACGGCTGGATCTTTTCGCTCGCCGACGGCCGCCTGCTGGAGCTCGATTCCGGCTACGCGACGCTGCCTGCCGACGTCGAACCCGTGCAGGCGGCAACGGCCGCCGCGCTCGGCTGATTCGTCCCCGCCCCTACGCCAATGAAATCGCCCCAACCATGAAACTGAACGAGCGCCTGTCCACCCTGCCGCGCGACATCGTCGCCGGCATCGTCGTTTTCCTCGTCGCGCTGCCGCTCTGTCTCGGCATCGCCAATGCATCCGGCGTCGAGCCGTTCGCCGGGCTCGTGTCCGGCATCGTCGGCGGTATCGTCGTCGCGCTGCTGAGCGGTTCGTCGCTGTCCGTCAGCGGGCCGGCCGCCGGCCTCGTCGTGATCGTCGTCGAAGGGATCGCGCAACTCGGCAGCTTCTCCGCATTCCTGCTCGCGGTGCTGCTGTCCGGCGTGCTGCAGTTCGGGCTCGGCATGCTGCGCGCCGGCCGCTTCGCCGCCTACGTGCCGTCGCCCGTCATCAAGGGCATGCTCGCCGCAATCGGCCTGCTGCTGATCGTGAAGCAGATCCCGTTCGCGTTCGGCATCGGCGGCTCGGCCGCGCAATCGTTTGCGAATTGGCCGGGCCTGCCGGTCGCATGGGCCGCCACGGCCGTCGCGCTCGCGTCGCTTGCGCTGCTGATCGCGTGGGACACGCCCGCGCTGCGCCGCTTCGCGCTGGTGCGCTCGGTGCCCGCGCCGCTCGCGGTCGTCGTGCTGGGCATCGGCGCGACGGTCGTGCTGGGTGTCGTCGCGCCGTCGGTCGCGCCGGGCGCCGCCCATCGCGTGACGCTGCCCGAACTCGGATCGTTCGCGGCCTTCGCGGCATCGCTCAAGCACGCGGAGCTCGGCCCGAACTTCGCGCAGCTCGTCAATCCGGACGTGTGGCGCGTCGCGATCACGCTCGCGGTCGTCGCGAGCCTCGAGACGCTGCTGAGCCTCGAAGCGGTCGAGCAGATCGACCCGAAGCGCCGGCCGACCCAGCCCGACCGCGAGCTGAAGGCCCAGGGCGTCGGCAATCTCGTCGCGGGTGCGGTCGGCGGCCTGCCGATCACGTCGGTGATCGTGCGCAGCTCGGTCAACGTCAATGCGGGCGCGCAGAGCCGGATGTCAGCGATCGTCCACGGGATGCTGCTGCTCGCGAGCGTGTTCGCGCTCACCGGCCTGATCAACCTGATCCCGCTCGCGAGCCTCGCCGCGATCCTGATCCACACCGGCTTCAAGCTCGCGAAACCGGCGCTGTTCCGCTCCGTGATGAAGCAGGGGCCGGCCGCGTTCGTGCCGTTCGCCGCGACGATCGCCGGCGTGCTCGCGGTCGACCTGCTGTTCGGCATCGCGTTCGGCCTCGCCTGCAGCGTGCTGGCGGTCGCCGCCGCGAACCTGAAAAGCCCTGTCACGCTCGCGCAGCACGACGACCACTTCCTGCTGTCGTTCCGCAAGGACGTATCGTTTCTCGGCAAGGTGCAGGTCAAGCACCATCTGCGGCACATTCCGGACCGGGCGGCGGTCATCATCGACGCGACACGCGCCGACTACATCGATCACGACGTGCTCGAACTGCTCGACGCGTTCGTCGCCGATGCGCCGCGGCGCGGGATCGCGGTCGAGTTCCGCCGACGCAGCCCGGCGCCCCGCGCGGCTACGCGCCGCTGGCTGTTCCGTGCGCCTGCCGCCGAATGAGCGGCAGATGAAAAACGCCCCGGCGGCGCAGGGCCGCACGGGGCGTTTCGGTGATGCGCAACGCGCGGCGCTTACGAGCGCTGCGGGTTGACCTTGTCGTCCTTCGAATGCAGCTTGTTCAGCGCTGAGATGTACGCCTTGGCGGACGCAGCAACGATGTCCGGATCGGTGCCGACGCCGTTGACGATCCGCCCGCTCCTCGACAGCCGGACGGTCACTTCGCCCTGCGCCTGCGTGCCGGTCGTGATCGCATTCACCGAGTACAGCAGCAGTTCGGAACCGCTGCCGACTTCGCCCTCGATCGCGTTGAACGTCGCGTCGACCGGACCGTTGCCGCGCGCCTCGCCGGTCACTTCCTTGCCTTCGACCGCGAACACGATTTTCGCCTGCGGCTGCTCGCCCGTCTCCGAACGCTGCGACAGCGACACGAACTTGAAGTGCTCCTGCTCGTGCGCGAACGCCGATTCCTCGGATACGATCGCGATGATGTCCTCGTCGAAGATCTCTGCCTTGCGATCGGCCAGATCCTTGAAGCGCATGAACGCGGCGTTCAGCTCGGCTTCGCTGTCGAGCGACACGCCGAGCTCCTGCAGGCGCTGCTTGAACGCGTTGCGGCCCGACAGCTTGCCGAGCACGATCTTGTTCGCGGTCCAGCCCACATCTTCCGCGCGCATGATCTCGTAGGTGTCGCGTGCCTTCAGCACGCCGTCCTGGTGGATGCCCGACGCGTGCGCAAATGCGTTCGCGCCGACCACGGCCTTGTTCGGCTGCACGACGAAACCGGTGATCTGCGACACGAGCTTCGACGTCGGCACGATCTGCGTCGTGTCGATGCCGACGTCGAGGCCGAAGTAGTCCTTGCGGGTCTTCACGGCCATCACGATTTCCTCGAGCGACGTGTTGCCCGCACGCTCGCCGAGACCGTTGATCGTGCACTCGATCTGGCGCGCGCCGCCGATCTTCACGCCGGCGAGCGAGTTCGCGACGGCCATCCCGAGATCGTTGTGGCAGTGCACGGAGAAAATTGCCTTGTCCGAGTTCGGAATGCGCTCGCGCAGCGTCTTCACGAGGTTGCCGTAGAGCTCCGGCACGCCGTAGCCGACCGTGTCGGCGATGTTGATCGTCGTCGCGCCCTCGGCGATCACGGCTTCCAGCACGCGGCACAGGAAGTCCAGGTCGGAGCGGCTGCCGTCTTCCGGCGAAAACTCGACGTTGTCGGTGAACTTGCGCGCGAAACGCACCGCGAGGCGCGCCTGCTCGAACACCTGGTCGGGCGTCATCCGCAGCTTCTTTTCCATGTGCAGCGGCGACGTCGCGATGAACGTGTGGATCCGGAAGCTGTTGGCCGGCTTCAGTGCGTCGGCCGCGCGCTGGATGTCCTTGTCGTTGGCCCGGGCCAGCGAACAGATCGTGCTGTCCTTCACGAGGCCGGCGATCGTGTGGATCGCGTCGAAATCGCCGTTCGAGCTGGCGGCGAAACCGGCCTCGATCACGTCGACCTTCATCCGCTCGAGATGCTTCGCGATACGGATCTTCTCTTCCTTCGTCATCGACGCGCCGGGCGATTGTTCACCGTCACGCAACGTCGTATCGAAAATGATCAGCTTGTCTGTCATGGGGAGGCTCCAGGGCTCTTTATATGGAAGTCAAACGTAATGAGATCGCGCCACCGCTGGCGACGCTCAACAACAGACGAGGCTTGACGGAGGGCGAGAACGGTCAGCGCGGCAGGCGCGCCAACGCTAGCGCGCGTAGCGGCGCACCGGCTAGAAGGAGGGAGAGGCGGGGAAATGCAGTCATGCCGGAAACTATAGCGACATTCCGTTGGGCGCGCAATCGGACGGCACCCCGAGGTTCCGGCGGCTCCATTCGAAAAAGGGGCAAATGAAAACGGCGGCCCAGGGTCGCCGTTTTCGGGCAAATCGCGCGTCAGTGATCGCGCTGCGACGAGCGCGCCGGATTCGCGCGCCCGCGGATCGCCATGTAGGCCCAGAACACGTAGCCGGACAGCCCGTACAGCACGAACAGGCAGAACAGCATCAGCGGCGGGTCGGACGACACGAGCACGAACGCGACGACGACGAGCAGGATCGCCGCGAACGGCACGCGGTGCCGCACGTCGAGTGCCTTGCCGCTGTAGAACGGCGCGTTCGACACCATCGTCACGCCCGCGTAGATCGTCAGCACGAACGCGACCCACGGCAGCCAGCCGAGCTTCATCGGCACGCGGTTGTCGGTCGCGAGCCACACGAAGCCCGCGATCAGCGCGGCGGCGGCCGGGCTCGGCAACCCCTGGAAGAAGCGCTTGTCGACCACGCCGATGTTCGTGTTGAAGCGCGCGAGGCGCAGCGCGGCGCCCGAGCAGTAGACGAACGCGGCAAGCCAGCCCCAGCGGCCGAGATCCTTCAGCACCCACTCGTACATCACGAGCGCGGGCGCGACGCCGAACGACACCATGTCCGACAGGCTGTCGAACTGCTCGCCGAACGCGCTCTGCGTATGCGTCATGCGTGCGACGCGCCCGTCCATCCCGTCGAGCACCATCGCGACGAAGATCGCGATCGCGGCGATCTCGAAGCGCACGTTCATCGCCTGCACGACCGCGAAGAAGCCGCAGAACAGCGCGGCGGTCGTGAACGCGTTCGGCAGCAGGTAGATGCCGCGCGTCTTCAGGAACCGCTGGCGCGAAGCGCGGCGGCTCTCGAGCGGTGCCGGATCGGGCGTGAGCGGCTTGTTGCGGCGGAACGGGCGCGGCGGCTGGCTGGTGCCGTTGCGCGACCGACGCGGTTTGAATGCGGCCATCGTGCGCCTCGCCGCTTACTGCTCGAGTTCGGCGAGGATCGTCGACGACGCGTAGACCTTCTCGCCGATCGACACCTTCGCGCGGCTGCCGATCGGCAGGTACACGTCGACGCGCGAACCGAAGCGGATGAAACCGTAGCGCTGGCCGCGCGACAGCGGCTCGCCGGCGCGTACGTAGCAGAGAATCCGGCGGGCGACGAGGCCTGCGATCTGCACGGCGGTGACGGTCTTGCCGCTCGCCGTCTGGATCACGACCGCATTGCGCTCGTTCTCGGTCGACGCCTTGTCGATCGCCGCGTTCAGGAACGCGCCCGGGAAGTACTCGACCTTGCTGATCGCGCCATCGACCGGCGAACGTTGCGAATGGACGTTGAAGACATTCATGAACACGCTGATCTTCAGCGCTTCGCGGTTCGCGTACGGATCCTGCGTGGTCTCGACCGCGACGATGCGGCCGTCCGCCGGGCACAGCACCGCGTTCGGCTGCGCCGGGATCGGGCGCTGCGGATCGCGGAAGAACTGGACGACGAAAGCGAGCAGCAGCCAGAACGGCCACGCGAAGCCGAAGCCCCCGACGGCGTGGATCAACAGCGCGATGACGGCAGCAATCGCGATGAACGGCCAGCCTTCGCGCGCGATGATCGGATGAGGATAGTTCATGGATTCGTTCTGTGTTCGGTGAATTGCAAAGCCCGTAGCATAACAAAAGCCGCCCGGGGCACTGCTGCCTTCGGACGGCTTTTTGACGCCGACCCTCCACTCGAAGGGCCGGAACAGCACGCGGTGCTTAGTTCTTCGTCTGGTCAACGAGCTTGTTCTTCGCGATCCACGGCATCATCGCGCGCAGCTTCGCGCCGACCTGCTCGATCTCGTGCTCGGCCGTCAGGCGGCGGCGCGATTGCAGCGTCGGAGCGCCTGCCTTGTTCTCGAGGATGAAGCTCTTCGCGTACTCGCCCGTCTGGATGTCGGTCAGGCACTGCTTCATCGCCTTCTTCGTCTCTTCCGTAACGACGCGCGGGCCCGTCACGTACTCGCCGTACTCGGCGTTGTTCGAGATCGAGTAGTTCATGTTCGCGATGCCGCCTTCGTAGATCAGGTCGACGATCAGCTTCAGTTCGTGCAGGCACTCGAAGTACGCCATTTCCGGCGCATAGCCTGCTTCGACCAGCGTCTCGAAGCCAGCCTTGATCAGCTCGACGGTACCGCCGCACAGCACGGCCTGCTCGCCGAACAGGTCGGTTTCGGTCTCTTCACGGAAGTTCGTCTCGATGATGCCCGCACGGCCGCCGCCGTTCGCTGCCGCGTACGACAGCGCGATGTCGCGTGCCGCGCCCGACTTGTTCTGCGCAACCGCGATCAGGTGCGGCACGCCGCCACCTTGCGAGTACGTGCCGCGCACGGTGTGGCCCGGTGCCTTCGGCGCGATCATGATCACGTCGAGGTCGGCACGCGGGATCACCTGGCCGTAGTGGACGTTGAAGCCGTGCGCGAATGCCAGCGCTGCGCCCTGCTTGATGTTTGCGTGCACTTCCTTCGCGTACACGTCGGCGATCTGCTCGTCCGGCAGCAGCATCATCACGACGTCTGCGCCCTTCACCGCTTCCGCGACTTCCTTGACCGACAGGCCGGCGTTCTCGGCCTTGCTCCACGACGCGCCGCCCTTGCGCAGGCCGACCGTCACGTTCACGCCGCTTTCCTTCAGGTTCAGCGCGTGTGCATGGCCTTGCGAACCGTAGCCGATGATCGTGACTTGCTTGCCCTTGATGAGGGAGAGGTCAGCGTCTTTGTCGTAGAAAACGTTCATGATGGGTTCCTTCGCTAATTCAAAAATTCAACAATTCGTTCGGATGGAGTACTGCGGGCCGGGACATGACGGCGCACCCGGCGTGCCTCATTGGCAATTTCGGCATCACACCTTCAGGATGCGCTCGCCGCGTCCGATGCCTGAGCTGCCGGTGCGCACGGTCTCGAGGATCGCGCTCGCGTCCAGCCCCTGGATGAATGCGTCGAGCTTGTCGCTCGCGCCCGTCAATTCGATCGTGTAGGTCTTTTCGGTCACGTCGATGATGCGGCCGCGGAAAATGTCCGACATCCGCTTCATTTCTTCGCGCTCCTTGCCCACTGCACGTACCTTGATCAGCATCAGCTCGCGTTCGATGTGTGCACCGTCGGTCAGGTCCACCACTTTCACCACCTCGATCAGGCGGTTCAGATGCTTCGTGATCTGTTCGATCACGTCGTCGGAGCCAATGGAAACGATGGTGAGCCGCGACAGCGATTGGTCTTCGGTCGGCGCCACCGTCAAGGTTTCGATGTTGTAGCCGCGTGCGGAAAACAGACCGACTACACGCGACAGCGCGCCCGGTTCGTTCTCCAGCAGGACGGAAATGATGTGTCTCATGTTCGCTTCTTCCAGAATGTGTCCGTGTCGATTCACTCGCGCCGCGCGCCGCCGCGTGCCGCACCGCCCTTCGTGAAGGCGGCAGCATCGGGCTCAAGCGCGCGTCGCGCCGTTACAGATCTTCCGATCCGAGCAGCATCTCGGTGATGCCCTTGCCGGCCTGTACCATCGGCCAGACGTTTTCGGTCGGATCGGTCTGGAAGTCGAGAAACACGGTGCGGTCCTTCAGGCGCAGCGCTTCCTTCAGCGCCGGCTCCACATCCGAGGTCTTTTCGATCCGCATGCCGACATGGCCGTACGCTTCGGCGAGCTTCACGAAATCGGGCAGCGCATCCATGTACGAATGCGAATAGCGCTTGCTGTATTCGATCTGCTGCCACTGGCGAACCATGCCGAGGTAGCGGTTGTTCAGCGAAATGATCTTCACGGGCGTGTCGTACTGCAGGCAGGTCGACAGTTCCTGGATGCACATCTGGATCGAGCCTTCGCCCGTGATGCACAGCACGTCGTCGTCCGGGTGCGCCATCTTGACGCCCATCGCTGCCGGCAGGCCGAAGCCCATCGTGCCGAGGCCGCCGGAGTTGATCCAGCGACGCGGCTTGTTGAAGCGGTAGAACTGCGCAGCCCACATCTGGTGCTGGCCGACGTCCGAGCACACGAACGCATTGCCGTCCGTCAGCTCCCACGCCTTCTCGACCACGTACTGCGGCTTGATGATCTCGCTTTCGCGATCGAACTTCAGGCAGTCCTTCGCGCGCCAGCCCTCGATGTCCTTCCACCATTGCGCGAGCGCCTCGGTGTCGGGGCCGTGTTCGGCCGTCTGCAATTGCTCGATCAGTTCCTTCAGCACTTCCTTCACGTCGCCGACGATCGGGATATCGACCTTCACGCGCTTCGAGATCGACGACGGGTCGATGTCGATGTGGATGATCTTGCGCGGACGCGACGCGAAGTGCGCCGGGTCGCCGATCACGCGGTCGTCGAAGCGGGCACCGATCGCGATCAGCACGTCGCAGTGCTGCATCGCCATGTTCGCTTCGTAGGTGCCGTGCATGCCGAGCATGCCGAGGAATTTCTTGTCCGACGCGCGATAGCCGCCGAGGCCCATCAGCGTGTTCGTGACCGGGTAGCCGAGCAGGTCCGCGAACTGGTTCAGCTCGCGCGACGCGTCGGCAAGGATGATGCCGCCGCCCGTATAGATGTACGGGCGCTTCGCCGTCAGCAGCAGCGACACGGCCTTGCGGATCTGGCCCGAATGGCCTTTCGTGACGGGGTTGTACGAACGCAGCGACACGCTCTTGACCGGCACGTACTCGCACGGCGTCTTCGAGATGTCCTTCGGGATGTCGATCAGCACCGGGCCCGGACGGCCGGTACGGGCGATATAGAACGCCTTCTTGACGGTTTCCGCGAGGTCGCGCACGTCCTTCACGAGGAAGTTGTGTTTCACGCACGGACGCGTGATGCCGACGGTGTCGCATTCCTGGAATGCGTCCTGGCCGATCGCGGCAGTCGGCACCTGGCCGCTGATCACGACCATCGGGATCGAATCCATATAGGCCGTCGCGATGCCGGTCACCGCGTTGGTGACACCGGGGCCCGACGTCACGAGACAGACGCCGACATTGCCGGTGGAACGCGCATACGCATCGGCTGCGTGCACGGCCGCCTGTTCGTGGCGCACCAGCACGTGCTGAATCTTGTCCTGCTTGTAAAGCTCGTCGTAGATATAGAGAACCGAGCCGCCGGGGTAGCCCCAGATGAATTCGACGTTTTCGTCAGCCAGTGCCTTCATGAGCACGGTGCCGCCGATGGAGTCGCTATCGGGAGGGGAAAGGGGTTCCGACGTGGAGAATTCCGCGCTGGGCATGTTCATTTTGACCTTTCGAATTTTCGGCAAAAAATTGATCGGGTGCTCTCTGCCGGGCTTGTGGCTCGGGTTCAAGCGGCGCGTCCAGTTTGAAGGGCGGGCTTCTTGGGCCAGCCTCAAATGAGACCATCACTTCATGTTGCGAATCGTTGACGATAGCGGGTCGCGAATGGGTCGTCAAGCAAAATATCCCGCAGCGCATCATGCACGCCGCCCGGCACCCCGCCGTCGCGGCTCGCGCGCAACGCGCGGCGCCCAAACCGGTGCCAAGCAGCGCGAAAATTTGTTAGCATCCGCGGGTTTTACGAAATTTTTCGACCTTTTACACCACGCAGCGGTCCGCAGCGCATACCTTCACGGAATGGCATCAGACAAGGAACTCGCCGACTTTCTGGCGGGCGTCGAAAGGCGCGCGTTCAAGCAGGCTGCGTACGCGGTGCGTGACGACGATGCGTCGCTCGACATCGTGCAGGACGCGATGATCAAGCTGGCCGAGAAATACGGCGACCGGCCCGCGGCCGAACTGCCGCTGCTTTTTCAGCGGATCCTGCAGAACGCGATCCACGACTGGTTCCGCCGGCAGAAGGTCCGCAACACCTGGGTCACGCTCTTCTCGTCGCTGAACAACACCGACGACGACGACTTCGATCCGCTCGAAACGCTCGAATCCGCGGACGACAACGCGGGCGTCGAGAGCAGCGAGCACCGCCTCGAACGAGAGCAGGTTCTGGCCCTGATCGACGAAGAAATCCAGAAACTTCCGGCGCGTCAACGGGAAGCGTTCCTGATGCGTTATTGGGAAGATATGGATGTCGCCGAGACTGCCGCCGCAATGGGGTGCTCCGAAGGCAGCGTCAAGACGCACTGCTCACGAGCCACCCACACCCTGGCGCAAGCGCTCAAGGCCAAAGGAATCACGCTATGAGCTTCGCTCCCGCAAACCGAGAACACGAATTCGCGCTGAAGGTGCGCCGCGCGCTGGACGAGCGCACGGCCGCACTGCCTGCTGCGACCACCGATCGGCTGGCCGTCGCCCGCCGGGCTGCGCTCGCGCGCAAGAAGCCCGAGGCCGCGACCGCGCCGGTGTTCGTGCCGGCCTTCGCCGGCGCGGCCGGCGCCTACGGCCCGGTGCCCACGAGCCGCCCGCAGGCCGGCCGCCCGTACGCGTCGTTCGCGCGCCGCCTGCTGCGCGCGTGGCCGCTCGCGCTTCTGCTCGCGGGGCTCATCGGCATCGCCTACTGGGAAGACATGCAGCGCACCGCCGAACTCGCCGATATCGACGCGGCGATGCTCAGCGACGACCTGCCGCTCAACGCGTATCTCGATCACGGGTTCAACGCGTATCTTTCGCACGCTCACTAACAGACAATAACGAGGGGATCGCACGGGTGAGTCAGAAGCGCGGCCTGGCCGTATTTTTCGGATGCGTGATCGCGATCGCCGTTTCCTACGTCGCCACGTATTCGCGATTCCACCCGCCCCCCGCGACGACGACCGTCGCGGCCAGCAGCCCTGCCGCGCCCGCATCGGCCGCGACCGGGCTGACCACCGACCTCCCGCCACTGCCGCTGCCGGCCGCCACCGGCCCGCTGTCGTGGGCACGCCTCACGCCGGCGCAGCACGCGGCACTCGCGCCGTTCGCCGACCAGTGGGACGGCTTCAGCGACGCCCGCAAGCGCAAATGGCTGAAGATCGCATCGCGTTTCGCGAAGTTGACGCCGGATGATCAAAAGCGCCTGCAGGACCGGATGTCCGAATGGGCGCGGATGACGCCCGACCAGCGCCGCGTCGCGCGCGAAAACTACCAGAGCGCGAAGGAGCTTTCCGCGCAGGCGCGCGAGCGCGCGTGGAAGGCCTACCAGCAACTCCCCGAGGAGCAGAAGGAACGTCTCGCGGCCGCCGAGCGCCGCCGCCGGCCGAGCGTCGTCAGCGCGCCGCCGACCGTCGCCGACCGTGACGTCCGCCGCCTCGTCAATTCGCACGAGCACCCGGCAAGCGGTGCAGCCACCGCAGCGGCGCCCGCCTCGGCCGGCGCCGCCGCGCCGCCGGTGCCCGCGCCGTCGACGGCCGGCGCCGCGTCTGCGCCCGCTGCAGTCGCACCGGTGTCGCCCGCCGACGCGCCTTCGCTGTTCAAGGGTTCCTGAGCGGCCGTGGCGAACGCCCGCGCGCCCGAGACGCCGGCCGCCGCGCCGTCCGTGCGGCGGCGCCTCGCCGCGCTGCTCTATGAAGGCGTGCTGCTGTTCGGCGTCGTGTTCTTCGCGGGGCTCGCGTTCAGCCTCGCCACGCAGCAACGCAACGGCCTCGTCCATCACAACCTGCTCGCCGCCTGGATCGCGCTCGTCGTCGGCGCGTACTTCGTCTGGTTCTGGACCCACGGCGGCCAGACGCTGCCGATGAAGACCTGGCGGCTACGACTCGAATCGTCGAGCGGCCGGCCGCTGAGCGCCGGCCACGCGCTCGTCCGCTATGCGCTCGGCTGGCTGTGGTTCCTGCCGCCGCTCGCACTGCATCCGCTCCTCGGCCTGTCGGTGCCGGTCACGCTGGCGCTCACCGCCGCATGGATCGTCGCGTGGGCCTGCGCCGCCCGGCTGCATGCCGACCGCCAGTTTCCGCACGACCGGATCGCACGCACGCGTGTCGTCGCGATCCAGCGCTGACGTACCGCCCGGCGCCCCTGCCTGCGTCGATTTCCCCCGCCCCATCCGTCAGACGAAAGCCCGTCCGCGACGGCCCGTCGCGCGCGCCACACCGCCCTATCCGATGCCGGCCTAATGGTCGGTTCGACAGCCTACACAACGCGTCGACATTCACTGCTAAACATCCTTGAACGGTCGTAATAAGAACGTCTCGTGACTGTCACGGCACAGTCACGCCCGCATGGCGGAATGCCGGTAATGTCAACCGGCGCGAGTCATGCATGGGTCAGAAAACGTCTGCGACCTCCCTGTTCCGTCAACCGCTCGGCGCTCGCGCCGCCACCGCTTTCCTATCCGGCGCGGCCGCAACCGATGCCCTGGCGTCGCAAGAACCGCCTGCTGCGCATGCCACGCAGCACGACGATCCCGACCCGTCCACCCATCGCTACCGCACCATCTGGCTGTCCGACATCCACCTCGGCTCGAGCGGCTGCCAGGCGCCGTACCTGCTCGACTTCCTGCGTCACAACGATTCGGAATACCTGTACCTGGTCGGCGACATCATCGACGGCTGGCAGTTGAAGAAAGGCTGGTACTGGCCGCAGGCGCACAACGACGTCGTGCAGAAGATCCTGCGCAAGGCGCGCAAGGGCACGCAGGTCGTCTACATCCCCGGCAACCACGACGAAGGTGCGCGGCAATTCTGCGACCTCGCGTTCGGCGACATCCAGGTGCGCGGCGAGGCGTTCCACACGACGCTCGCCGGCAAACGTTTGTGGATCGTGCACGGCGACCTGTTCGACGGCGTGATCCAGCACGCGAAATGGCTCGCGTACCTCGGCGACACGCTCTACACGCTGATCCTCGTGCTGAACCGCTGGTTCAACCGGATCCGCAACCGGCTCGGCTTCCAGTACTGGTCGCTGTCGCAGTACCTGAAGCACCAGGTGAAGAACGCAGTCAACTTCATCTCGCAGTTCGAGACCGTGATGACCGACGAAGCACGCCGCCGCGGCTGCGACGGCGTCGTCTGCGGCCACATCCACAAGGCGGAGATCCGCGACATCGACGGCGTGCTGTACTGCAACGACGGCGACTGGGTTGAAAGCCTGTCGGCGCTCGTCGAAACGATGGAAGGCGAACTGAAGATCGTCTACTGGACGGTGATGCGCAGCGCACCGTCCGCTGCTCCGTCGCGCAAGGCCAAGGCCACTGCCTGACCCACCCCAACTCACAGGACACATGCCGCGATGAAGATCATGATCGTCACCGACGCGTGGGAACCGCAGGTCAACGGCGTCGTGCGCACGCTGAAGAGCACGTCCCGCGAACTGACCGCACTCGGCCACCGCGTCGAACTGCTGACGCCGCTGGAATTCCGCACGGTGCCCTGCCCGACCTACCCCGAGATCCGCCTGTCGATCCTGCCGTACCGCAAGCTGCGCGCGCGGATCGACGCGTTCGCGCCCGACGCGCTGCACATCGCGACCGAAGGCCCGCTCGGCCTCGCCGCGCGCCGCTATGCGCGCACCCACAAGCTGCCGTTCACGACCGCGTATCACACGCGCTTCCCGGAATACGTGCAGGCGCGCTTCGGTATCCCGCTGGCAGCGACCTACCGGTTCCTGCACTGGTTCCACGGCCCGTCGCTCGCGGTGATGGCGCCGACGCCGGTCGTCAAGGAAGACCTCGAGAAGTTCGGCTTCACGAACGTCGTGCTGTGGACCCGCGGCGTCGATCTCGACATCTTCCGCCCGATGGAATCGAAGGTGCTCAATACCGCGCGGCCGATCTTCCTGTATGTGGGCCGTGTCGCGATCGAGAAGAACGTCGAGGCGTTCCTGCGCCTGGACCTGCCCGGCTCGAAGTGGGTCGCGGGCGAAGGCCCCGCGCTCGCGGAACTGAAGTCGCGCTATCCGGAAGCGAACTATCTCGGCGTGCTGTCACAGGCCGAGCTCGCGAAGGTGTATGCTGCGGCCGACGTGTTCGTGTTCCCGAGTCGCACCGACACGTTCGGCCTCGTGCTGCTCGAGGCGCTCGCCTGCGGCACGCCGGTTGCCGCGTATCCCGTCACGGGCCCGATCGACGTGCTCAGCGGCGGCGACGCCGGCGCGATGCACGACGACCTGCAGGAAGCCTGCCTCGAGGCGCTGAAGATCGAACGCTCGACCGCACGCGCGTGGGCGGAACGCTTCTCGTGGCGCGCGGCATCCGAGCAGTTCGCATCGCACCTGAAGCCGCTGCCGAAGACCGCGTACTCGCCAGCCGAAGGTGCCGCCGTTTGAAACGAGACCTGAACGACAAGACCCCGCCACCCGCCGCGACGCAGCAACAGCACCGCCCGTTCGACGAGGAAGAGCCGCACGGCGACACGGACACGCACGCGTCCGAGCCGCTCGGCCCCGACGATCAACTGGCGCCGCTGCCGCCGAACCCGTACAAGCGCCACCGCGGCATCACGCGCGCATGGTACGCACTCAAGCATTCGTTGAACGGATTTCGTGTCGCGATCCGCGAAGAGAGCGCGTTTCGCCAGGAGCTCACGCTCGCCGCGCTGATGCTCCCGATCGGCGCGTTCGCGCCGGTGCCGGCCGCGTCGCGCGCGCTGCTGATCGGCTCGGTGCTGCTGGTGCTGATCGTCGAGCTGCTGAACTCGAGCGTCGAGGCCGCGATCGACCGCATCTCGCTCGAGCGCCACGAACTCTCCAAGCGCGCGAAGGACCTCGGCAGCGCGGCCGTGACGGTCGCGCTGTTCGCGTGCATCACGACGTGGGGCTTCGTGCTCGGCCCGGTCGTGGCGCACTGGCTCGGCTTCTAGGCTTCCAGACGGCGGCCTGCGGGTGCGTTGCGCATCGCCCGCGTGCGGCGCTGCACCATCCGTCGCGCGGGGCCGAGATCACGAAATGCGCCCGATGTGGCGAAACCCCGGTTTATAATCGTCCGCTAGACATAGAACAGCAACCCGCGCCGGACGAATCACGCAGCATCGATTGCAGCGCCCGCCAGTCCGGCACACACAGGGCCGGACGACATGGAAGCGAAACCTCCCCGCCGCACCCGCGAACGGATTCTCGAGTTGTCGTTGAAACTCTTCAACGAGATCGGCGAGCCGAACGTCACGACCACGACGATCGCCGAGGAAATGGAAATCAGTCCAGGCAACCTGTACTACCATTTCCGCAACAAGGACGACATCATCAACAGCATCTTCGCGCAGTTCGAGCAGCAGATCGAACGGCGGCTGCGCTTTCCCGAAGATCACCGTCCGACGATCGACGAAACCTGGTCGTACCTGCAGTACATGGCCGATTTCATGTGGACCTACCGGTTCCTGTATCGCGACCTCAACGACCTGCTCGCCCGCAACCGCACGCTCGAGACGCACTTCAAGCAGATCATCAGCCACAAGGTGCGCTTCGCGCGCGAGATGTGCGAACTGCTCGTGTCCGACACCGAGATGGTCGCGACGCCTGCCGAGATCGAGGTCATTGCCACCAACATGGCCGTTATTTCGACGTACTGGCTGTCATATCAGTACGTGATGCATCCGCGCAAGTACAACGACCAGGACGCGATCCGCGAGGAACTGCACCAGGTCAGCATGCACGTGATCTCCGTGATGGCGCCGTACCTGCGCGGGCGTTCGCGCCAGTTGTTCGACGACCTGGTCTCCGGCAAGCTGCCGAAGCGCCAGTTCACCGACTACCTGCCGCCGCGCGACGGTTCGCCCCGCCCCGCCGACAGCCCGGTCGTCAGTGGGCAGGCTCCCGCCAAGGATGCCAAGCAATGAAGGCGGTCTGCGTTTACTGCGGCTCGTCGTCCGGCGTGCGGCCCGTCTATGCCGACGCCGCGCGCGCATTCGGCCGTGCGCTCGTCGCTGCGGGCCTCACGCTCGTGTACGGCGGCGGCCGGGTCGGCCTGATGGGCGTGATCGCCGACGAAGTGATGGCGGCCGGCGGCCATGCGGTCGGCGTGATTCCCGAACTGCTCGTCGACAAGGAAGTCGGCCATACGGGGCTGTCGGAACTGCACGTCGTGCCCGACATGCACCACCGCAAGAAAATGATGGCCGACCTCTCCGACGCGTTCGTCGCGATGCCTGGGGGTGCCGGCACGCTCGAGGAGCTCTTCGAGGTCTACACGTGGGCGCAGCTCGGCTACCACCGCAAACCCGTCGCGCTCTACAACATCGATTCGTTCTACGATCCGCTGATCGCGCTGCTGCGCCATACGGTCGACGAGGGCTTCATGCAGCCGGCCTATTTCGACGCGCTGTGCGTCGATTCGGAACCCGTCGAACTGATCGAGCGGCTGCGCCGCTACGAACCGCCCGTCCGCGACAAGTGGGCGCCCGACGCGGCGAAGTAACCCTCCCCGGGAACCGCACACGATGACCACAGCGTCCGGCCGCAAGGCCGTCCTCATCACCGGCGCGAGCCGCGGCATCGGCCGCGCGACCGCCGTGCTCGCGGCCGAGCGCGGCTGGGACGTCGGCATCAACTACGCGCGCGACGCGGCCGCAGCCGAACTCACCGCGCAGGCCGTCCGCGACGCGGGCGGCCGTGCATGCGTCGTCGCGGGCGACGTCGCGAACGAAGCCGACGTCGTCGCGATGTTCGACACCGTCGCGGCCGCGTTCGGACGCCTCGACGCGCTCGTCAACAACGCGGGTATCGTCGCGCCGTCGATGCCGCTCGCCGACATGCCGGCCGACCGGTTGCGGCGGATGTTCGACACCAACGTGCTCGGCGCGTACCTGTGCGCGCGCGAAGCCGCGCGCCGGCTGTCGACCGACCGCGGCGGCCGGGGCGGCGCGATCGTCAACGTATCGTCGATCGCATCCCGGCTCGGCTCGCCGAACGAATATGTCGACTACGCGGGCTCGAAAGGCGCGGTCGACTCGCTGACGATCGGCCTTGCGAAGGAACTCGGCCCGCACGGCGTGCGCGTCAACGCGGTACGCCCCGGCCTGATCGAGACCGAAATTCACGCGAGCGGCGGCCAGCCGGGCCGTGCGGCCCGCCTCGGCGCACAAACACCGCTCGGCCGCGCGGGCGAAGCCCAGGAGATTGCCGAAGCGATCGTCTGGCTGCTCGGCGACGCGGCGTCCTACACGACGGGCGCCCTGCTCGACGTCGGCGGCGGCCGGTAACCGCACGCGCGGCACGTCCAAACCGCTGCCTGAAACAATCTGTCGTCACGACACCACAAATCTCCACAATTTCGTGAAGGTTTCAGTAAACATCCGTAACAGTTCCGTGATCTACTAGCGGCCAGTCAGACAGGTGTCATAAACGCCTGTTCCCAGCCGCCTTGATGTGGCCCTTATCGGTCCGACCCATGTCGCCGGACCCGCTCGACTCGACCCGAGATCTTTTCCATGCCTGGAACCGCAGCGCCCGGCCGGCGACGCACGTCTGTGCCCGCTCCGGCCCCGCACACCCGCTCGACCGCCAACGCCGACCTCACCGCGACGCTCGACACCGCCGGCACCCCCGTCATCGCCGCGACCGCCGCAACCAGCACCACGCGCAACCGCGCGCTCCTGCTCGGCTGGCGCGCGTGGCTACTCGTCGCCGCCCTGATCTGCGCATACACGCTGCCGGGCGTGCTCGGCCACGATCCGTGGAAACAGGACGAGACCTACACGTTCGGCATCATCCAGCACATGCTCGAGACGGGCGACTTCGTCGTGCCGACCAATGCCGGCCTGCCGTTCATGGAAAAGCCGCCGCTTTACGCATGGGTCGCGACCAGCCTCGCGTGGCTGCTGCAGCGCGTGATGCCGCTGCACGACGCGGCACGGCTCGCGAGCGCGCTGTTCGCCGCGCTCGCGTTCGGCTTCATCGCACGCGCGGCGCGCGTCGCCAGCCGCGCGGATAGCTGGTTCGACCTGCGCGTGATCGGTCCCGTCGTGCTGAGCGCAGGCACGCTCGTCGTCATCAAGCACATGCACGACATGATGACGGACGTCGCGCTGTTCGCCGGTACGGCAATGGGCTTCTGCGGGCTGCTCGAACTCGTGATCCAGCACGTCGCGCGCGCGCAGCAGATGCGGCACGGGCTGCCGGTCCGGCCGTCGGGCCGCTGGGCCGCGCCGATCTTCGGCGCGGGCGTCGGCATCGCGCTGATGACGAAGGGGCTGTTCGTGCCGCTCGTGTTCGCGGCCACGCTCGTCGGCACGCTGGCGCTCTACCCGGCCTGCCGCACCCGCTCGTTCGCGCGCTCGCTCGGCGTCGCCGCGCTCGTGTTCGCGCCGTTCGCGCTGATCTGGCCGACCGCGTTGTTCCTGCGCTCCGAGACGCTGTTCATGACGTGGTTCTGGGACAACAACGTCGGTCGTTTCTTCGGCTTCTCCGTCCCCGAACTCGGCGCGGAAAACGACAAGCCTTTCTTCATCCTGCGTGCGTTCCTGCTCGTCGGCTTCCCGGTCGCGCCGCTCGCGATCGTCGCGCTCGCGCGCGGTGCGTGGCGCGACTGGCGCACGCCGCGCATCGCGCTGCCCGTGCTGTTCGCCGGCATCGGGCTCGCGGTGCTGCAAGTGTCCGCGACGTCGCGCCAGCTCTACATCCTGCCGTTCTTCGCGCCGCTCGCACTGGTCGCCGCGCAGGCGATCGAACGCATTCCGCGCACGCTGCATCTCGCGTGGGATTACTTCAGCCGCGTGCTGTTCGGCACGGCCGCCGCGCTCGCCTGGGCAATCTGGGCAGTGATGGCCGATCCGGCCGCGTCGCGCGCGGATCTCGCGCCGCTCGGCCGCTGGCTGCCGCTCGACTGGACGATGCCGATCGAGCCCGCGCTCGTGATCGGTGCGCTCGCGCTGACGGCCGGCTGGCTGTCGCTGCTGCCGAAGCTGCGCACGACGGGCCTCTGGCGCGGCGTGCTGTCGTGGGGCGCCGGCGCACTCGTTGCGTGGGGGCTCGTCTATACGCTGCTGCTGCCGTGGCTCGACGTCGCGAAGAGCTACCGCTCGGTGTTCGACGACCTGAACGCGCATCTCGCGCTCGAATGGAACGACGGCGACTGCATGGCGAGCCTGCACGGGCTCGGCGAATCGGAAGCGCCGATGCTGTACTACTTCTCCGGCATCCAGCACACGCCGATCGACGACGCGAAGACGACGCGCTGCACGTGGATGATCGTCCAGGGTGTGCGGGCCGTCGATCCGGCGCCCGGCAGCGAATGGAAACTGTTCTGGACGGGCGCGCGTCCGGGCGACAACGAGGAACTGCTGCGCGTCTACGTGCGCACGCCCGAACAGCACCTGCAGTGATGCAAGACGGCGCGACGCGCCGTCTTGCCTGTCTTCATCTCCGGAAAAGGTCGAGACCGGCCGCCTGAGCAGTGCGCAATCTCCGGGCGATGCGCGCCGCCGGCCGGTTTCCCCGACTGCCAACGCACCCGCGTGAATCCGCGGGCTCGCCCCTCCCCTCGGCACTCACGCAACCGCTCGAAGCTTCAGAACGACGAACCGGGCTCGCGAAGAAACGCCGTCTCCTCATCGGTGGACGCGCGGCCGAGAATCGCGTTGCGGTGCGGAAAGCGGCCGAAGCGCTCGACCACGGCCGCATGCCGCAACGCGAAGCGATGATAGCTCTCGCACCCTGCCTCGTCGCGAATGCCCGCGCACAGGCGCACGGACTCGCGCTGGCTCTCGGCCGCTTCGTCGTGCTCGAACGGCAGATACGCGAATGCACGGTGATGGCCGCTCGGCAGTTGCGCATCCCAGCCGGCCGCGACGACGCGGCGTGCGAGCGCGAGCGCCTTCGGATCGGCGGCAAACGCGCGCGGCGTGCCGCGATGGATGTTGCGCGAGAACTGGTCGAGCACGACGATCAACGCAAGCGCACCCGACGGCGAACCGGCCCAGTGATCGCAGGCACCGTCGCACGCGGCGTCGAGCAGCGCGCCGTAGCGCGTGCGCAGCACGTCGTCGAACGCCGCGCCGCCGTTGAACCAGATCTTGCGTTCCTGCCCGAATTCGGCCGAGCCCGACTCGCCGAACCAGAAATCCAGAATCTCCCGCGCTTGCGGATCCAGCGTCGCCGCGCCCGCCCCCCCGGTGTCGATCGTCATGCAAACTCCAGTACGAGGCGCCGTGTCCGCGCGCTCTTCTTTTCAAGTTTCGCGACCCGCAGGCCGCCGATTTCCGACGTGTTGCGCACATGCGTGCCGCCGCATGGCTGCAGGTCGACATGCTCGATACGCAGCAGCCGCACGCGGCCGAGGCCCATCGGCGGCTTCACGCTCATCGTGCGCACGAGTTCGGGCCGCTCGGCCATCTCGTCGTCGGTGATCCACTCGGTCGTGACCGGATGCGCGCCGTCGACCAGGCCGGCAAGGCGCCGCTCGACGTCGTCGCGGTCGATCGCGTCGGACGTCGCGAAATCGAGCCGCACGTAGTCGGCCGTCACGCTGCAGCCGTCGACCGCGTACGGCAACACCGCGCACATCAGGTGCGCGGCCGTATGCAGGCGCATGTGCCGGTAGCGGCGCAGCCAGTCGATCTCCGCAACCACGCGCGTGCCGGACACGAGCGCCGCGACGCGCGCCTCCTGCCCCGGTGCCGGCACGTGCACGGCGTCGTCGGGCGTCGCGCCGTCGAACTTTGCCTTGCGCGTATCGGCAATCGCGATCGTGCTGCCGTCGGGCAGTGTCAGCGTGCCGGTGTCGCCGGCCTGGCCGCCGCCGAGCGGATAGAACACGGTGCGGTCGAGCCGGATGCCGTCGTCGTCGACGGCCTGGACGACCGCATTGCATTGCGTGAGGTACGCGTCTTCGCGAAACAGCGCTTGTGTCGTCATCGGGCGAGCCTCGTATCGAAGGGGGAAACGGCCAGTGTCGCGCCGCGCGGCGCACGCGCCCAGACGCAGATCGTCCCGCGCGCAGGCAGCGGCGTACCGGTCGATCAACCGGGCCGGTTGCGCATCCAGTCGGCCGTGTCGTAGAACGAATGCATGAGCCGCTCGCGCAGCGGTTCGGGCAGCCCGACATCTTCCATCGCCCACGCCATGCAGCGCAGCCACTGGTCGCGCTCGACCGACGCGATCGGGAACGGCAGGTGCCGCGCGCGCAGCCGCGGATGGCCGAACCGGCTGATGTAGTGGTCGGGGCCGCCGAGCCAGCCGCACAGGAACCAGAACAGCTTGTCGCGCGAACCGTCGAGCGACGGCGGGTGCACCGCGCGGATCTGCGCGAACTCGGGCTCGAGGTCCATCAGGTCGTAGAAGCGGTCCACCATTTCGCGCACGCGGGCTTCGCCACCCACGAGCTCGAACGCCGTCGGTTGCGACGGCGCATCGTCATTCACATCGGTCATACGGATAGTCGGAAACAGGATCTTCGGGGCCGCCGGCGACGCTTACGCGTCGCGCAGCGACTGCAGCGCGGGGCGCCGCAACACATTATGCAGGCTCAGCCAGCCGGCCGCACCGGCGCACGCGACGCCGGCCGCGATGCCGGCCGGCACGAGCCACGGATCGACGGCGAGCCGGAAGTCGAACACGCGCGACGCAAGCACCCAGCCGACCGCGATCGCGCCCGCCGACGCCAGCACGCCGGCCAGCGCGCCGACCACGACGAATTCCGCACGCTGCACCGCGTTCACCTGGGCGCGCGACGCGCCGAGCGCGCGCAGCAGCGCGGCCTCGCGCACCCGCTCGTCGCGCGAGCCCGCGAGCGCCGTGTACAGCACGAGCACACCGGCCGCGAGCGTGAACGCGAACAGGAACTGCACCGCACCGACGACCTGCAGCATCATCCGCTGCAACTGCGCGAGAATCGGCGCGACGTCGATCGCGGTCAGGTTCGGGTAGCGCGCGATCAGCGGATCGAGCAACGCGGCGTCCGATGCGGGCAAATGGAAGCTCGTGAGGTAGACGGCCGGGAAATCCTTCAATGCCGGCGGCGGCATCAGCACGAAGAAGTTGACGCGGAACGTGCCCCAGTCGAGCTTGCGCACGCTCGTGATCGGCGCATCGACCGTCAGCCCCGTCACGTCGAAGCGCAGCGTGTCGCCCGGCTTCACGTTCAGCGTCTTCGCGAGACCGGCCTCGATCGAGATCTGCGGCGTGGCCGCGGTGCCGAACCAGTCGCCTGCGACGACCCGGTTGTCGGACGGCAGCTCGGTCGTATACGACAGGTTGAACTCGCGGTCGACGAGCCGGCGCGCCTCGTCGGACGGATAGGCGTCCGGATTCACCGGTTTGCCGTTGATCGCGACGAGGCGGCCGCGCACCATCGGCGCGGGCACCGCGTCGCGCACGCCGTGCGCGGCCAGATAGGCCGCGACGTCGTCGCGCTGGTCGGGCTGGATGTCGATCAGGAACTGGTTCGGCGCATCGGGCGGCGTCGACTGCCGCCAGCCCGCGACGAGGTCGTTGCGCGTGATCGCGATCAGCAGCAGGCACATCAGGCCGAGCGCGAGCGCGGTGATCTGCAGCGCGCTGGCCGTGCCGCGCCGATGCAGCGACGCGAGCGCGTAACGCCAGCCGACGCCCGCGGCCACGCGCGCGTTGCGCACCGCGCGCGCGGCCGCGAACAACACGAGCCGCGCGATCAGCGCGAAACCCACCAGCGCGCCGGCAAAGCCGCCCGCGACGATCAGGCCGAGCTTCAGGTTGCCGGCGGCCACGATCAGCAGCCCCGCGAACAGCACGACGCCGATCGCATACGCGGCCCACGCGGTGCGCGACGCATCGCCCCACTCGCGCCGCAGCACGCGCACCGGCGGCACGCGTGTGAGCGGCACGAGCGGCGGCAGCGCGAAGCCGAGCAGCAGCACCAGCGCGGCGCCCACACCGATGAGCGCCGGCCACGGCGTGGGCGGCGGCAGCACGACGTCGATCAGTCCGCCGAGCGCAGCCAGCAATGCCCAGTGACCGCCGTAGCCGAGCACCGCGCCCGCGGCGCCCGACACGATTCCGATGCCGACGAATTCGAATGCGAACAGCGCGCCGAGCGTGCGGCGGCTCACGCCGAGGCAACGCATCGTCGCGCAGCCGTCGAGATGGCGCCGCATGTAGCGCTGCGCGGCCATCGCGATCGCGACCGCCGCGAGCAGCGCGGTCAGCAGCGCGACGAGCGTCAGGAAATGGCGCGCGCGATCCAGCGTCTGCCGCACCTGCGGCTGGCCTTCCTGCAACGACTCGAGACCGACGCCGCGCAGCTTCCCGCCGTCGACACGTTCGTGCGCATAGGTTTCGAAGCGCGCGACGGCCTGCGCGTCGCCGGCAACCAGCAGCCGGTACGTGACGCGGCTGCCGTAGCCCGTGAGCCCCGTCGCGGCGAGTTCGTCCGCGCGCATCATCAGTCGCGGCGAAAAATTGACGAACGAAAAACCGCGATCGAGTTCGCGGGTGATCGACGCTGCGACCGTAAACGTTCGCAGCCCGACGCGCACGGTATCGCCCGCCTTCAGGTGCAGCGCGTCGAGCAGCGCGGGATCGGCCCACACGGTGCCGGGCGCGGGAATCGCGTCCGCCTTGTGCGCGGCAGCGGCGCCGGCGGGCAGGATCTCGACCGCACCGCGCAGCGGATACCCGGACGACACGGCCTTCACGGCTGCGAGGCGCGCGGGTGCTGCATCGGTCGGCTGCCCGCCCGTGGCGGACGCGATCATGCTCGGGAAGATCGCGGTCGTCGCGGTACGCAGGCCGAGCGCGCGGGCCTGGCGGTCGAACGACGGATCGACGGGACGGTCGCCGCGCACGACGAAATCGGCGCCGAGCATCTGGCGCGCGTCGCGCTCGAGCCCCTGGCGCAGCCGGTCGGCGAGAAAGCCGACGCTCGTCAGTGCCGCAACCGCGAGCACCAGCGCGAACACGAGCAGCGTCAACTCGCCCGCGCGCCAGTCGCGCGCGGTCATCCGTGCGGCCTGGCGGATCAGGTCGCGCAGGCCGAAACGGCCGGCATGCGCGGTTTTGTCATGGCCGGGTTGCCCGGCCGGCGGCTGCGCCGCGTGTTGCCGCCCCTTCAATCGCGCTTCCCCCCGATCGAGTTGAGCCGCGACACCATGTGGTTCGCCATCCCGCGAAAGCCGCCCGACACGCCGCGCCACAGGCGCGGCAGCGCCCAGGCCGAAGCGGCGATGAAGGCCGCGAGCAGCACGAGGAACGCGAGCGGGACGAAGAAAGCGAGCACGAGCCCGCCGACCACGAGGCCGTCCTCGGTCGACGACGCGACCCAGTTCGAAATCGGTTCGGGGGACAGGTTGATCAGTGCGCGCGTGCCGGCCTTCGCCACGTGCGCGGCGCCGGCAAGCGAACCGCCGGCGAGCCCCGCGACCGCCAGCACGGTCGGATCGGCATGGCCGAGCGCGCCGGCCGCGAGCACGGCGCCGGCCGGGATGCGGATGAAGGTGTGCACGGCATCCCACAGCGAATCGAACGCGGGGATCTTGTCGGCAAGGAATTCGGTAAGGGTGAGCACGGCTGCGGCGCCGATGACCCACGGCGACATCAGGACGGCAAGCGTGTCGGGCAGATGGAGCCAACCGACCCGCGCCAGCACGCCGGCGATCAGCACCGTCAGGTACAGGCGCAGCCCGCTCGCCCACGCGAGCCCCGCGCCGAGCGAAATGGCTTCGATCATGGCCCTCTCCTTGCACTTTCCGTGCGCTTTGCCGATCGATCGGATCGGGTCGGTCAGACCGGCCGCGCGGCGCGTGGCGACCGGCGCCGCATGCCGCGAACGGCACAACGGCATTCAGGCCCGAATGCGTTCCATTATAGACAGGCTATCCGGGCAGCCGCGCAATTCCGCAGTGCGGTACCCGGGCGCGCACGCCCGGGATGCCGTCGTCAGGCGACCGACGACAGCTTGAGGCCGATCAGTCCGGCGACGATCAGCGCAGCGCTCGCGACGCGCGCGGCGGTCAGCGCCTCGCCCATCATCACGATGCCGAACACGAACGCGCCGACCGCGCCGATGCCCGTCCACACCGCGTACGCGGTGCCGAGCGGCAACTGGCGCATCGCGACCGCGAGCAGCCCGAAGCTGGCCAGCGCCGTCACGATCGTAAACACC
Source organism: Burkholderia pyrrocinia (assembly GCF_018417535.1). Classification (NCBI taxonomy): domain Bacteria; kingdom Pseudomonadati; phylum Pseudomonadota; class Betaproteobacteria; order Burkholderiales; family Burkholderiaceae; genus Burkholderia; species Burkholderia pyrrocinia. The sequence continues at coordinate 216,798 of NZ_CP070977.1, read as the reverse complement.
GACGGACCGAGCTTCGTGAAGCCGTCCGACGATTTCATGCCGGCCGCCCAGGCCACTTCCAGCAAACCGGCAATCAACAACAATACCCACGCCATCCCGACGTACTCCATCTCGGACGGGGCCGTCCCCGTTGAAGCGAATGACCCGGGGTCGTCCCCGGGCGGCGCCGAGTATAACAAGACGCTTACGGACACGCCGGACGCGGCACATGGGCGGCGGCCGATCCGGGGCAGGATCGGCCGGGCCCGGTCAGTTCGACACGCGCTTCGGCGCGACGCCGCCGACGCCGCCGACGCAGCGGTCGTCGCGGTACAGCGCCCACTCCTCGCACGCACGGCCATCCTTGAACATGCACATGCCGACTTGCCCGCGCGGCAGGCTGCGGATCACGTGGCGACCGCCGAGTTTCTCGCAGTTGACCGACGCGGGATTGGCGAGCGCGGCCTGGGCGGGCGGCTGTTGCCCCGGCGGCAGCGGTTGGGCGAACACGCCGGGCGCAGCCAGCGCCAGCGCACAGATGACGGTCAGACGGACGGACATTGCACGCTCCTCGTTCTTGTTCGCGGAACGGTCAGCATAACGGGGAATGCGCGGCCGGTGTGCAAGGCCGGCGCCGGCCGCGCGACTGTCGCGTCAACGCAACCCTGCCGGCGCGCGGCGTCACGCCAGCCCGGGCTGGCGCCGCCGCGCGATGCCCGTCACGCGGCACCGACCAGCCGGTAGCCGACGCCCGTCTCGGTGACGATGTACTCGGGCTGCGCCGGGTCGCGCTCGAGCTTCTGGCGCAGGTGCGCCATGTAGATGCGCAGGTAGTGATGGCTCTCGACGTGCGACGGCCCCCACACTTCGCGCAGCAACTGGCGGTGCGTGAGCACGCGCCCCGCGTGCCGCACGAGCGTCGCGAGCAGCCGGTATTCGAGCGGCGTCAGGTGCACGATCTCGCCGTCGCGCCACACCTGGCGCAGCGCGAGATCGACGGTCACGGTGCCGAAGCTCACCTTCGGCGACTCGTTCGCGCCGCCCTGGTTGCGCCGGCGCAGTTGCGCGCGGATCCGTGCGCGCAGTTCGGACACGCCGAACGGCTTGGTCAGGTAATCGTCGGCGCCCGCGTCGAGCGCCGCGACCTTCTCCTCTTCCTGCGTACGTGCGGACAGCACGATCACCGGCACCTCGGACCAGCCGCGCAGCTCGCGGATCACGTCGAGGCCGTCGGTGTCGGGCAAACCGAGGTCGACGATCACGAGATCGGGCTTGCGCGTCGCCGCGTCGATCAGCCCCTGCTTGCCCGTCTCGGCCTCGAACACGGCGATGTCCTCCTCTTCGAGCGCGGCGCGCACGAAACGGCGGATCTGCTTTTCGTCCTCGATCAGGACGACGGTCAGGCTGGGTTCACTCATGGTCTGGCAATGACTCGGATGGGGACGATGCGCCCGGCACATCGGATTCGTCGTCGGGCACGGCAGGCGCGGCCGGCGGCGTCTCGACCGGCAGCGTGAACCAGAAGCGTGCGCCCGTCACGTGGCCGTCGGGCGCAGTGCGGTTGAGCGCGCCGATTTTACCGCCGTGCGCCTCGACGATCGCGCGGCAGATCGCGAGGCCGAGCCCGATGCCCGGCGTCGCCGATTCCTTCTCGCCGCGCGTGAACTTGTCGAAGATCCGCGTTTCCATGCCGGCGGGCAGCCCCGGGCCGTGATCGTCGACGTGCACACGCACGAACGGCAGCCCGTCGTCGCTGACGCGCTCTGCGCCGATGTCGATCGGCGTATCGGGCGGCGTGTACTTCGCCGCGTTCTCGAACAGGTTGGTGAACAGGCGCTCCATCAGCACCGCGTCCATCTGCAGCAGCGGCAGGTCCGCCGGCAGCGACACGCGCGCGGGATGGCGCGCGAGCACGCGCTTGCACGCGGCGAGCGCGGCGCCGACGGTTTCCTCGAGCAGCGACCACTGGCGCTTGAGCTGCAGGCTGCCGGCCTGCAGCCGCGCCATGTCGAGCAGGTTCGTGACGATGCCCGTCATCCGCAGCGCCTCGTCGTGGATCGCGTCGACGAGCTCGCCCTCGCGCTGCGCGAATCGTTCGGCCGCCGCGGCGTCGCCGCCCTGCGCGGCCGCGCGCCCGTTCGCGAGCATCGACGAAAAGCCGACGATCGTCGTGAGCGGCGTGCGCAAGTCGTGCGAGATCGCCGACAGCAGCGAGTTGCGCAGCCGCTCGGACTCCATGTTGACGAGCGCGTCGCGCGCGATCTCGACGTAGTGCACGCGTTCGAGCGCGAGCGCGATCTGCGCGGCAAATGCATCGAGCATCCGCTGCTGCTCGGGCACCTCGAGTTCGCGCGGCTCGCGCGACGCGACCGCGAGCACGCCGCGCGTGCGCATCGGCGCCTTCAGCGGCAGGTACAGCGCGGCCGTCGCGGGCAGCGTGTCGGTGCCGCGGCCGGCCGGCTTCTGCTGGTCGTACACCCACTGGCCGACGTCGCTGTCGAGATCGGCGCCCGTCAGCGTGACGGCCGCGTCGGGCTCCTCGATCTTCTGGCGCACCTTGTCCGCGCTGTCGGGCAACAGGAACGCGACGCGTGCGCGGAACACCTCGCCCACGTGGCGGCTGCCGATCTCGACGATCTGCTCGGTCGTCAGCGCCGCGCCCAGCTCGCGCGCCATCGCGTAGATCGCACCGGTGCGGCGCTCGCGGCGCTGCGCGACGCTCGCCTGGCGCGTCAGCGTCGACGTCAGGTGGCTGATCACGAGCGACGTCAGCAGCATGCCGAAGAAGGTCAGCAGGTATTGCGTGTCGCTGACCGAGAACGACATGCGCGGCGGCACGAAGAAGTAATCGAACGCGGCCACCGACAGGAACGACTGCAGCACGCCCGGGCCGCGCCCGAGTCGCACCGCAGAGAACACGACGCCGAGCAGGTACAGCATCACGAGGTTCGTGAGATCGAGCCGCTCGGACACGAGACTCGCGACGACCGTGATCGCCGCGCAGATCGCGGCCGCGTACACGTAGTGCCGCGGCGGCGAACGGTGCGTGCCGAACTGTGCGAACGCATCGCGCCAGTCGCGCGCGCGCGGGTCGAGCGGCGCGGCGCGCGCCTCGTCGCTCGCGGACGCGCGGATCAGCATCAGGTCGACGTCGCCCGCGCGTTCGGCAAGCTGCTCGCCGAACGGACGCGCGAAGCGGCGCACGAGCCCGACCTTCGGCGAGCCGCCCGCGACGATTTTCGACACGTTGCGCACCTTCGCATAGCCGATCAGCGCGGCGACCGCATCGGCGCCGGCGAGCGTGGCCGTCTCCGCGCCGAGCTCGGCCGCGAGCTTCAGCGCGTCGAGCGTGCGCTGCCGCTGCGCGTCGGGCAGCCGCTGCAGGCGCGGCGTCTCGACATACACGGCGATCCAGTCGGCCTTCAGGCTCGCGGCGAGCCGCGCGGCCGCGCGCACGAGCGTTGGCGCTTCGGCGCCGGGCCCGACGCACACGAGCAGCCGTTCGCGCGCCTGCCAGATGCGCTGGATCGAACGGTCGGCGCGGTATTCGCGCATCTGCGCGTCGACGCGGTCGGCCGTGCGCCGCAGCGCCAGTTCGCGCAGCGCGATCAGGTTGCCCTTGCGGAAGAAGTTGCGCACCGCACGCTCGGCCTGCTGCGCGAGATAGACCTTGCCGTCGCGCATCCGCTCGAGCAGCTCCTCGGCCGGCAGGTCGACGAGCGTGACCTCGTCGGCCGCGTCGAACACGCGGTCGGGCACGGTCTCCCACACACGGATGCCGGTGATCGCGCCGACCACGTCGTTCAGGCTTTCGAGATGCTGGACATTGACGGTCGTATACACGTCGATGCCCACGTCGAGCAGTTCGTAGACGTCCTGCCAGCGCTTCAGGTGCCGGGCGCCCTGGACGTTCGAATGCGCGAGTTCGTCTACGAGGATCAGTTGCGGCTGGCGGGCGAGCGCGCCATCGAGATCGAATTCGGCGAGCGTGCGGCCGCGATAGTCGATGCGTGCGAGCGGCAGCACGTCGAGACCGTCGAGCAGCGCGGCGGTTTCGCTGCGGCCGTGGGTCTCGACGATGCCGACGACGACGTCGACGCCGTCCTGCAGGCGCTGGCGCGCGGCCTGCAGCATCGCGTAGGTCTTGCCGACGCCGGCCGATGCGCCGAAGAAGATCTTGAGCTGGCCGCGACGCTGCTTTGCTTCGTCTCGCTGCAGCTTGTCGAGGAGTTGGTCTGGATCGGGACGGTTCATGCGTCAGGAAGGCGGAGCGCCCGGATGCGCGCGAGTACGAGCATTGTTGTTCCAAATCGCCGCAAAAGGCAAAGACGGCGCATGCGCCGTCGGGAAAATGTGCGTCCGGCGCGGCTCGGGCCGCGCCGGGTGCCGGGCCGGGGCCCGGACGCACGCTCAGTGCGCGGCCTGCGCCGCGTCGAGCGCGAGGTTCAGCTTCAGTACGTTCACGCGCGGCTCGCCGAGCACGCCGAACTGGCGGCCCGTCGTGTTCGCGGCGACGAGTTGCGCAACCGCGTCGGGCGCCAGGTTGCGCGCCTTCGCGATACGCTCGACCTGGTACGCGGCGGCGGCCGGCGTGATCTCCGGATCGAGGCCGCTCGCCGACGCCGTCACGAGGTCGACCGGCACGGGCTTCGACAGGTCGGTGCCGGCATCGCGCAGCGCGGCGATGCGCCCCTTCACCTGGTCGGCGAGCGACGGGTTCAGCGGGCCGAGGTTCGAGCCGCCGGAACCGGTCGCGTTGTACGGCATCGGCGCCGTGGCCGACAGCCGGCCCCAGAAGTACTTCGGCGCATCGAACTGCTGGCCGATCAGCGCGGAGCCGACCGCCTTGCCGTCCTTCTCGATCAGGCTGCCGTTCGCCTGCGACGGGAACACGGCCTGGCCGAACACGGTCATCACGGCCGGGTAAGCGAGCCCCGTCACGGCGGCAAGCACGACGAAGATCACGACGAGCGGACGAATCAACGTTTTCATGATGTTTCCTTCAAGACCTCAGGCCCAGCCGAGTGCGGCGAGCGTCATGTCGATCAGCTTGATGAACGGGAACGGCAGCAGCACGCCGCCGAGGCCGTAGACCAGCAGGTTGCGGCGCAGCAGCGACGCGGCGCCGAGCGGACGATAGCGCACGCCCTTCAGCGCGAGCGGGATCAGCGCGACGATGATCAGCGCGTTGAAGATCACCGCCGACAGGATCGCGGACGCCGGCGACGTCAGGTGCATGATGTCGAGCACGCGCAGTTGCGGGTACGTCGTCACGAACGCGGCCGGGATGATCGCGAAGTACTTCGCGATGTCGTTCGCGATCGAGAACGTCGTCAGCGAGCCGCGCGTCATCAGCATCTGCTTGCCGATCTCGACGATCTCGATCAGCTTCGTCGGGTTCGAGTCGAGGTCGACCATGTTGCCCGCTTCCTTCGCGGCCTGCGTGCCCGTGTTCATCGCCACCGCCACGTCGGCCTGCGCGAGCGCCGGCGCGTCGTTGGTGCCGTCGCCCGTCATCGCGACGAGCCGGCCGGCCGCCTGGTGCTCGCGGATCGTCGCGAGCTTGGTTTCCGGCGTCGCTTCCGCGAGGAAATCGTCCACGCCTGCTTCCGCCGCGATCGCCGCGGCCGTCAGCCGGTTGTCGCCCGTCACCATCACGGTCTTGATGCCCATCTTGCGCAGTTCCGCGAAGCGCTCCTTGATGCCGCCCTTCACGATGTCCTTCAGCTCGATCACGCCGAGCACGCGCGCAGCGCCTTCATGCAGGTCGGCCACGACGAGCGGCGTGCTGCCGCGGCGCGCGACCTCGTCGACCGCGCGACGCACTTCTTCCGGGAACCGGCTGCCGTGCGTCTCGACGTAGCGGCGGATCGCGTCGGCCGCACCCTTGCGAATCTCGCGGCCGGGCAGGTCGACGCCGCTCATTCGCGTCTGCGCGGAAAAGCCGAGGAACGTCGCATGCAGTTGCGCCATGTCGCGCTGGCGAATGTTGAAGCGCTCCTTCGCGAGCACGACGATGCTGCGGCCTTCCGGCGTTTCGTCGGCGAGCGACGACAGTTGCGCGGCATCGGCCAGCGCTTCCTCGGTCACGCCCGGAGCGGGCACGAACGTCGATGCCTGGCGGTTGCCGAGCGTGATCGTGCCGGTCTTGTCGAGCAGCAGCACGTCGACGTCGCCGGCCGCCTCCACCGCGCGGCCCGACGTCGCGATCACGTTCGCCTGCATCATCCGGCTCATCCCCGCCACGCCGATCGCGGACAGCAAGCCGCCGATCGTCGTCGGGATCAGGCACACGAGCAGCGCGACGAGCGCGGTGATCGTCACCACGTGGCCGGCCTTCATCGCCTCGACCGCGAACGTCGAGAACGGCAGCAGCGTCGCGGTCGCGAGCAGCATGACGATCGTCAGCGCGACGAGCAGGATCGTCAGCGCGATCTCGTTCGGCGTCTTCTTGCGCTTCGCGCCTTCGACCATCGCGATCATCCGGTCGAGGAACGCTTCGCCCGGGTTCGCGGTGACCTTGACGACGATCCAGTCGGACAGCACGCGCGTGCCGCCCGTCACCGACGAGAAGTCGCCGCCCGATTCGCGGATCACCGGCGCGGATTCGCCGGTGATCGCCGATTCGTCGACGGACGCGACACCGTCGACAACCTCGCCGTCGGCCGGGATCACGTCGCCGGCCTCGACGAGCACGACGTCGCCACGGCGCAGCTCGGTCGCGGTCGTGATGCGGATCGGCGACTTCGGATGCGGCTCGTTGAGCTTCTTCGCCATCACGTCTTTCTTCGCGCTGCGCAGCGACGCGGCCTGCGCCTTCGAGCGCCCTTCGGCGAGCGCTTCGGCAAAGTTCGCGAACAGCACCGTGAACCACAGCCACAGCGCGATCGCGAGGATGAAGCCCGCGGGCGCCTCGGCCTGGCCGGCAAGCGCCGCGATCCACAGGATCGTGGTCAGGATGCTGCCGACGTATACGCAGAACATCACCGGGTTGCGGAACTGCGTGCGCGGCGTGAGTTTCTTGAACGAGTCCACGATCGCCGGGCGCAGCAGCGCCGGATCGAACATGGACCGTGTTGCGGAATGTTGAGTCATTGCGATCTCTTCAATCTCTTCAGTCTTTTCAATGTGTCGCCATGCGGGCGCGCATTACGCGCCCAGCCACATCATCAGGTGCTCGACGCCAGGGCCGAGCGCAAGCGCCGGCACGTAGGTCAGCGCGCCCACCAGCAGCACGGTGCCGAGCAGCAGCACGACGAACAGCGGACCGTGCGTCGGCAGCGTGCCGCTCGTCGCGGCGATGCGCTTCTTCGCGGCGAGCGAGCCGGCGATCGCCAGCACCGGCACGATCGTGCCGAAGCGGCCGAACCACATCGCGATCGCGGTCATCCAGTTGTAGAACGGCGTGCCGACCGTCAGGCCCGCGAACGCACTGCCGTTGTTGTTCGCGGCCGAGCTGAACGCGTACAGGATTTCCGAGAAGCCGTGCGGGCCCGGGTTCGCGATGCCGGCCTTGCCGGCATCGGCGAGCACCGCGATCGACGTGCCGACCAGCACCAGCAGCGGCGTGAGCAGCACGACGATCGACACCATCTTCATCTCGTACGACTCGATCTTCTTGCCGACGTATTCCGGCGTGCGGCCGATCATCAGGCCGGCGACGAACACCGCGAGCAGCGCGAACACCAGCATTCCGTAGAGGCCCGAGCCGACCCCGCCGTAGACCACCTCGCCAAGCTGCATCAGCAGCATCGGCACGAGGCCGCCGAGCGGCGTCAGCGAATCGTGCATCGTGTCGACCGCGCCGCACGACGCGGCCGTCGTCGCGACCGTGAAGATGCCGGTCTGCGCGATCCCGAAGCGCGTTTCCTTGCCTTCCATGTTGCCGCCCGGCTGCAGCGCGCTCGCCGACTGGTCGACGTGGAGCACGGCGAGCGTCGGGTTGCCGGCCTGTTCGGCGCTGACCTCGAAGCCGACCGCGATCACGAACGCGACCGTCATCGCCGCGAGCACCGCGATGCCCTGGCGGCGGTCGCCGATCATGCGGCCGAACACGAGACACAGCGCGGCCGGGATGATCAGGATCGCGAAGATCTGGATGAAGTTCGCGAACGGCGTCGGGTTCTCGTACGGGTGCGCGGAGTTCGCGTTGAAGAAGCCGCCACCGTTGGTGCCGAGCATCTTGATCGCTTCCTGAGACGCGACCGGGCCCATCGCGAGCGTCTGCTTCGTGAGCCGGGTCGGCACCGTCACCGGGTTGCCCTTGGCGTCCTTCACCGGGTTGCCCTGTGCGTCGAGCTTCGGCGCCGCGTAGGTGCTGGCCTGCAGCACCGGCACGTCCTCGAACGCCTTCATGTTCTGGATCACGCCCTGGCTCATCAGCAGCGCGGCGATGATCACCGACATCGGCACGAGCACGTACATCGTCACGCGCGTGAGGTCGACCCAGAAGTTGCCGATCGTCTGCGCGGTATGACGCGCGAAGCCGCGAATCAGCGCGATCACGACGACGATGCCGGTCGCCGCCGACAGGAAGTTCTGCACGGTCAGGCCGAGCATCTGCGTCAGGTAGCTGACGGTCTGCTCGGGCGTGTAGTCCTGCCAGTTCGTGTTGGTGACGAAGCTGACGGCCGTGTTGAACGCGCCGTCGACCGTCATCGCGCCGAACTGCTGCGGGTTGCCGGGCAGGAAGCCCTGCAGGCGCAGCAGGCCGTAGAGGAACAGTGCGCCGAGCGCATTGAACGCGATCGTCGCGATCGCGTACTGCTTCCAGTTCATTTCGGTGCCGGCGTCGACGCCGGCGATGCGGTACAGCACGCGTTCGAGCGGCCCGAACACGCGCACGACGCGCGAGCTGCCGTCCATCACGGCCGTCAGGTAGCGCGCGACCGGAACGGCCGCGGCCAACAGCACGACGATGAACAACAGCGATTGCAACAGGTTGTTCGCGTTCATTCGATGTCCTCCGCGCGCAGCAGCGCAAAGACGAGATACGCGAACAGCAGCGCGGTGGACGCGCCTGCCAGCCAAAGCATCCAGGTCATGCTCGCCCCCCGCGACCGTATTGCACGAGCTTCTCGCAACCGGCAATCAAACCGAGGATCAGCGCGGTGAAAAGCACCAGGGCGCCGATAAAAACCCCATCCATTTTTGTGTTCTCCGTCATCGAACTCAGACGACTAGAACCTTATGGGAACGCACGTAAAGGACGGGTCAAAGGTATCGGGGCGGATATAAAAAACGTGTAAACGCGGACGGGAGAAAACCGGAGACAGGACGGGCGGCGCCGCGGCGCGCCCGCGAAGGCGCGTGCCGGCGTGGCGCCGGCACGCAGGGACGGGTCAGGGAACGAGGATCGTCGAGCCGGTGGTCTTGCGCGCTTCGAGATCTTCATGCGCGCGGCCGACTTCCGCGAGCGGATAACGCTGGTTGATGCTCGTCTTCACCTTGCCCGACAGCAGCACGTCGAACAGCTCGGCGGCCGCGGATTCGAGATCGGCGCGCTTCGCGATGTACGAGAACAGCGTCGGGCGCGTGAAGAACAGCGAGCCACGCGACGAGAACTCCTTCGAATCGATCGGCGGCAGCGGGCCCGACGCGTTGCCGAAGCTGACGAACAGCCCGAGCGGCGCGAGGCTGTCGAGCGAGCCGACGTAGGTATCCTTGCCGATCGAATCGTAGACGACCGGCACGCCCGCGCCGTTGGTGATCTCCTTCACGCGCTGCGTGAAGTTCTCGCGCGTGTAGACGACCGGATGATCGCAGCCGTGCGCCTTCGCGAGCGCGGCTTTCTCGTCGGAGCCGACCGTGCCGATCACGGTCGCGCCGAGCGCCTTCGCCCACTGGCACACGAGCAGGCCGACGCCGCCGGCCGCCGCGTGGATCAGGATCGTGTCGCCGGCCTTCACCGGGTACGTGCGGCGCAACAGGTAGTGCGCGGTCAGCCCCTGCAGCATCACCGACGCCGCGTCGTCGTAGCTGATGCCGTCCGGCAGCTTCACGAGCCGCTCGGCCGGCAGCACGCGCTCCTGCGCATACGCGCCCGGCGGCTGCCCGACATACGCAACGCGGTCGCCCGCCTTGAGCGCGGTCACACCGTCGCCGACGGCCGTCACCTCGCCCGCCGCCTCCATCCCGAGGCCGCCGGGCAGCGGCTGCGGATAGAGGCCCGTGCGGAAATACACGTCGATGTAGTTGAGCCCGACCGCATGCTGCCGGATGCGGACTTCGCCCGCCTTCGGCTCGCCGACCTCGACATCGACCCACTTCATCACGTCCGGGCCGCCCGGCTGGTCGTATCGGATTGCTTTCGGCATCGTTTTGCTCCTTGTCTGTCAATCGGTCAGGAAAAAATCCGGGTCGCCGATGCGCGGGCCGGCCGATTCATGCGGGAACCGGGCGGCAGGTGCGCGTCGCGACGCACGATTCTCGCGCGTGGCCGCTGTCCGTGCATGGCCCTGCCGACGGCAGGGGCAATCGGGCGCGGCAAGCGCCTAGCAAACGTCCTGCATGTTCCGCGCCAGATCGTCGAGCAGCATCCGCGCTGTCGCGACGTTGGTCGCGACCGGCACGTCGTGCACGTCGCATGCGCGCACGAGCGCGGTGATGTCGGGGTCGTGCGGCTGCGCGGTCATCGGGTCGCGCAGGAACACGACGATGTCGACGCGGCCGTCGGCCAGTTCCGCGCCGATCTGCAGGTCGCCGCCGAGCGGCCCCGACAGCTTGCGCTCGACCTCCAGCCCGTGCGCGGCCGCGATGCGGCCGCCCGTCGTGCCCGTTGCGACCAGCCGGCATTGCGCAAGCGTCGCGCGGTATTGACCCGCGAGCGCGACGATCTCGTCCTTCTTCGCGTCGTGCGCAATCAGTGCGATGCGGGGTTTGCTCATCTCCAGTTCCTTCGTCGTTCGGTTGTTGTCGTGATCGTGAATCGGGGGCGTCAGAACGTGCCCGGATACGCGCCACCGTCGAGCAGCCAGTTCTGCCCGGTGATATAGCCGGCATGCACGCTGCACAGGAACGCGCACGCCGCGCCGAATTCGTCGCGCGTGCCGAGGCGGCCGGCCGGGATGTCCTTCGTGCGCCGCGCGCGCATCTCGTCGACCGTCACGCCCTGCGCCTGCGCCGACGCGGCGAGCGTCGTCGCGATCCGGTCGGTGTCGAACAGCCCCGGCAGCAGGCTGTTGATCGTCACGCCCTGGCCGGCGACCTTGCGCGACAGCCCGGCGACGAAGCCGGTCAACCCCGAGCGCGCGCCGTTCGACAGCGCGAGCACGTCGATCGGCGCCTTCACGGCCGAACTCGTGATGTTGACGATCCGACCGAAGCCGCGCGCGATCATCCCGTCGATGGTCGCGCGGATCAGCTCGATCGGCGTCAGCATGTTCGACTCGAGCGCACGGATCCAGTCGTCGTGCGAGAAGTCGCGGAAGTCGCCGGGCGGCGGCCCGCCGGCATTCGTCACGAGAATATCCGGCTGCGGGCACGCGGCGAGCGCGGCCGCGCGGCCGTCCGGCGTCGTGATGTCGCACGCGACCGCCGTGACCGACACGCCGGACGCCGCGCGGATCGCGTCGGCGGTCGCCTCGAGCGTGTCGCGCGTGCGCGCGACGATCACGAGATTCACGCCCTCGGCGGCCAGCGCTTCCGCGCAGCCGCGCCCGAGGCCCTTGCTTGCCGCGCACACGAGCGCGGTCTTTCCTGCGATGCCGAGATCCATCGTCGATTCCCTGGTGGCGACGCGCGCCGATGCGGCCCCGTGTCGCGCCGGTGGGCGGGCGAACGGGCGCGCGCGGCGCGCGGATTGTCGTGAGACGTCGATAATATCCGGATCATGCGACGCGCCTTGGTAAAATTGCGGCCATAAGCGGCGGCCGGCTCGGCGCCGTCGCCCCGATCCCCTTTTGCCGTCAAGGCGCCCCCGTCATGAAACAGGACAGCCGTTTCCCGAATCTCTTCATCCTCGATCACCCGCTGATCCAGCACAAGCTCACCCACATGCGCGACAAGGACACGTCGACGCGCACGTTCCGCGAGCTGCTGCGCGAGATCACGCTGCTGATGGGCTATGAGATCACCCGCAACCTGCCGATCACGACCCGGCGGGTCGAAACCCCGCTCGTCGAGGTCGACGCGCCCGTGATCGCGGGCAAGAAGCTCGCGATCGTGCCCGTGCTGCGCGCGGGCATCGGGATGTCGGACGGCCTGCTCGACCTGGTCCCGTCCGCGCGCGTCGGCCATATCGGCGTGTACCGCGCCGAGGACCACCGCCCGGTCGAATACCTTGTACGCCTGCCCGACCTCGAGGATCGCGTCTTCATCCTGTGCGACCCGATGGTCGCGACCGGTTATTCGGCCGTGCATGCGGTCGACGTGCTCAAGCGCCGCAACGTGCCGGCCGCGAACATCATGTTCGTCGCGCTCGTCGCCGCGCCCGAGGGCGTGCAGGTGTTCCAGGACGCGCACCCGGACGTGAAGCTGTACGTCGCGTCGCTCGACTCGCACCTGAACGAGCACGCGTACATCGTGCCGGGCCTCGGCGACGCGGGCGACCGCCTGTTCGGCACCAAGAACTGACATGCCTGCGCGGCCGCGCGGCGCGCGGCCCGGTCCGCGGCGGCCTGCCCGGCCGTTCGGCCATGCGCGGCGGCCCCGATCCGACGGTCGCCGCGTGATAAAATCTCGATCCACTCGACACGCGCGGCCCCGCGGCTTCATGCCCGCCGAAACGGCCGCCGATTCAACGACACATTGGCACAATCGCCCGCGCTGCGCGCCCGGGCACGGAGAAAGGTATGGCTGGTCATTCGAAATGGGCCAACATCAAGCATAAGAAGGCAGCGGCCGACGCGAAGCGCGGCAAGATCTGGACCCGCCTGATCAAGGAAATCCAGGTCGCGGCGCGCCTCGGCGGCGGCGACGTCAACTCGAACCCGCGCCTGCGTCTCGCGGTCGACAAGGCGGCCGACGCGAACATGCCGAAGGACAACGTCAAGCGCGCGATCGATCGCGGCGTCGGCGGCGCGGACGGCGCGAACTACGAGGAAATCCGTTACGAAGGCTACGGCATCAGCGGCGCGGCGATCATCGTCGACACGCTGACCGACAACCGCACCCGTACGGTCGCGGAAGTTCGCCACGCATTCTCGAAGTTCGGCGGCAACATGGGCACCGACGGCTCGGTCGCGTTCATGTTCGATCACGTCGGCCAGTTCCTGTTCGCCCCCGGCACGTCCGAAGACGCGCTGATGGAAGCCGCGCTCGAAGCCGGCGCGAACGACGTGAACACGAACGACGACGGCTCGATCGAAGTGCTGTGCGACTGGCAGGAATTCTCGAAGGTGAAGGACGCGCTCGAAGCCGCCGGCTTCAAGGCCGAACTCGCCGAAGTGACGATGAAGCCGCAGAACGAAGTCGAATTCACCGGCGACGACGCGGCGAAGATGCAAAAGCTCCTGGACGCGCTCGAGAACCTCGACGACGTGCAGGACGTGTATACGAACGCCGTCATCGTCGAGGAATGAGATGCCGGCCGCCGTGCTCCTGTCGCGGCGGCGGCCCGACCGATTTCGCGGCCGGCGCGCCTGAGCGTGCCGGCCGCCCTGTTTTCTAGTCTGCGGGGAATCCCATGAAACTACTCGTCGTCGGTTCCGGCGGCCGCGAACACGCGCTGGCGTGGAAGCTCGCGCAGTCGCCGCGTGTCCAGATGGTCTACGTCGCGCCCGGCAATGGCGGCACGGCGCAGGACGAGCGTCTGAAGAACGTCGATATCACGTCGCTCGACGAACTCGCCGATTTCGCGGAACGCGAAGGCGTCGCGTTCACGCTCGTCGGGCCGGAAGCGCCGCTCGCGGCCGGCATCGTCAACCTGTTCCGTGCGCGCGGCCTGAAGGTGTTCGGCCCGACCCGCGAAGCCGCACAGCTCGAAAGCTCGAAGGATTTCGCGAAGGCGTTCATGAAGCGTCACGGCATCCCGACGGCCGACTACGAAACCTTCTCCGATGCGGCCGCGGCCCACGCGTACATCGACGCGAAGGGCGCGCCGATCGTCGTGAAGGCCGACGGCCTCGCGGCCGGCAAGGGCGTCGTCGTCGCGATGACGCTCGAGGAGGCACACGCCGCCGTCGACATGATGCTGTCGGGCAACAAGCTCGGCGATGCCGGCGCGCGCGTCGTGATCGAGGAATTCCTCGACGGCGAGGAAGCGAGCTTCATCGTGATGGTCGACGGCAAGCATGCGCTGGCGCTGGCTTCCAGCCAGGACCACAAGCGCCTGCTCGACGAGGACCGCGGCCCGAACACCGGCGGCATGGGCGCGTATTCGCCCGCGCCGATCGTCACGCCGCAGATGCACGCCCGCGTGATGCGCGAGATCATCATGCCGACGGTGCGCGGGATGGAGAAGGACGGCATCCGCTTCACGGGCTTCCTGTATGCGGGCCTGATGATCGACAAGGACGGCAATCCGCGCACGCTCGAGTTCAACTGCCGGATGGGCGACCCGGAAACGCAGCCGATCATGGCGCGCCTGAAGAGCGATTTCTCGAAGATCGTCGAGCAGGCGATCGCGGGCACGCTCGACACGGTCGAACTCGACTGGGACCGCCGCACCGCGCTCGGCGTCGTGCTGGCCGCGCACGGCTACCCGGACGCGCCGCGCAAGGGCGACCGCATCAACGGGATCCCGGCCGAAACCGCGCAGGCCGTCACGTTCCATGCGGGCACGACGCTCGGCGACGGCGACAAGCTCGTGACGTCCGGCGGCCGCGTGCTGTGCGTGGTCGGCCTCGCCGATTCGGTGCGCGAAGCGCAGCAGCATGCATACGACACGATCAACCAGATCAATTTCGAAGGCATGCAGTACCGCCGCGACATCGGTTTCCGCGCGCTCAACCGCAAGAGCGTGTGAAGTCGCAACCGCCGCCCCGCCCTCGCGCGGCGGCGGCCCCTCTGCCGGGGTTCGATAGAATGCCCGGCAGATGCCTTTTTTACGGCCCCCGCTTCGGGCGGGGGCAGCCAGTCCAGACATGACCGATTCGACCTACGACGTGGCGCGCGTGCGCACGTACCTCCAGGGCCTGCAGACACGCATCGCCGATGCGCTCGGCGCGCTCGACGGCACGCCGCTCGCGACCGACGCATGGCAGCGCGGGCCGGCCGAACGCCTGCGCGGCGGCGGCTGCACGCGGATTCTCGAAGGCGGCCGCGTGTTCGAACGTGCGGGAATCGGCTTTTCGGACGTCGCGGGCGACGCGCTGCCGCCGTCGGCGAGCGCGGCGCGCCCGCAGCTCGCGGGCCGCGGCTTCGAGGCGCTCGGCGTGTCGCTCGTGCTGCACCCGCGCAATCCGTACTGCCCGACCGTGCACATGAACGTGCGGATGCTGATCGCGACGAAACCGGGCGAGGAGCCCGTGTTCTGGTTCGGCGGCGGCATGGATCTGACACCGGTTTACGGTTTCGAGGACGACGCGCGGCATTTCCACCAGACGTGCAAGGATGCGCTCGACCCGTTCGGCGCCGAGCTCTATCCGCGCTTCAAGAAATGGTGCGACGAGTATTTCTTCCTGAAGCACCGCAACGAGATGCGCGGCATCGGCGGGATCTTCTTCGACGATTTCTCCGAACCCGGATTCGAACGCTCGTTTGACATGATGCAAAGCGTCGGCGATGCGTTCCTGCAGGCCTACCTGCCGATCGTCGAGCGCCGCGCCGACCTGCCGTACGGCGAGCGCGAACGCGACTTCCAGGCGTACCGCCGCGGCCGCTACGTCGAATTCAACCTCGTGTTCGACCGTGGCACGCTGTTCGGCCTGCAAAGCGGCGGCCGGACCGAGTCGATCCTGATGTCGATGCCGCCGGTCGCGAACTGGCGCTACAACTGGCAGCCCGAACCGGGCACGCCCGAAGCGCGCCTGTACAGCGACTTCATCGTGCCGCGCGACTGGGTCTGAGCCCGCGCGCCCCGCTGCCCCAAGAAAAGGACGCGTTTCTGGACACCACCGCCCGCCCCGCCCCGCTGCCGCGTCGTATCGGCTTGCTGGGCGGTACTTTCGACCCGATCCACGACGGCCATCTCGCGCTCGCGCGCCGGTTTGCCGAGCGGCTCGGCCTGACCGATCTCGTGCTGTTGCCCGCCGGGCAGCCGTACCAGAAGCGCGACGTGTCGGCCGCCGAGCATCGGCTCGCGATGACGCGCGCAGCCGCGGATTCGCTCGTGCTGCCGGGCGTGACCGTGACCGTCGCCACCGACGAAATCGAGCACGCCGGCCCGACCTACACGGTCGACACGCTGGCGCGCTGGCGCGAGCGGGTCGGCCCGGACGCGTCGCTGTCGCTGCTGATCGGCGCCGACCAGCTCGTGCGCCTCGACACGTGGCACGACTGGCGCAAGCTGTTCGACTACGCGCACATCTGCGCGTCGACGCGACCGGGCTTCGAGCTCGGCGCGGCGCCGCCGGACGTCGCGCAGGAAATCGCCGCGCGGCAGGCCGGCGCCGACGTGCTGAAGGCCACGCCGGCCGGCCACCTGCTGATCGACACGACCCTCGCGTTCGACATTGCCGCGACCGACATCCGCGCGCACCTGCGCGAATGCATCGCGCGCCATGCGCAAATGCCCGATGCGTCGGCCGAGCATGTGCCGGCCGCCGTATGGGCCTATATTCTTCAACATCGCCTCTACCACACCTGATTCCATGGATATTCGCAAACTGCAGCGCGTGATCGTCGACGCCCTCGAAGACGTCAAGGCGCAAGACATCAAGGTGTTCAACACCAGCCACCTGACCGAACTGTTCGACCGCGTGGTCGTCGCATCGGGCACGTCCAACCGCCAGACCAAGGCCCTCGCATCGAGCGTGCGCGACAAGGTCAAGGAAGCCGGCGGCGACATCGTCAGCTCCGAGGGCGAGGAAACCGGCGAATGGGTGCTGGTCGACTGCGGCGACGCCGTCGTGCACATCCTGCAGCCGGCCCTGCGCCAGTACTACAACCTCGAGGAAATCTGGGGCGACAAGCCCGTGCGGATGAAGCTCGGCGGCGGCAAGGGCCCGAACGGCGGCTTCGCCACGGCCAGCGAAGACGACGAAGACGAGGAAGAAGCAGCGCCGGCCCGCCCGGCACGCAAGACGGCCGCCCGCCGCCGCTAAGTCGCGACGAATCGTCCCGATGAAGCTTTTCATCCTCGCGGTCGGCCACAAGATGCCGGGCTGGATCGCATCCGGCTTCGATGAATACACGAAGCGGATGCCGCCCGAGCTGCGCATCGAGTTGCGCGAGATCAAGCCAGAACTGCGTTCGGGCGGCCGCAGCGCCGAAAGCGTGATGGCGGCCGAGCGGCAGAAGATCGAGGCCGCGCTGCCGAAGGGCGCGCGCATCGTGGCGCTCGACGAGCGCGGCCGCGACTGGACCACGATGCAGCTCGCGCAGGCGCTGCCCGGCTGGCAGCAGGACGGCCGCGACGTCGCGTTCGTGATCGGCGGCGCCGACGGGCTCGATCCGGAACTGAAAGCGCGCGCCGACGTGCTGCTGCGCATCTCGAGCATGACGCTGCCGCACGGGATGGTGCGCGTGCTGCTCGCCGAACAGCTTTACCGGGCGTGGAGCATCACGCAGAATCACCCCTACCACCGCGCATGACGTGTCGTCCTCGAGACGCGCGCCGCGCGCGCTCACCGAGATAACGACACATGCCGTCCAGCACGTCCGCCGCGCTTTTCCCGACCCTTTACCTCGCTTCGCAAAGCCCGCGCCGCCAGGAGCTGCTGCAGCAGATCGGCGTACGCTTCGAGCTGCTGCTGCCGCGCCCCGACGAGGACGCCGAGGCACTCGAGGCCGAACTGCCCGGCGAAGCCGCCGATGCGTACGTCCGGCGCGTGACCGTCGCAAAGGCCGAGGCCGCACGCGCGCGCCTCGTCGCGAGCGGCAAGCCGGCCGCTCCGGTGCTGGTTGCCGATACCACCGTCACGATCGACGGCGCGATCCTCGGCAAGCCGGCCGACGCCGATGACGCGCTCGCGATGCTGACGCGCCTCGCGGGCCGCGAACACGCGGTGCTGACCGCCGTCGCCGTGATCGATGCCGGCGGCGAGCTGCTGCCGCCCGCGCTGTCGCGCTCGTCGGTGCGCTTCGCGGCCGCGTCGCTCGACGCGTACGCACGCTACGTCGAAACGGGCGAGCCGTTCGGCAAGGCAGGCGCGTATGCGATCCAGGGGCGCGCGGCCGAATTCATCGAGCGGATCGACGGTTCCCATTCGGGTATCATGGGTCTGCCCCTTTTTGAGACCGCGGCGCTGTTGCGCGCCGCGCGTGTCGCCTTCTGAATCCCACCATGAACGAAGAAATCCTGATCAACCTCACGCCGCAGGAAACGCGGGTCGCACTCGTCCAGCAAGGCGCGGTGCAGGAGCTTCACGTCGAGCGCACGCTGTCGCGCGGGCGGGTCGGCAACATCTATCTCGGCAAGGTCGTGCGCGTGCTGCCCGGCATGCAGTCGGCGTTCATCGACATCGGCCTCGAGCGCGCGGCGTTCCTGCACGTCGCCGACATCTGGCATCCGCGTCTCGCCGGCGAGCCGCAGTCGAATGCACCACACCAGCCGATCGAGAAGACCGTGTTCGAGGGCCAGACGCTGATGGTCCAGGTGATCAAGGATCCGATCGGCACGAAGGGCGCACGGCTGTCGACGCAGGTCAGCATCGCGGGCCGCACGCTCGTCTACCTGCCGCAGGAACCGCATATCGGCATCTCGCAGAAGATCGAGAGCGAGGCCGAACGCGAAGCCGTGCGCGCGCGCCTGACGGCGGTGATCCCGCCGGACGAGAAAGGCGGCTACATCGTGCGCACGATCGCCGAGGATGCGACCTCCGACGAACTGGCCGGCGACGTCACGTACCTGCGCAAGACGTGGGCGACGATCGTCGCGCAGGCGCAGCGGCTGCCGGCGACGAGCCTGCTGTACCAGGATCTCGATCTCGCGCAGCGCGTGCTGCGCGATTTCGCGAACGACGACACGACGCGCATCCAGGTCGATTCGCGCGAGACCTACCAGCGCCTCTCGGAATTCGCGTCCGAGTTCACGCCGGCCGTGAGCCCGAAGCTGCACCACTACACGGGCGAGCGGCCGCTGTTCGACCTGTACAACATCGAGACGGAGATCCAGCGCGCACTGTCGCGCCGCGTCGACCTGAAGTCGGGCGGTTACCTGATGATCGACCAGACGGAAGCGATGACGACGATCGACGTGAACACCGGCGGCTACGTCGGCGCACGCAACTTCGACGACACGATCTTCAAGACCAACCTCGAGGCCGCGCACACGATCGCGCGGCAACTGCGGCTGCGCAACCTCGGCGGGATCATCATCATCGACTTCATCGACATGGAGAACGCCGAGCATCGCGACGCGGTGCTGTCCGAACTGAAGAAGGCACTGTCGCGCGACCGCACGCGCGTGACAGTCAACAGCTTCTCGCAGCTCGGGCTCGTCGAGATGACGCGCAAGCGCACGCGCGAATCGCTCGCGCACGTGCTGTGCGAGCCGTGCCCGACCTGCCAGGGCAAGGGCCAGGTGAAGACGCCGCGCACCGTGTGCTACGACATCCTGCGCGAGATCCTGCGCGAATCGCGGCAGTTCAACCCGCGTGAATTCCGCGTGATTGGCGCGCAGCAGGTGATCGACCTGTTCCTCGACGAGGAGTCGCAGCATCTCGCAATGCTGATCGACTTCATCGGCAAGCCGGTGTCGCTGCAGGTGGAATCGAACCTGAGCCAGGAACAGTACGATATCGTGCTGATGTAAAGGTCCGTCGAGTACGGTTGCGCGAATCCCGCCCGGCACGGTAAGGATTTCGCGCAACCGACACGCTTCGACGAACGGCTATTCCCGGCGGGCAGCCTCCCGCGCGCCACGCTCGATCGTGTCGGTATCCCAGCGGCCGATACGCATCGCTTGTTCCAGCATGCCGAGCGTCAGAGGCACGCGCGGTGGCTTACGGTATCGCTCGGAAAACAGCGCGAGAAACGACGTCACCAGTTCTTGTCCCTCCGGGCCAAAGTACCGGCCGTAGGGAAAGTCGTCGGCATGCACACCGAATGTTTCCGCCCATTTGTCGATGAACTCGATTGCGTCGATTCCCGTCACGCGCAGATCCTCTTCGAGGCGTGACGACGGGTCGATCCTCAGTTCGCCGCCGAACAACGGGCGACCAAGCTCTTCACGCGCAAATGCGGCCAGCTTTTCCCACGTATCGGTCGGCACGATCAGAACACCCTGTCTTCTGGTTTGGCGATGGCGTTATACCGACGCACGGTGTTGAACATGATTACGGCCGAGTCCGCAGCCAAAAAAACTTCCCCGATCACGGGGATGGTTCGGCCAACCCATGCACCGAGACTCTTCGTAGACGCGATACGCACGCCCCGAGCGCTCACCGACATGATCATCGGCAATCGCATCCTCGTCTGAATCGGCAACAGCTTGCGCGCCGCAATGGACGCGACCGATGTGCCCTTGGTCGCCGTAGCGAATTTTCCGGGCGCAGGCACATCGGCTTGACCGAGCAAAACTGCTGAAGCGGCAGCAAGATCATCGAACCCGAGGCGCGCCTGGATCTCACCGACCGCAACCCAGAAAAACAGATCCCCCGGCTTGAGATCGACACGACCATTGTACGAATAGCGATTCGTCCGACATACGGCCCTCGTCGTGGTTCGAATAGCCGCCGACCATAGCAAGGCCGGAGAAGCTCGCCATCCCTGTATCATTCGGTCATGCGCGCGATGGGCCGCGGAGCCAAGCCGCTCCTCGAAACGCCCATCGCGCAATTGTTTAAGAATGGTTTCAAGATCGCCCCCGAGATAACACGACATCGCGACGGCGCAACGCGCCACCCTTTCGCCGCCGGCCCCGGTCGCGCGGCACGTCGACAGGGTGCCGGCGCCAGCCGCCGCACGATCCTTTCCCACCTCTCATTCACTCACCGCACACCATGAGCCAAGGCCACAACCGCCGTCAGCGCAAGAAACTCCACATCGGCGAATTCCAGGAACTCGCGTTCAACGCGACCGCGCATTACCGCAACGAGATGACCGACCTCGAACGCGGCGAACTGATCGACGCATTCATCGACTTCGTCGAAGCGAACGGGCTGCTGACCGTCGCGTCGGCGGACGAAGGTATCGGCGCCTACGTGATCTCCGGCGCGCCGCGCGGCACGACGACCGACGCCGATCGCGAGATCGTGCGCGGCTGGCTGGCCGCACGGCCGGAACTGACCGACGTCAAGGTCAGCGAATTCACCGACGCGTGGTATCCGGACGCCTGACGCTCCTGTTTCTCCCTGCATCGGGCAGCGCCCGCGCCTGCCCGCCATGACGGCGGGCCGGGCCGGCGCCTGCGTGCACCGCCTCCTCTCCCGCTCTCCCTCCCTTCCCCGTCGCCCGACACCCGCGCGACCGGCACCGACTCATACGATTCGCACCGCGTCGACCGTGATTACCCCGATTCCGGCATTGAATCGGACGCTTACTTCAATTTAACGATCGTTAAAGGACGTCTCACGCCGGCAGACCTACTCTGATCGCCAGGAATCCGGTGTTTTCCGGCGTGATCGGCAAGCAATACGAAAGAATGCAAACTGCTCGCCCGACAGGTGTTCCGGCTTCCGGTACGGGCGAACACGCGACGCGACGACAGGTCGATCAGGGAGACAACCAACGATGCGCCAGCCGCTTCCCCACCGTAGCGACGACGCATCGGCGCACGCGAAGGCCGCCTGACCCAACCCTTCAATCGATACGAGGACGACATGAATACGCCGAACACCCATCAAGCAGGACTCCGAATGATCATGATCGCGGCGGGCGTTGCGGCGCTGATGTCGCTGTCCGCGTGCGGCGGCTCCGGCTCGCTGAGCCAGGGCACCGGCGGCGGCGGATCGGGTTCGGGCAATACGACGGCCACGACCGGCGGCACGGGCAACGGTTCCGGCAGCGGGTCGGGGGCCGGCTCGACCGTCGGTAGCACGGGCAGCGGCTCCGGCAGCACCTCGGGCACCGGCACATCGGCCAATGCACTCGGCCAGACGATCGATTCGTCGAGCAACATCGTGACGGCCGCGGGCGGCACCGTGTCGGGTGTCGGCACGGTGATCGCCGGCCAGTCGCTGCCGGGCACGAACGCGGCGACCACGCAGGGGCTCGGCACCGTCGTGCAGGACGCCGGTGCGGCCGTCACGACGCTCGGCAACGGCGTCGGGTTGGGGCTCGGCCAGCTCGGCGCGTCGTCGAACCCGGTCGGCACGACGGTCGCGAGCACGGGCGGCGTAGTCACGAACCTCGGCAACGCGGTCGCCGCGACCGGCGGCGTCGTGTCGAGTCTCGGCGCAAGCGGTTCGGCGCTGGCGCCGCTCGCACCCGTCACGTCGCCCGTCGGCGGCGCGATCACGACGCTCGGCAACACGATCGCGATCGGCGGCGCGACGCTCGGCACCCAGTTGTCGACCGGCCCCGTCGCACAGATCACGGGCGCCGCCAGCTCGGCGATCACGCCGATCACGTCGACGGTCGGGTCGGTCACGCAGACCGTCGCGTCGAGCACGCCGCTCGGCGCGCCGCTCACGAACCTCGTGACGACGGTCGGCAACGGTGTCGCGAGCGCCGGCACGACGATCGCGAAGACCGGCGGCAATCCGGTGACGACCGGCGTCGGCAACGTCGTGACGGCGACCGGCAACACGGTGGCGACCGCGGGCACGACGCTGCTCGGCGGTGGCGGCGCCACGACGAGTCCGCTCGCGCCGGTCACGGGGCTCCTGTCGGCGGGCGCACTCGGCGGCACAACGGGCGGCAGCAACCCGGCAGGCGCGCTCACGTCGGTGGTCGGCACCGTGACCGGAGCGGTGTCGGGCGCGGCCGGCGGCTCGTCCGTCGCGGGGCTGACGGGCAGCACCGGCACCGGCGCGATCTCGAAAACGGGCGGCGGCGTGCTCGCGCCCGTGACGACGACGCTCGGCGCGCTGGTCAAATAAGCAGCCGGCACGCGCGGCGCCCGCATCGTCGTCCTCGACGGTCGGGCGCCGCAGCCGCATCCTCAGCCGTCATTCGGCATCACCCGCCCCGCCTTCGATCCCTTCCTTTTCCCGACAGTCCGCCTCCAATCGGCCATCGAAACCGGTCCTGAAAGCAAGACACGTTAAACTCTCACCTCGCGTGGTGCGCCGCCCGCACCCGCCATCCATCGCCAGCCGCGTGCCCTCGGGCCGCCCCCGACCCATGGAGTGAGTGTCAATGAGCGGCGGACTTCCGTTTCCCGCATCCCGCAAGTCGTTTCCGTCGTCGACGGTCTTCCTGATTCTCGCCGCCGCCGTGCTGTTGTCCGGCTGCGGGCTGCTGCCGACCCAGAATCCGCCCGCGCCGATCAGCGAAGCGCTCGTCGAGCCCGTCGAGGAAACGGCCGGCGAGCCGCTGACGATGCCGCCCGTGCCGGCGCCGACTCAGCCGGAGGAACCGGAAACGCCGAAAAAGCCGCACCGCGAGGCGGCGCGGCCGAAGCCCGTGCCGCGCCCCGAATCGCCGACGCCGCCGCCCCCGCCACCCGCGCCGCTCGTCGCGACGCGCGCGCTCGACCGCACCCAGATCCATGCGCTGCTCGACAGCGAAGTCGCGCGCCGCAACGGCAAGGTGATCGGCCGCGCGGTCGACATGGTGGCCGACGCGAACGGCAAGCCGCGCGAGATGATCGTCAACCTGCAGGGCTTCATGGGCGTCGGCGACCGCAAGGTCATCTTCCCGTGGAACGTGTTCCGCTTTACGCCGGGCGGCAAACAGGAGCCGATCGTGCTCGACGTGCCGTCGGGCGACCTGCCGCCGGCCGCGCGGCCGAAGGCCGTGCCGCTGTCGGGCTCGGCCGCGGCATCGCCCACGACGCGGCTGCCGATGCTCGACAGCGATGTCGAGCGCCCGAACGGCACGAAGATCGGCCGCGTCGTCGACGTGCTGATCGACCGCGACGCGCAACCGCAGGCCGTCGTGCTCGACCTCGGCGGGCTCGTCAATACCGACCGCCGTTCGATCGCCGCGAACTGGGCCGCGCTGCGCTTCGTCACGCGCGACAAGGCGCTGCATCCGCAGCTCGACCTGAACGACGCGCAGATCAAGGCATCGCCGCCCTATGCGGCCGACAAGCCGATCGTCGCGGTCTCGCCGCCCCCTGCCGCCCCCGCGCCGGCTTCGTCTGCGAGTGCCACCCGATGACGATCAAGCATTCCGTCAGCGTACGCAGTCTGCGGTCCCTCGACTGGCTCAACTTCTTCGTTGCAAACGTTCAAACCGGGTTCGGTCCGTTCATCGCGTCCTACCTCGCGTCGCACAAGTGGACGCAGGGCGAGATCGGCATGGTGCTGTCGATCGGCACGATCAGCGCGATGGTCAGCCAGGTGCCGGGCGGCGCGGCCGTCGATGCGCTGAAGAACAAGAAGGGCGCGGCCGCGTGGGCGATCGCGGCCATCATCCTGTCCGCGGTACTGCTCGCGTCGAGCCCGACGATCGTGCCGGTGATCGCCGCCGAGGTGTTCCACGGTTTCGCGAGCTGCATGCTCGTGCCGGCGATGGCCGCGATCTCGTTCTCGCTCGTCGGCCGCGCCGACCTCGGCGACCGGCTCGGCCGCAACGCGCGCTGGGCATCGATCGGCAGCGCGGTCGCAGCGGGCCTGATGGGGCTCACCGGCGAATACTTCTCCGCGCGCGCGGTATTCTGGCTGACTGCGGTGCTGGCGTTACCCGCGCTGTTCGCGCTCGCGATGATCCAGCCGACGCACGAGGTGATCCCGCAGTCGTCGAAGCCCGACGACCACGGCGACCACGGCGAAGCCGGCGAACGCGAAACGCTGCTCGAACTGCTGCGCGACCGCCGGATGCTGATCTTCGCGGCGTGCGTCGTGCTGTTCCACCTGTCGAACGCCGCGATGCTCAACCTCGCGGCCGGCGAAGTCACGGCCGGGATGGGCGAGAACGTGCAGCTCGTGATCGCCGCGTGCATCATCGTGCCGCAGGCGATCGTCGCGATGCTGTCGCCGTGGGTCGGCCGCTCCGCGCAACGCTGGGGGCGCCGGCCGATCCTGCTGCTCGGCTTCTCCGCGCTACCGGTGCGCGCGCTGCTGTTCGCCGGCGTGAGCAGCCCGTACCTGCTCGTGCCCGTGCAGATGCTCGACGGCATCAGCGCGGCCGTGTTCGGCGTGATGCTGCCGCTAATCGCGGCCGACGTCGCGGGCGGCAAGGGCCGCTATAACCTGTGTATCGGGCTCTTCGGGCTCGCGGCCGGGATCGGCGCGACGCTCAGCACGGCCGCGGCCGGCTACGTCGCCGACCACTTCGGCAACGCGGTCAGCTTCTTCGGGCTCGCGGGCGCTGGTGCGCTCGCGGTGCTGCTGGTCTGGCTCGTGATGCCCGAAACGCGCGTCGATAACGGCGACGCCGCGACCGACGAACCGGCCGCCACGTCGCCCGAACAGGCGCACTGAGACTGGCGCGCCGCCGTTACCCGCTTCTTGGCGAACTCACGATGGATACGATCAGGACACTCAACGAAGCCCGCCAGCAGATCCAGCAGTCGATCTTCGATCTGTTCAAGGGGCTGACCTTCAGCGAGCGTTTCGTGCAAGGCGTGCTGATGGCCATCCAGGCCGTCTGCAGCGCGTGCCTCGCGTACACGATCGGGCGTGCGCTGCACACCGAGCAGGCGGTGTGGGCGGCGGTCACCGCGATCGCCGTCACACAGCACAACTACTCGGACACGATGTCGCTGTCCCGCGACCAGTTCATCGGCGCGATGATCGGCGGCGTGCTCGGCTTCGCCGGCGCCGCGCTCGGCGGCGATCGCCTCGTCGCCTATGCGCTCGCGGTCGCACTCACGATCGTCTGCTGCTGGTGCCTGAACGTCGGCAGCGCGGCACGGCTCGGCGGCGTGACCGCGACGATCGTGCTGCTGTTTCCGGGCAACGGCCCGCTGTGGGACATTCCGCTGATGCGGCTCGGCGAGGTGACGCTCGGCACCGTGTGTGCGCTGGGCGTGTGCTGGGGGATGTCGAGAATCGAGCGACGCTGGTTCCGCCACGCTGCGACAAAGTGACGCGGCTGCCGGGCGCGCGCCCGGCAACCGGATAAACGACGGGAAACGTTACTGGCCGACCTGCAGCACGAGGCCCGAGCCGATCTGCACGAGCAGGTGATCGCCGCCCACGCCGACCCACTGATAGCCGCGCGGCGGCGGGCTCAGGCGGTAGCCGCGCCAGTCGTCGATCACGTACTGGCGGTCGCGGAATTCGTTGGGCAACCGGTCGCCCTTGTGCCAGTCGCGACGCGGCTGGTCGGCCCAGCGCGGCGGCACGTCGTCCTCGCGGTGCATCGCCTGGCCGGGCGGCATGCGTTTCGGGCCGTGGCCGCGCTGCATGCCGGGGCCGCCGCGGTTATCGTGGTTGTCGTGCTTGTCGTAGTTGCCGTGATCCTGCGCCATCGCCGCCGTCGCGGCGCAACCCGCCGCGATCAGTGCAGCCAGCATCATGCGTTGCATCTTCTTCATTGTGCCTTCCCTCCGTGTTGTCACGTCGTACGAAATGACCGGGCCTGCCCGATGAAGCCTAGCACACTGGTTTGACGCGAACGGAACGTGCGTCAAGCCGCCTGCTGCTGGTACTGGATCCGGTGCAGGTGCGCGTAGAGGCCGCCATGGCGCAGCAGTTCGTCGTGGCTGCCCTCTTCGACGATCTTGCCGGCCTCGAGCACGAGGATGCGGTCCGCCCGCTCGATGGTCGACAGACGGTGCGCGATCACGAGCGTCGTACGACCTTCCATCAGCCGTTCGAGCGCGGCCTGCACGTGGCGCTCCGATTCCGAATCGAGCGCCGACGTCGCTTCGTCGAGGATCAGGATCGGCGCGTCCTTGTAGATCGCGCGCGCGATCGCGAGCCGCTGACGCTGGCCGCCGGACAGCCGCATCCCGTTGCCGCCGACGAGCGTGTCGAGCCCGTCGGGCATCGCGGCGACCGCATCGGCGAGGTTCGCGGCCTCGAGCGCGGCCTGCACGCGCGCGCGGTCGGGCGTCTGCCCGTACGCGACGTTCGCGGCGATCGTGTCGTTGAACAGCACGACGTCCTGGCTGACCATCGCCATCTGGCTGCGCAGCGCGTGGAGCTCGTAGTCGGAAACCGGCACGCCGTCGACCAGGATCGCGCCGTCCGTCGGGTCGAAGAAGCGCGGCAGCAGGTTCACGAGCGTCGTCTTGCCGCTGCCGGACGGGCCCGCGAGCGCAATCATCTCGCCCGGCGCGACCTTGAACGAGATGCGGTCGAGCGTCGGCCGCTCGGCCGCGCCGTAGTCGAACGACACATTGCGGAACTCGATCTCGCCGCGCGCATGCGACAGCGGCCGCCCGCCGCCCTGCGGCTCGGCCGGCTCGTCGATCAGCCCGAAGATCAGCTCGGCGGCCGTCATTCCGCGCTGCAGCGGCTGGTTGACGTCGATCAGGTGCTTCAGCGGCGAGATCACCAGCAGCATCGACGTGACGAACGCGACGAAGCCGCCGACCGTCGTCTGGTCGTTGGTCGACTGCACGACCGCGATCGTGATCACGACCGCGAGCGCGATCGATGCGAGGAACTGCGTGAGTGGCTGCGCGAGACCGCCCGAGATCGTCATGCGCATCGCGTAGCCGCGCAGGCGCTTGCTCATCGCGGTGAAGCGGCCCATCTCGTACGCTTCGCCGTTGTGCACCTTGACGACCTTGTAGCCGCCGACCGTCTCTTCGACGATGTACGACAGCTCGTTGGTCAGCGTCTGGTGCTCGCGGTTCAGGCGGCGCAGGCGGCGGTTGATCTTGCTGACGAGCCAGCCGATGCCGGGCAGGATCACCGCAACGATCAGCGTGAGCCGCCAGTTCAGGTAGAACAGGTAGCCGAGCAGGAAGATCACCGTCAGCGAATCGCGTACGAGCGTGACCATCACGCCCGTCAGCACCGACAGGATCTGGTTGACCTCGAACACGATCGCATTGATCACCGTGCTCGCGGTTTCGCGCTGGAAGAACGACGCGCCCGTGTGGAGCATCCGCTGGAACATCTCGAGCCGCAGCTGCAGCAGGATGCGGTTCGATACGTAGTTGAGCAGGTAATTCGATGCGTACTGCGATACGCCGCGCACGAGCGCGAGGCCGATCACCGCGATCGGCACGTACCATTTCGCGCTGTCGCTGCCGTGCACGCCGAAGCCGTGGTCGAGCAGCGGCTTGAGCAGCGCCGGAATGCCGGCTTCGGTGGCCGCGACGACGCCCATCGTCATCACGGCGAGCACCACGATGCCGATAAGCGGCCGGATGTACGGCCACAGGCGCTTGAGGACCGTGACCGGCGAGGTGCCGGTGCCGTCCATCGGTTTGCGAAGAGTGTTCTGGGTTTCCAAGTCAATCCTTCTTGAGCCGCGATGCGGCGCCCGGCGCGTGGCCGCCCGGGATTTCGCCCCTGTCGGGCGGGTGCCGAAAAGGGCTCAACATTATAGCTGCACCGCCCCCGCCGGCACGGTCATGGCCGATGCGGCCCGCGGCCGGGCCGCGGGTATACTGCCGCTCACCGTTTTCTCCGCCTTTCCGACGATTTCATGGCTGAACCCTCCCTCGGCGTCGCCCTCATCGCCCTCAACGCGTCCGCGCGGCTCGCCCAGTGCCTCGACGCGCTGTCGTTCGCCGACGATGTCGTCGTCATCGACGGCGGCAGCACCGACGATACGGTCGCGATCGCGCAGACGCACGGCGCGCGCGTGATCGTCGAACGCGACTGGCCGGGCTTCGGCCCGCAGAAGAACCGCGCGCTCGACGCGCTCGGCACCGACTGGATCCTGTCGCTCGATACCGACGAAGTCGTCAGCCCGGAACTCGCGCAGTCGATCCGCGACGCGATCCGCGCGCCGGCCGCGCAGGTCTATGCGCTCGACCGCTTGTCGAGCTTCTGCGGCCAGTGGATCCATCACAGCGGCTGGTATCCGGACTGGGTGCCGCGCCTGTTCCGGCGCGGCACCGCGCGCTTCTCGGACGATCTCGTGCACGAGCGTCTCGTGTTCGATACCGTCGCGCAGCGCCTGCCCGGCAAGCTGATGCATTACTCGTACGAGGACTTCGAAACCGTCGTGCGCAAGCTCGACGCGTATTCGACAGCCGGCGCGCGCCAGCGCCGCGCGGCCGGCCAGCGCGGCGGCTTCGGCAAGGCGCTCGCGCGCGGCGCCTGGGCGTTCGTGCGCACCTACGTGCTGCGGCGCGGGTTCCTCGACGGCCGCGCGGGCTTCATGATCGCCGTGTTCAACGCGGAAACCGTTTATTACCGCTTCCTGAAACTCGGCCACGAACCGGCGCGCTGAGCGCGCGCCCCTGCTCGCCGCCGGCACGCGGCCGGCCCGGCGTTACAATGCCGGGCTGCCCGCGCCGCACGCGCCCGCCCAAGCGGCTGCACCGCGCGCCGCCCGCCACGACGACCACCGAATCCGACCGCCATGTTCTCCATCATCATTCCGACCTGGAACAACCTGCCGTACCTCAAGCTCGTCGTCGACAGCCTGCGCCGCCATTCCGCGTACGACCACCAGATCATCGTGCACGTGAACGACGGCTCGGACGGCACGCTCGACTGGGTACGCAGCGAAGGGATCGAACACACCGCATCGCCGACCAACATCGGCATCTGCCATGCGGTGAACCTGGCCGCCGCGCGCGCGACGCGCGACTACGTCGTCTACATGAACGACGACATGTTCTGCTGCCCCGGCTGGGACACGGCGCTCGTGCGCCGCATCGAACCGATGCCGACCGACCTCTTCATGCTGTCGGGCACGATGGTCGAGCCGGTCGACACGCGCAACCCGTGCGTCGTCGTCAGCAATTTCGGCCGCGATGCCGAGCATTTCGACGCGGCGGGCCTCGTCGACGCAACCCCGCGGCTCGCGCGCGCCGATTGGCTCGGGTCGACCTGGCCGCCGACCCTCGTGCACCGCGACTGGTGGAACCGCATCGGCGGCTACAGCAGCGAACTGTCGCCCGGCATGAGCAGCGACAACGATTTCTCGATGAAATTCTGGGACGCCGGCTGCCGGATCTTCCTCGGTGTCGGCGACAGCCTCGTCTACCACTTCCAGCAGAAGAGCACGGGCAAGATCGTCAAGAACGACGGCCGCCGCCAGTTCCTCAACAAATGGGGCATGACCCAGGCGACGTTCGACCGCTATTACCTGCATCGCGGCGAGCCGGCCGGCACGCGCATCGCGCTCGACACGCCGGCAGTCGTTGGGCGCCTGAAGCGTGCGCTGCTGCGTTCGCGGATCAAGCGCGCCTTCAGTTGATCGAATTCCGCTGATCAGGCCCCGGAAACGACGCGGAAACGCGACCTGCTTCGCGTATACTTCGCGGTTCGTCCCGGCCAGTGCCGCCGGAACGCGCGGCGCGCGGCACGGTGCCCGCATGCCGTATTCGCCCATTCGACAGGTTCCGATGCTTTCGTTTTCCGCTCCCGCCACGCGGCGCCTGACCGCCGCCCGCGCATTCGCCGTCGCCGCGCTCTGCATGGTGCCGGTCTCGACCGCGCTGACCAACGTCTTCTGCGGGCTGTTCGCCGCCGCGCTCGTGATCTCCCCCGAATTCTGGCGCGACCTGCGCTCGTTCGTCACCGACCCGGCTTCGCTCGCGGCGCTGCTGATCCTCGCCACGCTGACCGCCAGCGTCGCGTATACGGTCGCGCCGCATAACAAGGCGTGGAACTGGGTCGCCAAATACGACAAGCTGCTGCTGCTGCCCTTCGCGGTGCTCGCGTTCCGGCATTCGAACTGGGCGCCGATCGTGCGGCGCTGCTGGTTCGGCACGCTGTGCGTGATCCTGCTGCTGTCGACGACCAACTATCTCGGGCTGACCTCGATCGGGCCCGCGCACGCGACCGATCTGCCGCTATCGCGCGCATGGGTGTTCAAGAACCACATCGCCGCCGGCATGTTCGGCGCGCTGCTGTTCTACCAGGCGGCCGATCTCGCGCTTGCCGCCCGCACGGCGCTGTCCCGCGCCGCGTATGCGGGCGTCGCCGCGTGGTCGCTCGTCAACGTGTTCGTCATGCTGCAGGGACGCACGGGGCAGGTCATCGCGCTGCTGCTGATCCTCGTCGTCGCCGTGCGCTTCGTGTTGTTGCTGCGCCGTCAGTCGGCGCTGCGCGCGGGGCTCGCCGCCGGCGTGCTCGTCCTGTTCGGCGTCGTGCTCGTGGTCGCCGCATGCACGGTTCACAACGGCCGGCTCGTGAAGGTCGTGTCGGAAGTGCAGCAATACCGGCAGAGCGATGCGGCCACGTCGACCGGGCTGCGCCTCGAGTGGTACAAGAAGGGGCTCGAACTGTATCGCCAGCGCCCGGTAATCGGCTACGGTGCGGGCGGCCTCGAATCCGAATTCGAGAAACTCACGGCCGGCAAGACGGCGGCCGAAGGCCAGCTCACGTCGAACCCGCACAACGAATACCTGCTGATGGCCGTGCAGCTCGGCTCGCTCGGCCTGTTGCTGTTCGTCAACCTGATCGTGCAGATCGCGCGCGGCAGCCGCACGCTCGATTCGCGCTCGCGGCATTTGCTGCTCGGGTGGCTCGCCATCTTCGCGATCGGCAGTCTCGCGAATTCGCTGCTGCTCGATTTCGCCGAAGGGCACCTGATCGTGCTGCTGGCCGGCATCCTGCTCGGTTGCGGCGAGCGCAGCGAGGCGCTGCCGCGCGAAACGTCGGCGATCCGGCGCAGCGCGTAACGCACGACGGCATACGCCCCGCTGCCGACCGGCTCAGGTGGGGCGGCGGCCCGCCGTCCGGACGAGCGCGCGCACCTTCAGCGCGGCCCGTCGCGAAACGCCCCCCCTCCGAACGAAGAAAATACGCGCGCCTCCCGCGCGTCAGTCGGATCCGGCGCGATGCAGTCGCGACGTGTCGACAAAGACCTCCGCCGGGCCCGGCGGATTCAGCCCGAGCATCTCGGCCGCCGCGGCCTTCACGCGCTGCGCGCCGAGATTGACGAGGCAATCGCTGCGGCTGTCGACCTTGCGCTCGCAGCCCTCGTGCCGGCACGGTACGCAATCGCCCTCCCCCTGCAGCAGCCACACGTTCCCGTGCCGACCCGAGCCGCGCAGCGACCACGGATTCTCGGTCGCGGGCCAGTGCTGCGGCCACGGCCCCCAGCGCACCGGGTCGGACGGGCCGAACAGCGCGATCGTGTCGGTGCCCGTCGCGGCTGCGACGTGCGTCGCGCCGGTGTCGGGCCCGATGAAAAGGCGCGCGCGCCGCACGAGCTCCGCGCTTTCGCCGAACGTGAGGCGGCCGACCAGGTTCAGCACGTCGCCGCCCGCCTCGGCCGCGACCTGCTCCGCATACTCGCGCTCGCGATCGGCCGGACCGCCCGACAACGCGACCGCAAAGCCCTGCTCGCGCAACCAGCCGATCATCTCGACCCAGCCTTCGAGCCGCCATTGCTTGTAACGGAACATCGGATACGGATGCAGGACGACCAGCGGCTTGCCGTCGCGGATCGCCGGCGACTCCGCGAGCCATGCGTCGAAGCGGGCACGCCGGGCGGGGTCGTCGCCAATGCCGGGCGCGACGACCTCGGACACCGGCTCGATGCCGATCACGGGGGCGAGCGCGAGCGTGCTGACGACCGTATGCGCGGATTCGTGGTGATTGATCGCGATCCCGTTCAGCATCATCCGGGTGAGCCACGTGACGCGATCGGGATCGACGAGGCCGACCCGCTTGCGGCCCGCGAACCAGCTATAGAAGCGCGGCCGGTCGGAACTCAGCGCCGCGCACGCGAGATCGTAGCGGCGCCACATCGACAGCGCGTCGCGCAGCCGCTCGCGGAATCCCGCGCGCTGCGCGACGACGATCACGCGCCGCACGTCCGGATTGTGCTCGAGCACGCCTTCGGTGCCGCGAAACACCAGCATGTCGATCTGCGCATCGGGCCAGCGGGCCTTCAGCGAACGCACGAGCGGCGTCGTCAGCAGCACGTCGCCGATACGGCGCGGCGCGGCAACGAGGATGGTTCTGGGCGGGCGGGCGGAGGAAAACAGGGCCACGGCGATCGATCTGTCTAGCTGGCTGAACAAGGCTGGCAATGTACAGGATTTTGCAGCAGCCGGCGCGGCATGGCGAACCGGCCTTGCGTGACGCGCCGATGGGGTCCTGATGCGGCCCTGTCTGCGGGACGCAGTGCGGCACGCGCCCGCGCACCGGCGCTTGCACCATGCGCGGTGCGTCCGGCGCTACGAAGCGATGGTCGGGATCGCGGGTGTCGCAGCGGAAGTCGGCCGCGCGCGTCCCGCATCGGCCATCGGCGCGTCGCAATGGCCGGCCTGCGGCAGCAGATGGCGCACGGCGCGCTCGACAGCATCGACGCCGATCGCGTCGACGGTCGCGCCGGCACGCAGGATCACGTGCGGCACGCCGAGCGGATGCCAGCGCAGGTATTTCTCGGGACGATCCTCGAACAGTGCGGCGACGGGCACGCCAAGCGCCGACGCGAGATGCACGGGTGCGCTGTCGGCCGACACGATTGCGTCGAGCAGGCTCGCGGCGGCCACCAGATCGGCGACCGACGACGGCGCGACATGGCGCGCGCTCACGTCGCGCCACGCGTCGTCCTCGGCGGTGTTGCGGAGGGCCGGATCGCGGAACACGATCACGTCGGCGAACGGCGCGAGCCGCTCGCCGAGGTCGCGCCAGCGGTCCGCGGGCCAGCGGCGCTCGGCCGCCTTGTTCGACACGAACAGTCCGACGCGCGGCTTCGTGCGCTCCCCGAGCAGGCGATACCACGCATCCTGCAGCGCGCGGTCCGGATGCACCGACAGCTCAAGACGGTCAAGATCGGCGCAACCGAGTTCGGGCACGAGCCGGAACCCCGACAGCGCCTCGTGGCACATCGGCCGCTGTGCGACATGCTCGGGCTTGCGATCGTCGAATTCGGTCTCGGCATCGTGCCAGCGACAATCCTTCGCGCGGAGCTGGCGCGCGAACTGCATGCTGCTGCGATGCATGCCGCCGTTCGGCACGACCACGAGGTCGAACCGCAGGCGACGCAGGCGCCGCACGAGCCGCAGCCGGTCGAAGAACGCGCGCATCCGCCCGGGACGGTCGTTGCGTTCGCACTGGCGGCTGTACACGTACGTGTGGATCGTGTGCACGTCCGGGTTTCCGGCCAGCGCGGCCGCGTTGTAGCGGTTCGCGACCACATGCAGTTCCGCGCTGGGCCAGCGCGCCTTCAGCGCACCGAGGAACGCCGTCGTGCACAGCATGTCGCCCAGAAAATCAATCCGGATCACGAGGATTCGCCCCGTCGGGTTCCCGTTGGCCATGGTGATGTGGTGACTGTCAGTTTTTATCGTCGCGACGGGCCGATGCGCCGGCATCCTGTTCCGGGACGGCCCTGTCGCGCGTTGCCGCTCGCGGCATGGATCCGCCCCCGTTTGTATGCGCGCGTGCGAGCGCGGCTTGCGCCGGATTGTATAGCGTCCGGATGGCCTGCCCAAGACCCGGTTACCCGAAGATGTAAAAACGGCCCGCCGCACCGCACGATGGCGATGCGACGGGCCGCGTATCGCGACAGCCGTCCGGTCGGGACGCGGTCAGTACGTGATTTCGACGACGCTGCCGTCGAACGCCGCGCGCAGTTCCGCGAGCAGCATGTCGCTCGGCTTCACGCGCCACGCGTCGCCGAGACGCATTTCGCCTTGCGCCCGGGCGTTGCTGTAGTGGATCTGGACCGCGAGCCCGTTCGGCAGCGGCGCCTGCGGGCGACGGCCGCCGTCACGCCCGCCACCTCGCGGCGCGGGCGCTTCGACCGCGGGCGCGGCAGCCGGATCGTCCTTCGACACGTGCGGCTCGAGCACGCGGCGCAGCGCGGCTGCGTCGGCGTTGCCGTTCATCGTCAGCCGCACGGCCTGCGCATAGCGGCTGCGCGCGCGTTCGAGATCCATCACGGTATCGGCCGTGAAGCGGAGGCCGCCCGTGAATGCGTCGTTGCGCGCCTGCCCCTGCACGATCAGCAGTTCGTCTTCCTTGAACAGCGCCTTGTTCGCCTCGAACTGCTCGTTGAAGATCGTGATCTCGCACTGGCCCGAACCGTCGTCGAGCAACGCGATCAGCATCTTGCCGCGCTGGGTCATCTGCGTGCGCAGCGACGCGATGATGCCCGCGACCAGCTTGTCGCGCCCTTCCTTCAGGTCGCCGACCTTTTGCCGCACGAAGCGGCGCACCTCGTCGCGATACGCGTCGAACAGGTGGCCGGACAGGTAGAAGCCGAGCGCGCCCTTTTCTTCCTGCAGGCGGCGCTTGTCGTCCCACGCCGGTTCATCGACGAGCGCATGCGCGTGCGGCGACTCGGCACCCATGTCGAACAGGCCGGCCTGCATCGCGTTCGCCGCGGCCTGGTCGGCCGCTTCCATCGCGAGCGGCACCGACGCGAGCATCTGCGCACGGTTCGCGTTCAGCGAATCGAACGCGCCGGCGCGGATCAGCGCCTCGACCGTGCGGCGGTTGACGACGCGCCGGTCGATCCGCTCGCAGAAGTCGAACAGGTCGGTGAACGCCTTTTCCTCGCGAGCGCGCAGGATTTCCTCGATCGCGTTCTGGCCGCTGCCCTTCACTGCGCCGAGGCCGTAGCGGATCGTGCGCGAACGCTTGCCGTCGGCTTCGGCGACGGGCTCGAACCGGTAATGCGACTGGTTGATGTCAGGCGGCAACACGGCGAGGTTGTTCACGACGCAGTCGTCGAACAGGATCTTCACCTTGTCGGTGTCGTCCATCGCGAGCGTCATGTTGGCCGCCATGAATTCGGCCGGATGGTGCGCCTTCAGCCACGCGGTGTAATACGCGAGCAGTGCATAGGCGGCCGCGTGCGACTTGTTGAAGCCGTAGCCCGCGAACTTCTCCATCAGGTCGAAGATCTCGTCGGACTTCTCGCGCGCGAGGCCGTTCTTCGCGGCGCCTTCGGCGAAGATCTCGCGATGCTGGGCCATCTCCTCGGGCTTCTTCTTGCCCATCGCGCGACGCAGCAAGTCGGCGCCGCCGAGCGAGTAGCCGCCGATGATCTGCGCCATCTGCATCACCTGCTCCTGATAGACCATGATGCCGTAGGTCTCTTTCAGGACGGGTTCGACGCGCGGATCCGGATAGTCGACCTTCTCGCGGCCGTGCTTGCGTGCGCAGAAGCTCGGGATCAGGTCCATCGGGCCCGGACGGTACAACGACACGAGCGCGATGATGTCCTCGAAGCGGTCGGGCTGCGCATCCTTCAGCATGCCCTGCATCCCGCGGCTTTCCAGCTGGAACACCGCGACCGTGTTGGCCTTCTTCAGGATCTGGAACGATGCGGCGTCGTCGAGCGGCACCTGCGCGAGCGACCAGTCGGCCTTCGACGGATCGAGGCGGCGAATGTAGCGCTCGGCCCAGTCGAGGATCGTCAGCGTCGTGAGGCCCAGAAAGTCGAACTTCACGAGGCCGACGGCTTCGACGTCGTCCTTGTCGTACTGGCTGACGACGCCGCCGTCGTCGCCCTGCGTGTACAGCGGGCAGAAATCGGTCAGCTTGCCGGGCGCGATCAGCACGCCGCCCGCGTGCATCCCGACGTTACGCGTGAGGCCCTCGACGCGCTGCGCGAGATCGAGCAACTGGTGGACTTCGTCCTCGTGGTCGTAGCGCTCCTGAAGCTGCGGCTCTTCCTTCATCGCGTCGGCGATCGTCACGTGCTTGCCCGGCTTGAACGGGATCAGCTTCGCGATGCCATCGGTGAACATGTAGCCGAGGTCGAGCACGCGGCCGATGTCGCGCACGGCCGCCTTCGCAGCCATCGTGCCGAAGGTGGCGATCTGCGACACGGCATCCGCGCCGTATTTCTCCTTCACGTACTGGATCACGCGGTCGCGACCGTGCTGGCAGAAGTCGATGTCGAAGTCGGGCATCGACACGCGTTCCGGGTTCAGGAAGCGCTCGAACAGCAGGTTGTAGCGCAGCGGGTCGAGGTCGGTAATGCCGAGCGCGTACGCGACCAGCGAACCGGCGCCCGAGCCGCGGCCCGGGCCGACCGGCACGCCGTTGTTCTTCGCCCAGTTGATGAAGTCCGCGACGATCAGGAAGTAGCCGGGGAAGCCCATCTTCGTGATGGTCCCGCATTCGAATTCGAGGCGCTTGTAGTACGTGTCGCGCTGCGCGTCGCGTTCGGCTTCGGCCGGATACAACTGCACGAGCCGCGTCTCGAGCCCTTCCTTCGACAACTGGACCAGGTAATCGTCGAGCGACATGCCGTCCGGCGTCGGGAACAGCGGCAGTTTCGGCTTGCCGAGCTCGAGCTTCAGGTTGCAGCGCTTCGCGATCTCGACCGTGTTCGCGACCGCGGACGGCAGGTCGGCGAACAGCGCGGCCATGTCGTCCTGCGTGCGGAAATACTGGTCGGTCGTGAAGCGTTTCTGGCGCCGCGGGTTCGCGAGGATGTCGCCTTCCGAAATGCACACGCGCGCCTCGTGCGCGGTGAAATCGTCGCCGGTCATGAACTGCGTCGGGTGCGTCGCGACGACCGGCAGCTTCAGCGACGCGGCGAGCGTCGCGGCCTGCTGGATGTACGCCTCGGCGCCCGGCTGGCCGTACCGCTGCAGCTCGATGTAGAAGCCGCCCGGAAACACCTTCGCCCAGCGCTCGGCGTGACGGCGCGCGGCGTCCTCGTTGCCGGCCGCGAGTGCGAGCCCGATATCGCCCTGCTGCGCGCCCGACAGCGCGAGCAACCCCTGCGCGAGCTCGCCGTCGAGCCAGCTCGCATCGAGTTCCGCGCGGCCGCGATACTGGTTCGTGAGCCATGCCTTCGACAGCAGCTCGCAGAGATTCAGGTAGCCGACCTTGTCCTTCACGAGCAGCAACAGCCGCGACGGCTTGTCGCGATCGTCCGCATTGGTGATCCAGACGTCGCAGCCGGCGATCGGCTTGATGCCCTTGCCGCGGGCTTCCTGGTAGAAACGGACGAGGCCGAATGCGTTGCCGAGATCGGTGAGCGCGAGCGCGCCCTGGCCGTCTGCGGCCGCCGCCTTGACGATGTCGTCGAGACGCACGATGCCGTCGGCAATCGAGAATTCGGAGTGAACGCGAAGATGGACGAAGCGAGGATCTGACATGGGCGCTATTGTAGCCGCCCCGCCGCGCAGGCTGCCCAAAAAATGCCCTCACCGGCCGTTCGGCCGATGCGCGCGACGCCACGTCGCGCTGCTGGCCAAACGGCTGGATGCCGGTGCGCGCGCGGTTTGCGGGATAATACGGTTTTTCGAATCATCGCCACGGCTTCGCACCCTTTTTTGCGGGCCGCCGTGCGGCCGTTTCCCCGTCGGACCATCATGACCATCGTCAATCTCGCCGCC
This sequence comes from Burkholderia pyrrocinia, assembly GCF_018417535.1. Taxonomy (NCBI): domain Bacteria; kingdom Pseudomonadati; phylum Pseudomonadota; class Betaproteobacteria; order Burkholderiales; family Burkholderiaceae; genus Burkholderia; species Burkholderia pyrrocinia. The sequence continues at coordinate 178,382 of NZ_CP070977.1, read as the reverse complement.
TACCACTTCGTGTCGCTCGACGCGAACGAGCAATGGCGCCCGCTCGTCACCGCCCGCTGCAACGAACTCGGCCTGCGCGGCACGATCCTGCTCGCACCGGAAGGCATCAACCTGTTCATCGCCGGCACGCGCGAAGCAGCCGACGCGTTCATCGCGTACATCCGCCACGATCCGCTGTTCGAAGGCAAGTTCGCGACGCTGCAGTTCAAGGAAAGCCTGTCCGACTCGCAGCCGTTCCGCCGCATGCTCGTGCGCCTGAAGCGCGAGATCATCACGATGAAGAAGCCCGCGATCAAGCCGGAGCTCGGCCGCGCACCGTTCGTCGACGCGCGCACGCTGAAGGCGTGGCTCGACCGCGGCCACGACGACGCGGGCCGCCCGGTCGTGATGCTCGACACGCGCAATGCGTTCGAAGTCGACGTCGGCACGTTCGACGACGCGCTCGACTACCGGATCGACAAGTTCAGCGAGTTCCCGGAAGTGATCGATGCGAACCGCGCCGATCTCGACGGCAAGACGGTCGTGTCGTTCTGCACGGGCGGCATCCGCTGCGAGAAGGCCGCGATCCACATGAAGGAAATCGGCATCGAGAACGTGTACCAGCTCGAAGGCGGGATCCTGAAGTACTTCGAGGAAGTCGGCGGCGCGCACTATCACGGCGACTGCTTCGTGTTCGATTACCGCACCGCGCTGAACCCGCAACTCCAGCCCACCGAGAACGTCACGTGCTTCGCGTGCCGCGCGGTCGTCACGCCGGAAGCGCAACAGTCGCCTAGCTACGTGGCCGGCAAGTCGTGCCCGGCCTGCGTGCAGGCAGCCAGCGCCGCGTAAGCGCGCGGCCCGAGCCCCGATGAACGGCTATCGCGGCCGCTTCGCGCCGTCGCCAACCGGGCCGCTGCACTTCGGCTCGCTGGTCGGCGCGCTCGCGAGCTGGCTCGACGCACGCGCGCACGGCGGCGCATGGCTCGTGCGCATCGAGGACCTCGACGGCCCGCGCACGGTACCCGGCGCAGCCGACGATATCCTCGCGACGCTCGCGCATTTCGGCATGACGCCCGACGAGCCGCCGGTATGGCAGAGCACGCGCGATGCTGCCTACACGGCCGCGCTCGAGCAGCTCGTCGCAGCGGGGCTCGTCTATCCGTGCGGCTGCACGCGCAAGGAAATCGCCGACTCGCTGCGCGCCGCGCACGAGCGCCACACGACGCTCGCCTATCCGGGCACCTGCCGCACCGGCCTGCACGGCAAGCCCGCGCGCGCATGGCGGCTGCGCGTACCGGACGGCGACGACGCGATCGTCTCGTTCGACGACCGCTGGCAGCACACGCAATCGCAGAATCTCGCGACCGAAGTCGGCGATTTCGTGTTGAAGCGCGCGGACGGGCAATGGGCCTATCAGCTCGCGGTCGTCGTCGACGACGCCGATGCGCGCATCACGCACGTCGTGCGCGGCGCCGACCTGCTCGATTCGACCGCGCGCCAGATTCATCTGCAGCACTGCCTCGGCGTACCGACGCCGCAGTATCTGCACGTACCCGTCGTCGTCGATGCAAACGGCGAGAAGCTCAGCAAGCAGACGGGCGCGACCGCACTCGAGCGCGACAATCCGCTGCCGGCGCTGCAGGCCGCGGCCGTGCATCTGGGCCTCGCGCCCGATGGTGCGCTCGCGGGCACGACGCTGGATGCGTTCTACGCGGCCGCGACGGCTGCGTGGGCGCGGCGCTTCGGGCCGCTGGCCGGCTAAGGCACCCGGCGAGCCGGATTCGCGCCGATCGAATGCCGGTTGCATCGCTCGCCGGCACCGCGCGCCACACCCGATCCCCCACCCGACCACAGCCCCAATAAAAAACGGGCACATGCTCATCGCATGCACCCGCTTTTCCGGCAGCGCTCGCGCACCGCACCGCCACGTTCGCCCGGCTTACGCCGACGGCTTGCGCGGCATCCCGAACCCGCCGAGCAGCGCGGCGACCTGGCGCTTCGGCCCCTTCTTCTCGGGCTGCTGCGCGGGCTGCGCGTCGTCCGACTGCTTCGCCGCCGCCGACGGCTCATACGGCTTCAGGAAGAAATCGTCGACCGGCGCTTCGTGGCGACGGTGATGGCCGCTGCGCTCGGCGCCGGCCGAGCGGCGCCCCGACGCACCGCGATGCTCGTCGCGTTCGCGCCGGCCACCGCGCTCGCCACCACGTTCGCTGTTGCGGTCGCCGCCGCGCTCGCCGCCACGGTCGTCGTGACGATGGCGCGCCGGCTTGTCGAGCACGAGCGCCTGCACTTCGAGCGGACGCTTGATCAGCTTCTCGATATCGGCGAGCTGCTTGCGCTCGTTCGGGCTGCACAGCGACAGCGCGTCGCCGGTCGCGCCCGCACGGCCCGTCCGGCCGATCCGGTGCACGTAGTCTTCCGCGCTGAACGGCAGGTCGAAGTTGATCACGGCCGGCAGCTCGGCGATGTCGAGGCCGCGCGCGGCCACGTCGGTCGCGACGAGCGCCTCGATTTCGCCGCGCTTGAATGCGTCGAGCGCCTGCATCCGCTCGATCTGCGTCTTGTCGCCGTGGATCGCCGACGCGACTACGCCGTCGCGCTCAAGGTTGCGCGCGAGCCGGCTCGCGCCGATCTTGCTGTTGCAGAACACGAGCACCTGCTTGAGCCCGCGACCGCGCAGCAACTGCACAACGGCCGCCTGCTTGTCGCCTTCGGCGACGTCGTAGACGATCTGCGTGACGTTCGCGTTCGTCGAGTTGCTGCGCGCGACCTCGATCGTCTGCGGGTTGCGCAGGTAGGTCGACGCGAGCTTCTTGATTTCCGGCGAGAAGGTGGCCGAGAACAGCAGCGTCTGGCGCTCCTTCGGCAGCAGGTTCAGGATGCGCTGCAGATCGGGCAGGAAGCCCATGTCGAGCATCCGGTCGGCTTCGTCGAGCACGAGGATCTGCACCTGGCCGAGATTCGCCGTCTTCTGCTGCACGTGGTCGAGCAGGCGGCCCGGCGTCGCGATCAGGATCTCGACGCCACGGCGCAGTTCGGCCATCTGCGGGTTCATGTCGACGCCGCCGAACACGACCACGCTGCGCAGCGGCGTGTGCTTCGCATACGCGTGCACGTTCGCCGCGACCTGGTCGGCGAGTTCGCGGGTCGGCGTGAGGATCAGCGCACGCACGGGGTGACGCGCCGGTGACGCGCTCGTGTTGGCCTGCGGCAGCAGGCGCTGGATGATCGGCAGCGAGAAGCTCGCGGTCTTGCCGGTGCCTGTTTGCGCGGCGCCCATGACGTCGCGGCCGGCGAGCACGACCGGAATGGCCTGCGCCTGGATTGGCGTCGGCGTCGTATAGCCCTGCTCCACAATGGCTTTCAGGATATCGGCGGCAAGGCCGAATTGGTCGAAGGTTGCGTCGACGGGCTTGGCGACAGAATCGGACATGGTGGCGTTTCGCTCAAAAGGCGCGGCGGGGACATCGTGCGTCAGGCCAGCCGGGCCTGCGCTCATCACAATTCGGAAATAGACGGAGCCGCGGCGCGCCGCGCGGCGCCGCTCTGGCGCTTGGGACCGGTTCAATGCGAACGCTGGACACCAGGCCGTGCGGACTCCGTTCGGCGCGAATGCCGGCGGAAAGGGGCGTATTGTAGCACTGCGCGGCCATCTGTCCGTGACAACGCCGCGAACGACCGCAACGTCGGTTCGCGCGGCGGGCCCGTGCGGCCCCGCACGGTCGGCGGCCGGCCCGATCGGGCTATCCCGATCGGCCGGCGAGCGATATCAGGGGCCTGATCCCGGACTGCATTGCCCAAGCGTTCGCTGCCAGCCTGAACGCCGAACCTTCAGATCCGGCAGCCGGCTGGCGCTGGCGCTGGCGCTGGCGCTGGCGCTGGCGCTGGCGCTGGCGCTGGCAGGCATGATCCGCGATCGCGCCCGGCGCTCAGCCCTGCTTCTTTTTCTTCTCGACCTGCACGCAGTCGGCGAGCAGCGGCGGCGAATTCCGGTCGGCGATCTCGTCACGCAGCGTCCCTTCCTTGCCCTTCGTCCACCACGTATAGCGGCCGGCCTGGTAGCGCGCGCCCGAAGCCGACACGGTATCGACGAACAGCAGTTGCCGCCCGTTGACCGGCACGAGCGCGAAGCTCTGGCCGTTGCCGGCGAGCCAGTACGACACGCGCACGGGCTGCTTCTGGTTCGCGCACTGGTAGACGGCCTGCTGGCGCGAATCGGCGTCGATTTCTTCGACGGTCAGTTGCGCGGCATGCGCGACGGAAACGGCGGTGCCGGCGAGCGCGAGTGCGGCGACGGTTTGGCGAATCATGCAGTTCCTCTCACGAGACGGGTGGAAACACGCCCTCGCGGGGCGCGCCGTTATTGCGGGCGATCGCGGCGTTTATCGTTGTCAGGGATCGATGACGTCGGCGCACGCGTCGGTCGGCGCGGCCGCGATATGGCCGACGAGCGGCACGATCTTGAGCCCGGCCGATGCCACCCGGCACGGCGCGGCCGCGAGGCCGCAACCCGCGAGACTCGCGACTAGCGCCAGCGCGGCGCCCAGTTTTCCGATACGCAGCCACATCGGCGCCATCGTCCTCTCCTTGGTTCCTCAGCGGGCCGACACGGGCCGGACGGCCGCGGCGGCGCGCTTCGCACGTTCGCGGGCTTCGTCGACGGTCGCGCCGGTCGCCAGCGCGACGCCCATGCGCCGCTTCGCAAAACTTTCCGGCTTGCCGAACAGGCGCAGGTCGGCGCCCGGCACCGCGAGCGCGTCGCGCACGCCTTCGAACGCGATCCCGCGCTCGTCGAGCCCGCCGTAGATCACGGCCGACGCGGCCGGCGTGCCGAGCGCCGGATCGACCGGCAGCCCGAGAATCGCGCGCGCGTGCAGTTCGAATTCCGACTGGCGCTGCGACGCGAGCGTGACGAGGCCCGTATCGTGCGGCCGCGGGCTCACTTCCGAGAACCACACGTCGTCGCCGCGCACGAACAGCTCGACGCCGAACATCCCGCGCCCGCCGAGCGCCTCGGTGACCTTGTGCGCGATCTCGCGCGACTTCTCGAGCGCCACCGCGCTCATCGGCTGCGGCTGCCACGACTCGACGTAGTCGCCCGCGACCTGCACGTGGCCGACCGGCTCGCAGAAGTAGGTGCGCGTGCCGAGCGTCGCCGGGTCGATCGCGCGCACGGTCAGTTGCGTGATCTCGTATTCGAAATCGATGAAGCCCTCGACGATCACGCGGCCGTGGTTCACGCGCCCGCCCGCCATCGCGTAATCCCACGCGGGCTTCACGTCGGCCTCGGCCTTCACGACCGACTGCCCCTTGCCCGACGACGACATCACGGGCTTCACGACGCACGGCATGCCGATCTTCGCGACCGCCGCGCTGAAGGCTTCGAACGAATCCGCGAACGCATACGGCGACGTCGGCAGCCCGAGTTCCTCGGCCGCGAGCCGGCGGATCCCTTCGCGATTCATCGTGAGCTGCGTTGCGCGTGCGGTCGGGATCACCTCGGCGAGGCCGGCCGCCTCGATCGCCGCGAGCGCGTCGGTCGCGATCGCCTCGATCTCCGGCACGATCAGGTGCGGGCGCTCGGCCTCGACGATCGCCCGCAGCGCGGCGGCGTCCGTCATGTCGATCACGTGCGCACGATGCGCGACCTGGTGGCCCGGTGCGTCCGGATAGCGGTCGACCGCAATGACTTCTACACCGAGCCGCTGCAACGCGATGATGACTTCCTTGCCGAGTTCGCCGGCGCCGAGCAGCATGACGCGCGTGGCCGAGGGTGAAAGCGGCGTACCCAGCCGCTGACCGATCTGCATGTGATTTCCCGCTTCTGGTGGAGGACGAAAACGGCTCCGATGTTAACACGCGCCACGATGCCGGTTTGGCGCGTTTCGCCACGCCGATGCCCGGCCGCGGGCGCCTCGCGGGCGGGCTGCGAACGTTTTCACGCGCGAAGTGTCGGCTCGCCTGCCGCGGGGCGGGTGCGTTACTCTTACGCCTTGATCAGAATCCGATGAGGAACGAGGCTCATGTCCCACCTGTCCGCCGCCGCACGCGCCCGCACCGGCCTGCTTCGCCCGTTGCGCGCGCCGCTCTGCGCGTTGACGCTTGCCACGCTTCTCGCCGCCTGCGCGATGCCGACCCACTCCGATTCCGCCGCCCCCGCGCCCGACCCGTACAACCCGGCCGCCGTCCAGCTGCTCGACGACACGAGCTGGGAACTCACCAGCTGGCTGAACGCCGACGGCACGCAGCGCGCGATCCCGCACGGCGACAACGGCGAGCCGATCAAGCTCGCGCTGTCGACCGAGTCGGGTATCCGGCGGGCCAGCGGGTTCTCGGGCTGCAACCGCTACATGGGCACCTACGCGATCAAGAACGGCCTGTTGAGCTTCGGGCCGCTCGCCGGCACGCGGATGGCCTGCCCGAACACGCTCGGCGGCCAGCTCGAGCAGGCGTACCTCGACGCGCTCGCCCACATCGAGAAGACCGGCGTGCAGATGCGCGAGCCGCAGCAATTGCAGATCGTGACCCATGCCGGCGCAACGCTGACCTTCACGCACCGGAGCCCCTGATGCACCGCGCGCGCGAAGGCCGGCCGACCGCCTTCGCGCTGCGCGTCGCGCGCGTGTGCCGGACGCACGCGCCACGCGGCGTGAAACGAATTCACGCCGCCTTAGAATCTTGTTCGCCGCCCGGTTAAACTCGGCGGGTCGCGCCCCGCGCGCCCCTCCCCACTCCTGTTTCAAAGCATGCACACGGTTGTCTTCGGCTGGTTCGGCATCTCCGCCGTCTGGTTCCTCCTTCTCTTCTGGCGTCTCGTGCAGGCCATGCTGCCCGGCGGCGGCGGGCTCACCGGCCGCGGCTCGATCCGCCTGTGGCTCGGCTTCGCCGCGGTGTTCGTGGCGAGCTGCACGCTGACGAGCGCGCTGTCGGGCCCCGATACGAACGCGCTCGGCCACGCGTTCTCGGCCGGCTTCGCCCATGTGCTCGGCCCGATCGGCACGCCGGTCGCGATGGTCGTGCTGTTCTTCGCCGGATTGCCCTGGCTGACCGGCATCGGCTGGCGCCAGTTCGCCGCCTGGGTCGACACGTCGTTCGGCGTCAAGCTGTCGCGCGGCGGCGACGACGACGACGCGCGCGGCATCGCCGACCTGCCGCGCAGCGCGCTGCATCGCGACGACGACGTCGTGCAGCCGACCACCGCGCATACCGTCAACTCGATGGCGCCGCGCCAGAACGGCCGGTATTCGCGCCCGACGCTGTGGAAACCCGACCCGCAGGCGCGGCCGAAGCCGCGCAGCACGACGCCCCCGCGGCCGCACACGGAACCCGTCGCGCCGTCGGGCTGGCTGAAGCCGACCGCGACCGGTCGCAGCATGCCGGCCCCGCCCGCGCCGATCCCGACCGGCGCGATGCCGCCCCCGACGACCGGCAGCACCGCGAGCCTCGCGCGCGCGGCGGCGAACTCGCAAGTACCGCGCCCCGATCCCGCCCCGCTTCCGGTCGGATTCGAACCGGTCCGGCCGCGGCCAACGGCCGCGCGAGCGGCCACCGCTGCGTTGAAGCAGCCCGCTCCGCGCGCCACGGTCACGCCGCGGCCGGCCAGCGCGCCGCTGCGCCCGCCGGTGCGACCGCCGGTGCGACCGGTCGCGGGAACCGGCGCGGCCGGCCTGCCGCCGGACGCCGCGCGCCGCCGCCCGGCGCCGCAAACGCCGGCGCGCGCGCCGCTCTATGCATGGACGGAAAAACCCGCCGCACCGATTACACCCGCGCCGAGCGTTCACGACACGCTGCGCTCGATCGAGGCCAGCACCGCGCAATGGGCCACGCTCGGCGGCGCGCAGTCGGCCGATGCGGCGCACGCGGCGGCGGCAGCCGCCACCGTGGCCGGAGTGGCCGGAGTGGCCGCTGCAGCCGGCAGCGTTGCCGCGCCGGTATCGGCGACCACGTCGGACGGGTTCGTCTCCGCGACGCACGGCGTCGCGACCCATGACGCCAGCGCCCCGGTCGAACACGATGCGGCACACGCTTACGACGACAACGCGCCGATCGTGCTGGATGCGTTCATGCGTGCAGAGGCCAGCATGACGCACGCTCCGGTTACGGATACGGGCGCCACGGCGTTCGACGACGTCGTCCCGCAAACGCTGCCGGATACCGGAATCGACAATGCCGCGTTTTCGCATCACGGCGCCCCCGAGATCCAGCACGTCGACGATACGCGCGCCGCGCCCGCATTCGGGATCGCACCCGCGCCGTCGTTCGACGCGCCGATTGACCTCGCTCCGTGGGAAGACCTCGCCAGCCGGCCGGTTTCCGCGTTCGACGGATCGGCCGGAAACCCGATTGCTGTGTCGCCGACCGACGCGACGGGATCGGAGTCGGTCAATGCCGCCTCCGCGCAACCGCAAAACGAGGTGGTTCACGACATCGCTGCAAGCAAACCGGCTGCGTCCGTCGATACCGGCGACAAGTACGGAGCGCAACCGGCGCCTGCGATCGATCGCCTTGCACCGGCCCGTGCGCCGCAGGGCGTCGCCGATGCTCACGCCGACGGCAAACCCGCCGAGGGGATCGCTCCGTTTGCGGCCCTCCCCTCTTCGTCGCTCGCAGAATCGTCGGCACGCGCCATTTCCGACGCCGCGCCGCTTGCGGCAGCGTCGGCACCGACTGCATCGCGTACCGCATCCGAAGCTGCCGAGCCGAAAGCGGCAGAACGTACGGCGCCGCCGTCGGCAATCGCGCAGGGCGCCACGCCCGCGACAGCTTGGACGCGGACGCCGTCGATTCCGTCAACGGTGCAACCTGCAACGACAAATACGGCCGTCTCCACGGAATCGCCGAAATCGCCGGCAGCTCAACCGTTTGCCGCAGCACCGACGGCTTCGTCCGCCGCTACTTCGCCGCTCGTCGGCACCGCCCATGGTTCTGCCGCGCAGGCACCTGCATTCGCATCGAGCATTGCACCCGTTACCGCTGCGGCTTCGCCGGTCGGTATAACCGGCACTGCATCCGGTTCGCTTTCGCAACCGGCCGCATTGGCATCGACCGTTGCACCGGTCGCGTCGACTTCCCCGGTCGGTGTAACCGGCACTGCATCCGGTTCGCTTTCGCAACCGGCCGCATCGGCATCGACCGTTGCACCGGTCGCGCCGGCTTTCCCGGTCGGTGTAACCGGCACTGCATCCGGTTCGCTTTCGCAACCGGCCGCATCGGCATCGACCGTTGCACCGGTCGCGCCGGCTTCCCCGGTCGATGTAACCGGCACGGCATCCGCTTCGCTTTCGCAGCCGGTCGCATCGGTGTCGACCATTGCACCGATCGAGTCGACTTTCCCGGTCGGCGTAACCGGCACGGCATCCGCTTCGCTTTCGCAACCGGCCGCGTCGGCACCGACCGTTGCACCGATCGCGCCGGCTTCCCCGGTCGGTGTAACCGGCACGGCATCCGCGTCGCTTTCGCAACCGGCCGCGTCGGCACCGACCGTTGCACCGATCGCGCCGGCTTCCCCGGTCGGTGTAACCGGCACGGCATCCGCGTCGCTTTCGCAGCCGGTCGCATCGGCATCGACCGTTGCACCGGTCGCGTCAGCAGCGCCGGTCGGCATTACGGACGAGATTTACGGTTCACTTGCCCGCGCATCGACGCCCGCATCGACCGTCGCGCCCGCCGCGACACCGTCGACGAGCGGCGCGTCGGGTTCGGCATCCGGTTCGATCGCGCAAGCGTCCGCACCGGCGACATCATCGGCGACCGCTCCCGCGGCACCTGCAAATTTCGCGTCCGGCTCGATCGCCGCGCAGCCTTCCGCGCCCGCACCGACTCTTCCGGCCAACACGGCAACCTCGTCGACCGGCACGCCATTCGGCGCGTCCGGCACAGCAGCACCGCAGCCGACGACCAACCTGCCCGTGCTGCCAGCCGCTTCCGTCGTAACAACACCGTCGGCCAGCACCATCGCCCCGATGACCACGGCGGCAGCCGCTCCGGCTCAACCGGTCGCAGGCTCGCCTGTCGCCGCGGTCGGATCGCTGGCGTCCATCGCAGCCACAACCGCGACGCAGACCCTGCCGATTGCTTCCGCGCCTGCGGCAACCGCCACCGCCACGTTCGCAACGCCGCCCGCCCCTGCCGCATCGTCGGCGAGCTGGTCAGCACCGAATGTGTCCGCAACACCGCCTGCGCCGTCGACCACCGCACCGCAGCCGGCAACAACCGTTCCCGGTGCCGGCCTGCCCGTGCCGGCGACTGTCGCTGCCGCGCCGGCGATTCCCGTTGCCGCGCCCGTCGGCGCTATCGCCGCCGTGGCAACCGAACCGGCTACGCCAGCCGCGACCGAAACAACCGACGCCCCCGCGCGCCAGCCGCGCCCGAACGCGTTCGAATTCCACGCGCCCGCGTCGTTCAACGTCGAACTGCCGACGCTCGACCTGCTCGAGCCCGCGTCCGACGACGTCGAAATGATCACCGAGGAACACCTCGCACAGACGGCCCAGGTGATCGAACAGCGGTTGCAGGAATTCAAGGTGCCGGTGACGGTCGTCGGCGCATCGGCCGGCCCCGTGATCACGCGCTTCGAGATCGAACCCGCGCTCGGCGTGCGCGGCAGCCAGATCGTCGGCCTCATGAAGGACCTGTCGCGCGGCCTCGGCCTCACGTCGATCCGCGTCGTCGAGACGATTCCCGGCAAGACCTGCATGGGCCTCGAACTGCCGAACGCGAAGCGCCAGATGATCCGCCTGTCGGAAATCCTTGCCGCGCGCGAGTACCAGCATTCACAGTCGCAGTTGACGATCGCGATGGGCAAGGACATCACGGGCCGCCCGGTCGTCACCGATCTGGCGAAGGCGCCGCACATGCTCGTTGCCGGCACGACAGGCTCGGGCAAATCGGTCGCGATCAACGCGATGATCCTGTCGCTGCTGTACAAGGCGACGCCCGAGGACGTGCGGCTCATCATGATCGACCCGAAGATGCTGGAACTGTCGGTCTACGAAGGCATTCCGCACCTGCTCGCGCCGGTCGTCACCGACATGAAGCTCGCGGCAAACGCGCTGAACTGGTGCGTCGGCGAAATGGAGAAGCGCTACCGGCTGATGTCGGCCGTCGGCGTGCGCAACCTCGCGGGCTTCAACCAGAAGATCCGCGACGCGGAAGCGAAGGAAAAGAAGATCGGCAACCCGTTCTCGCTGACGCCCGAGGATCCCGAGCCGCTGTCGAAACTGCCGCTGATCGTCGTCGTGATCGACGAGCTGGCCGACCTGATGATGGTCGCCGGCAAGAAGATCGAGGAGCTGATCGCGCGCCTCGCGCAGAAGGCGCGCGCGGCCGGCATCCACCTGATCCTCGCGACGCAGCGTCCGTCCGTCGACGTGATCACGGGCCTGATCAAGGCGAACATCCCGACGCGCGTCGCGTTCCAGGTGTCGTCGAAGATCGACTCGCGCACGATCCTCGACCAGATGGGCGCCGAATCGCTGCTCGGGATGGGCGACATGCTGTTCCTGCCGCCGGGCACGGGTTATCCGCAGCGCGTGCACGGCGCGTTCGTCGCCGACGAGGAAGTGCACCGGATCGTCGAGTACCTGAAGCAGTTCGGCGAGCCGCAGTACGAGGAAGGGATTCTCGACGGCCCGGCCGCCGACGGCGCGACGCAGGACCTGTTCGGCGAAGCGCCGGACGCGGAAGCCGATCCGCTGTACGACGAAGCCGTCGCGTTCGTCGTGCGCACGCGGCGCGCGTCGATCTCGTCGGTGCAGCGGCAGTTGCGCATCGGCTACAACCGCGCCGCGCGCCTCGTCGAGCAGATGGAGGCGGCCGGGCTCGTATCGGCGATGGGCATCAACGGCAGCCGCGAGGTGCTCGTGCCGGCCGCGGCCGACTGAGCGCGGCGGCCGGACGGCCGCCATCGACCAAGGTGGACGCACCGGAAAACCGGCCGCCCCGGAACGCCAAGGGCGCTGCCTCGGCAGCGCCCTTTTTCATTTACTGCACCGGCACCAGCTTGAAGTCGACCGGCTTGCCGACCGCAACCTTCTGCGGATTCGCGCCGAGCTGCCCCGTTTCGACATCGCGACTGAACACGTAGAACGTATCGCTGTCCTGGTTGCCGACGATCAGCCACTTGCCGGTCGGATCGATCAGGAACTCGCGCGGCGTCTTGCCGAGGCTCGACTGGCGGCCGACGTGCTTCAGCCGGCCGTCGGCCTTGTTCACCGCGTAGATCACGATGTCGTTCGCGTCGCCGCGGTTGCTCGCATACAGGAAGCGGCCGTCCGGCGACAGGTGGATCGCGCCGCCGCCGACCTTGCCCTTGAAGCCCGGCGCCGTCATCGGCAGCGTCTCGACCGGCGTCAGCTTGCCGTCGCGGTAGCCGAACACCTCGACCGACGCGTTGAGCTCGCTCGTCACGTACGCGAACCGGCCGTCGGCGCCGAACACCATGTGACGCGGCCCCGAGCCGGCCTTCACCGGCGTGTAGCGCGTGTCGGTCGGGCTGATCAGCCCGCGGCTGCCGTCCACCGTGTAGCGGTAGCCGTAGATCTTGTCCGCGCCGAGATCCTGTACGAACAAATAACGGCCGTCCGGCGAAAACACCGTCGAGTGCACGTGCGCGCCGTCCTGGCGGCCCTTCACGGGCCCCGTGCCTTCATGGTGCACGGTCAGCACGGCCTGGCTGACCGCGCCGTCGTCGCGCAGCGGCAACACCGCGAAGCTGCCGCCCGGATCCGCCGCGACCGAATAGTTGGCCGTCACGAGGGTCTTGCCGTCCGGCGACAGCGCGAGGTAGCAAGGATCGTTCCCTTCCGACGACACGCGGTCGATGAAGGTCAGCGCGCCCGTCTTCGCGTCGAAGCGGAATGCGCTGACGCCGCCGCGCTGCGTCGCCGGCCCGTCGTCGCCGGGCAATTCGTTGACCGCGTAGACGGTGCGACCGTCGCGGCTCGGCAACAGGTACGACGGATTCACGGTCTTCGCCGAAGACACCGGCGCGACGCTGCCGGTTTTCGTATCGAAGCGGTAAACATAGATCCCGTCGCTGCCGCCGCCCGTATAGGTGCCGACGAGCAGGTTGTAGACGCCGTCGGCCGGGGCGGGCGATTGCTGCGCAAATGCGTGGGTCGCGGACAAGGAGAGCACGATCGCGAAACCTTTCATCCAGTGAGCGAGCCTAAGCGGGAACCCTCGTGTCGAAGCGCGTGCGTCACGCTCGCGTAAACGGCTGGACATTGAATCCTCCTTGCATCGAGTCGCTTCAAGTGTTGAGATAGGACGAAACGCCGGCCGTTCATGCGCTCCGCCGCCCGGCCGAGTATACGGGGCGCGGCACAGGCACGTGAAGTCCGGCCGCCGCCGTCCGCATTGTGAACTCGAAACCAAGGATCGCCTGCCCATGCCCGCCCTGATCGAAGACTACGCCCTCGTCGGCGACGGCCACACCGCCGCGCTGATCGCGAAAGACGGCTCCGTCGACTGGCTGTGCTGGCCCCGCTTCGATTCGGGCGCCTGCTTCGCGGCGCTCGTCGGCACGCCCGAGCACGGCCGCTGGCTGCTCGCTCCGGCCGTCGACGCCGCGATCACGCACACGACCCGCCGCTATCGCGGCGACACGCTGATTCTCGAAACCGATTACGAAAGCGCCGACGGCGCCGTCACCGTGATCGACTTCATGCCGCCCGGCAACGGCTGGTCCGAACTCGTGCGGATCGTCGTCGGCCGCCACGGCACGATGAAGATGCGCATGGAACTCGTGTTGCGCTTCGACTACGGCTTCTCGGTCCCGTGGGTCACGCAACTGACCCGCGAGGACGGGATGAAGGCGATTGCCGGCCCCGACACCGTCGTGCTGCGCACGCCGGTGCCGCTCGCCGGCAAGAACCTCCATACGCTCGCGGAATTCACGGTGAGCGCCGACGAGCGCGTGCCGTTCTCGCTCAGCTATGCGGCCTCGCACCTGCGGCTGCCGCCCGCGCGCGATCCGCTGTCGATGCTCGCGCGCACCGAGAACTACTGGCTCGAATGGTCGGGCCGCTGCCAGGTGCAGGGCCGCTACGCGGCCGCCGTGCGCCGTTCGCTGATCACGTTGAAGGCGCTCGCGTACGAGCCGACCGGCGGCATCGTCGCGGCGCCGACCACGTCGCTGCCCGAGAAGATCGGCGGCAACCGCAACTGGGACTACCGCTACTGCTGGCTGCGCGACGCGACGATCACGCTGCTCGCGCTGATGCGCGGCGGCCACTACGACGAGGCGCGCGCGTGGCGCACGTGGCTCGGCCGCGTGATGGCCGGTTCGCCCGAGCAGATCCAGATCATGTACGGGATCGCCGGCGAACGCCGGCTGCCGGAAATGGAGCTCGACTGGCTGCCCGGCTATCAGGACTCGAGGCCGGTACGCATCGGCAACGGCGCCGCGAACCAGCTCCAGCTCGACGTGTTCGGCGAGGTGATGGCCGCGCTGCACCTCGCGCGCGTGGGCGGCCTGCAGGCCGACGACACGGTCTGGTCCGTGCAGTGCGCGCTGCTCGACCATCTCGAGAAGATCTGGCAGGAACCCGACGAGGGGATCTGGGAAACCCGCGGCGGCCGCCGCCATTTCACGTTCTCGAAGGTGATGGCGTGGGTCGCGTTCGACCGCGCGATCAAGTCGGCGGAGATGTTCCGGCTGCCCGGCTCGCTCGACCGCTGGCGCGCGCTGCGCGAGCAGATCCATGCCGACGTCTGCGACAACGCGTGGCACGAAGGCAAGCAGGCGTTCGCGCAGAGCTACGGCAGCGACGAGCTCGACGCGAGCGTGCTGCTGATGCCGCTGCTCGGCTTCCTGCCGCCGGAAGACCCGCGCATCGTCGGCACGGTCGAGGCAATCGAGCGGGAATTGCTGCACGACGGCCTCGTGATGCGCTACCGCACGACCGAGTACGACGACGGGCTGCCGCCCGGCGAAGGCACGTTTCTCGCATGCAGCTTCTGGCTGGTCGACAACTACGCGCTGCTCGGCCGGATCGACGACGCGCACCGCCTGTTCAGCCGGCTGCTGTCGCTGTCGAACGATCTCGGGCTGCTCGCGGAGGAGTACGACCCGGTCGCCGGGCGGCTCGTCGGCAACTTCCCGCAGGCGTTCTCGCACGTGGCGCTCGTGCATACCGCGATGAACCTGATGCACCACGAAGAGGCGATGGCGCGCGCGGCCGGCCAGCCCGCGCCGGCCATGGCCACGGGGCGCTGAACGAAGGCGCGGTCGGCTTCTTCAGAGAACGTCAAATCGCAAAATTTTGATGAAAAATCGGGGAAATGTTGCATTGCACCACCCATCGTTGTCCGATATGATCGACGCGATTGTCCGGCCGCAGTGCAACATGGCCGGCCGCTGACCCCCACGGCACGCCGCGACGCCCCACGCCGCCCCTGCGCACCGTCCCCCACGCGGGAGTAGTCTGCATGCTTTACCAACTGCACGAATTCCAGCGGGCCATGCTGAGCCCGCTCACGGCCTGGGCTCAGGCCGCTTCCAAATCGTTCGCCAACCCGTCCAGCCCGTTCTCGCTGATGCCCGGCGCGACGCGGATGGCCGCCGCCTACGAACTGATGTATCGGCTCGGCAAGGATTACGAGAAGCCCGAATTCGACCTTCACCAGATCGTCAAGGACGGCCACAACATCCCGATCGTCGAGCAGACGATCGTCGAGAAGCCGTTCTGCCGGCTGCTGCGTTTCAAGCGCTATTCGGACGATGCCGACGCCGTCACGCAACTGAAGGACGAGCCGGTCGTGCTGGTCTGCGCGCCGCTGTCGGGCCACCACTCGACGCTGCTGCGCGACACCGTGCGCACGCTGCTGCAGGATCACAAGGTCTACATCACCGACTGGATCGACGCGCGGATGGTGCCGGTCGAGACCGGCCCGTTCCACCTGCACGACTACATCGCGTACATCCAGGAATTCATCCGCCACATCGGCGCGCGCAACCTGCACGTGATCTCGGTGTGCCAGCCGACGGTGCCGGTGCTCGCGGCGATCTCGCTGATGGCGAGCCGCGGCGAGGATACGCCGCTCACGATGACGATGATGGGTGGCCCGATCGACGCGCGCCGCAGCCCGACGTCGGTGAACTCGCTCGCGACGCAACACTCGACCGCGTGGTTCGAGAACAACGTGATCCACACGGTGCCCGCGAACTATCCGGGCGAAGGCCGCCAGGTGTATCCGGGCTTCCTGCAGCACACGGGCTTCGTCGCGATGAACCCGGAACGGCATGCGCAATCGCACTGGGATTTCTACCAGAGCCTGCTGCGCGGCGACGAGGACGACGCCGAAGCGCACCGCCGCTTCTACGACGAGTACAACGCAGTGCTCGACATGGCCGCCGAGTATTACCTCGAGACGATCCGCGTCGTGTTCCAGGAATTCCGGCTGGCCGAAGGCACGTGGGATGTAGAAGGCGAGCGCGTGCGCCCGCAGGACATCAAGCACACCGCGCTGATGACGATCGAGGGCGAACTCGACGACATCTCGGGCAGCGGCCAGACGCACGTCGCGCACGAGCTGTGCACGGGCATCCCGCAAGACCAGCGCCGCAGCCTGACCGCCGAGAAGTGCGGTCACTACGGGATCTTCTCGGGCCGCCGCTGGCGCACGATCATCTACCCGCAACTGCGCGACTTCATCCGCGAGCATGTGCCGGAACCGAAGCACGGCGCGACGAAGGATCAGCCCGAGGCGCCGGCGGCCACAACGCTTGCGGCCGTACCGGCCGGCACCGTGCAGGCCGAAACGACGCGTGTCACCGCGGCGAAGCGCACGCGCGCAAAGGCACCGGCCACGGCCGCCGCGCCCGCCAAGGCCGCACCGGCCGCGAAGCGTGCCGGCAGCAACAGCCCGCGCGCAAAAACCGCACGCGCGCGCAAGGCCGCCTGACGCACCGCGTTCCGACGAAAAAACGCCGCCGTTGCCTGCGCACGGCGGCGTTTTTGTATCCGGCGGCCGCTGGGGCGCGTCAGCGCCGCAGCAGATACGCGAGCAGCACCTCGGTGTTCATCCGGACCATCTCCGCGCGCTCGTCGGTGTCGGTGAAGTCGCGGCCGAGTGTCGCGGCGAGCGTGAAGCGGTTCGACACGATGTAGTAGCCGAGCCCCGACAGCGTCACGTAGAAGCGCAGCGGATCGACGTCGCTGCGGAACAGCCCGGCCTTCTGGCCGCGCGTCAGCACATTGCCGAGCTTCGCGACGATCGGCGACATCATCTCGCGAATCCGCGTCGACTTGTGCAGGTAGCGCGCTTCGTGCAGGTTCTCGTTGTTGATGAGCCTGAGCAGTTCCGGATGGTCGCGGTAGTAGTCCCAAACGAAATGCGCGAGCCGCGTGACGGCTTCGACCGGCGCGACGCCGTCGAGATCGAGCACGCGCTCGGCCTCGGTCAACGCGGAGAACGCGTGTTCGAGCACGGCCGTAAACAACTGCTCCTTGCTGCCGAAGTAGTAATAGAGCATGCGCTCGTTGGTTTCGGCCCGGCGCGCAATCTGGTCGACGCGTGCGCCGAACAGCCCTCCACTCGCGAACTCTTCGGCTGCCGCCATCAGGATGCGACGGCGCGTACCTTCAGGATCTCTTTTGATTTTTGGCTGATTCATGGTGGCGTTTTGCTATGTGAGCCGCTTGATCCGGACCGGCACCCCCACCGCCTCGGCGCCGGCCGCCCTGGAACGGGCGCGCCGCGTGCGGCCGCCCTCCTGCTGAGCCCCCTGCAAAAAAGCGGTTCGATTATGCGCACAGACGGCGTCCAGCGCAATGCGGGAAATCGGCGATAATCAAGCTTTGGCAAACCTTTCCGGCCGCGCCCGACGCGGCCGAGAGCCATTCGGCGCCGCTGCGCCCGTTGTCACCGTGACCGACTCCAAAACACTCGCGGATCGTATCGAAGATCTGCTTCCCCAGACGCAATGCACGAAGTGCGGCTATAACGGCTGCCGCCCGTACGCCGAGGCGATCGCCGCCGGCGACGCGAACTACAACCAGTGCCCGCCCGGCGGCGCCGAAGGCATTGCGCGCCTCGCCGGCCTGCTCGGCAAGCCGGTGATTCCGCTGAACCCCGTCAACGGCAGCGAGCACCCGCGCGCGGTCGCATTCATCGATGAAAGCCTGTGCATCGGCTGCACGCTGTGCATGCAGGCATGCCCGGTCGACGCGATCGTCGGCGCACCGAAGCAGATGCACACGATCATCGAGTCGCTTTGCACGGGCTGCGACCTGTGCGTGCCGCCGTGCCCCGTCGACTGCATCGCGATGCTGCCCGTGACCGGCGATCGCACCGGCTGGGACGCGTGGTCGCAAGAGCAGGCCGATGCCGCGCGCGAACGCCACGACCTGCGGCTCGCCCGCCAGCGCCGCGAACGCGAGGCCGCCGAAGCGCGCGCCGCCGCACGCCGCGCGGCCAGTGCCAGTGCAGGTGCTGCAAAGCCGGCCGCAGAACAACCCGGCGCGCAGCCAGGCGCTCCGGTCGCCGCACCGGCCGCCGACGATGCCGAAGCGAAGAAACGCGCGATCATCGCCGCCGCACTCGAACGCGCGCGCAAGAAGAAGGAAGAACTCTCCGGGCAAGGCGCCGGGCCGAAGAACACCGAAAGCGTGAGCGCGGCCGTCCAGGCGCAGATCGACGCGGCCGAGGCCCGCCGCAAACGGCTCGCCGAACAGCAGGCGCAGCGCGACGCCGAAGCCGCGGCGGCAGATGGCAACGACCACGACGCAGGCAATGACGACCAAGGCGGCCCGTCCGCGCCGCCCGACCAGAACGCTCCATGAACGCCAGCAAACGACGCGCGATCTACGAAACGCTGCAGAGCCTCAATCCGCATCCGACCACCGAGCTCGAATACACGACGCCGTTCGAGTTGCTGATCGCTGTGATGCTGTCCGCGCAGGCGACCGACGTGTCGGTCAACAAGGCGATGCGGAAGATGTTTCCGGTCGCGAACACCCCGCGACAAATCGTCGCGCTTGGCGAAGAAGGCGTCACCGAGTACATCAAGACGATCGGTCTCTACCGGACCAAGGCGAAGAACGTGGTCGCGACGTGCCTGATCCTGCTCGATCGCTACGACGGCGAGGTGCCGGCCGATCGCGAAGCGCTCGAAAGCCTGCCGGGCGTCGGCCGCAAGACCGCGAACGTCGTGCTGAACACCGCGTTCGGCCAGCCGACGATCGCGGTCGACACGCATATCTTCCGCGTCGCGAATCGCACCGGGCTCGCGCCGGGCAAGGACGTGCGGGCCGTCGAGGCGGCACTCGAGAAGTTCACGCCGAAGGAATTCCTGCAGGACGCGCATCACTGGCTGATCCTGCACGGGCGCTATGTGTGCAAGGCCCGCAAGCCCGAATGCTGGCACTGCGCGATCGAGCCGCTGTGCGAATTCAGGCCGAAAACGCCGCCCCCCAACGAATAAGCTCAGGCGCGACAGAGGCACACGGTTTCTGTCCGCAGCAACGCCCGCCCCCCTTCCCACCTCCGGCTACGCGTTGGACGTCGCGGTCGCATCGTCGGCCGCTGCGCCGCCCGCGCGCACGAGCGCCAGCACGGCCGCGAGGATCGCGACGCCGCCCGCCCACTGCAGCGGCGACAGCGCTTCACCGAACAACAGCGCCGCGAGCGCGACCGTCACGACCGGTTCGAGCGTCGACAGCATTGACGTGCGCGCGGCCCCGAGCCGCTCGAGCCCGGCGAAGAACGCGAGCATTGCCGCGACCGTCGAGACGAGCGCGATCGCGATCATCGACGCCCAGCCGCCGGCCGTCGCAGGCCAGCGCGGCGGCGCGCCGAACGCTGCGGTCCGGACGACGGCGATCGCCACGAGCGTCGCGGTCGCCGACAGGCAGATGATCGCGGTGGTCGCGAGCGGATCGACGCCGCGCGTCGCCTTCGTGCCGCCGACGATGTACAGCGAATAGATCACCGCGGCCGCCAGCGCGAGCGCGATCCCGAGCGGCTCGCCGTGCCCGCCGCCGACCATCAACGCCGAACCCGCGACGCACAGCACGAGCGCAACGGCTTTCGCGCGCGTGAGGCGCTCGCCGAGCCACCACGCGGCCAGCAGCGTGACGAACGCCGGATACAGGTACAGCAGCAGTGCGACGAGGCTCGCCTGCGCGTGCTGCAGCGCGCTGAAATAGCAGAACGACTGGCCGACGTAGCCGAGCGCGCCCATCGCCACGAGCGGCGCGAGCGCGCGCCCGCGCGGCCACGCGACGCGGCGGTGCCGCGCGATCGCGGCGAGCACCGCGCCGCCGATCGCGAAGCGCACGATCAGCAGCCCGAGCACGTCGACGCCTGCCGCATATGCGTAGCGGCCGAAGATCGCCATCGCGCCGAACGCGACGGCGGACAGGGCGACGTAGAGCGTGCCCTGCAGGGCAGCGGACGATGAGCGGACGGTAGCGGTCATGACGGAACGGGGGGAACGGTGCGGCAACGGGAATCGTCTGAGTGTAGCGGCGCGGCGGCTTCGGGCCTAGCCCGCGCTTACCCGTTCCGCAGCGCGGACACGGAGCGGTCGCAACCGGCCACCGCCGCGCACCCACGCCGCCAGCGCCATCGCACCAACCGCGCCAGCCCGCCGCCAGCGCCGTCCGCCGACCCGGCGTACAATGCGCGACGCGGCATGACGCCGCCCGAATCACGACGTTCCCCCACCATGTTCAATCCAAGCCGCGACGAAGTGCGTCGCTTCTTCACCGAGACCTGGCGCAAGCAGCGCGCGGGCGAGATCCTGACACCGCTGGAAGCGATGGCGGCCGACTGGATCGTCGAGCATCCCGAATACCACGCCGAACTCGACGATGCCGACGGCGCGGCCGCGCGCAACTACACGCCCGAGGAAGGCCGCACGAACCCGTTCCTGCACCTGTCGATGCACCTCGCGATCAGCGAGCAACTGTCGATCGACCAGCCGCCCGGCATCCGCGCCGCGCACGACAAGCTCGCGGCGAAGCTCGACTCGACCCACGACGCGCAGCACGCGATCATGGAATGCCTCGGCGAGACGATCTGGGAAGCGCAGCGCACGAACACGCCGCCCGATACCGACGCGTACCTGCAACGCATCCTGCGCCGCGCGTCGCGCGGCTGAGCGCCGCGGCGCCGGGCCGCGGACAAAAAAATACCCCGCCGAGGCGGGGTGTTTTTTGCTGCGCGGGCCTGTCTGGCCCGTCGCGCTTACTTCTTGAACACGAGATCGGTCTCTTTCAGCGATTCGATGTAGGACGCGATGTCCTTCATGTCGCTGACCGACAGGCTCTGCACCTGCGCCTGCATGATCGCGTTGTTGCGGCCGAGCAGCGGGTTCGTCAGCCCCATCTGGTACTGGCGCATCGCCCACACGAGGTAGTCGGCATGCTGGCCGGCGAGGCGCGGATATTCGGCGTTGATCGGCTTGTTCATCTGCGCGCCGTGGCAGGCCGCGCAGTTGTGCGATTCGACCAGTTCCTTGCCCTTCGTGGCGTCCGCTGCGTGCGCGGTACCGATCGCGAGGCCGGCCGCCAGTGCAACCGCCGCCGTCTTGAATGCGTTGTTCATGAATGCTCCTGTCCCGCCGGGGAGATCGGCGGCGCGCGCTTACTTGTAGGGATTGTCCTTCGAGTCGGCCTTCTGGACGGCGTAGTAGGCCGCCAGATCCGCGATGTCCTGGTCCGTCAGCGAACCGGCAATCGCGTTCATCGACGGGAAGTGACGATCCTTCTTGCGGTAGGCCTTCAGCGCGTTCTCGAGGTATTGCTGGTTCTGGCCGCCGAGGACGGGCACCCGGTAGACCTCCGGGTACGCCGCGCGGTAGTCCTGGATGCCGTGGCAGCCGATGCACATGGCGGCCTTGCTCGCCCCGTCCTTCGGGTTGCCGACCACACCGGCCGCCTGCGCGCTGCCCGCGAGCGCCACGAGCGCTGCGACAACAACGTGTTTGCCGACGAATTTGTTCATAGCTCTTGTAACCTAGCTTGAGGGGAAACTGGCGCCAAAGCGGCAACGGCCCGCGCCGTATTGCTTATCGGATCGCCACGCAGGCCAAAAAAAACGGCCAGATTGTACCGCGTCGGCGGGGAACGCGTCCATAAGACGCCCCGGCTCGCCCCGCCACAGCCCTGCAACGATACGCGGGCGCGGCCCAACCGCACAGCCCTTCTGACTTATACTGGGTTTTTTTCCCGATGAAGAAGAGCGCCGCCATGCGTTTCGAAGGGTCCTCGCACTACGTCGCCACCGACGATCTGAAGCTCGCGGTCAATGCCGCGCTGACGCTGCAACGCCCGCTGCTGATCAAGGGCGAGCCCGGCACCGGCAAGACCATGCTCGCCGAGGAAGTGGCCGCCGCGCTCGACATGCCGCTGTTGCAGTGGCACATCAAGTCGACGACGAAGGCGCAGCAGGGCCTGTACGAATACGACGCCGTGTCGCGGCTGCGCGACTCGCAGCTCGGCGACGAGCGCGTGAAGAACATCTCGAACTACATCGTCAAGGGCGTGCTGTGGCAGGCGTTCGACGCCGAGCGCCCGAGCGTGCTGCTGATCGACGAGATCGACAAGGCCGACATCGAATTCCCGAACGACCTGCTGCGCGAGCTCGACCGGATGGAATTCCACGTGTACGAGACGCGCGAGACGGTACGCGCGAAGCACCGCCCGCTCGTCATCATCACGTCGAACAACGAGAAGGAGCTGCCCGACGCGTTCCTGCGCCGCTGCTTCTTCCACTACATCCAGTTTCCCGACCCGTCGACGATGCAGAAGATCGTCGCGGTCCATTTCCCCGACATCCGCGAGGAATTGCTGCGCGCGGCGCTCGAGAGTTTCTTCGAATTGCGCGGCGTGTCGGGGCTGAAGAAGAAGCCGTCGACGTCCGAACTGCTCGACTGGCTGAAGCTGCTGCTCGCCGAGAACATCCCGGCCGACGCGCTGCGCGGCGTGGACGCGAAGCAGATCGTGCCGCCGCTCGCGGGCGCGCTGCTGAAGAACGAGCAGGACCTGAGCCTGCTCGAACGGCTCGTCTACATGAACCGGCACAACCGGTAATCGTCCCCCACCCGCGAAGGCCCGGCCATGCTGCTCAATTTCTTCTACGCGCTACGCGCAGCCAAGCTGCCCGTCTCGGTGAAGGAATACCTGACGCTGCTCGAAGCGCTGAAGGCCGGGCTGATCTCGCCGTCGATCGACGCGTTCTACTTCCTCGCGCGGATGACGCTCGTCAAGGACGAGCAGTACTTCGACAAGTTCGACCAGGCATTCGGTGCGTACTTCCATGGCGTGTCCGCGCTGCCGTCCGACGCGTTCGACATTCCGCTCGACTGGCTCGAGAAGCGCCTCGAGCGCGAGCTGTCGCCGGATGAAAAGGCGCAGATCGAAGCGATGGGCGGGCTCGACAAGCTGATGGCGCGTTTGAAGGCACTGCTCGACGAGCAGAAGGAACGCCACGAAGGCGGCAACAAGTGGATCGGCACGGGCGGCACGTCGCCGTTCGGGCACGGCGGCTACAACCCGGAAGGCGTGCGCATCGGCGGCCCGTCGAACGGCAACCGCACCGCGGTGAAGGTGTGGGAAGCGCGCGCGTACCGCGACTACGACGATTCCGTCGAGATCGGCACGCGCAACATCAAGGTCGCGCTGCGGCGGCTGCGCCGCTTCGCGCGCGAAGGCGCGGCCGAGGAACTCGACCTGCCCGGCACGATCCGCAGCACGGCCGCGAACGCGGGCTGGCTCGACCTGCGGATGGTGCCCGAGCGCCACAACAACGTGAAGGTGCTGATGCTGCTCGACGTCGGCGGCTCGATGGACGACCACATCAAGCGCACCGAAGAGCTGTTCTCGGCCGCGAAGGCCGAATTCAAGCACCTGGAATTCTTCTACTTCCACAACTGCGTGTACGACCACCTGTGGAAGAACAACCGCCGCCGCCACTCGGAGCGCACCGCGACGTGGGACGTGCTGCACAAGTTCACGCCCGACTACAAGCTGATCTTCGTCGGCGACGCGACGATGAGCCCGTACGAAGTGCTGCAGCCCGGCGGCTCGGTCGAATACAACAACCCGGAAGCCGGCGCCGTGTGGCTGCGCCGCCTCGCCGACCAGTTCCCCCATCATGCGTGGCTGAACCCCGAGCCCGAGCGGCTATGGGAATACCGGCAGTCGGTCGAGGTCATCCGCGACCTGCTCGGCCATCGCATGTATCCGCTCACGCTCGCGGGCCTCGAAACCGCGATGCGCGCACTCAGCAAGTAACGAATCCAACCAGCAGACACGAGGGCCGCGTCCGAGCGGCCTCCCCCCGGAGATAGCATGAATCCCTCGCCCACCGCGAGCGCTGGCCGCGCCGGCGGCCGCCGCTTTTTCGCCGATACATCCGTCTCGGCGCTCGTCGCCGGCTTCGTCGCGATGATGACGGGCTACACGAGTTCGCTCGTGCTGATGTTCCAGGCCGGCCGCGCCGCCCACCTCACCGATGCGCAGATCTCGTCGTGGATCTGGGCGCTGTCGATCGGCATGGCGCTGACGACGATCGGCCTGTCGCTGCGCTTTCGCGCGCCCGTCGTCGTCGCATGGTCGACGCCCGGCGCCGCGCTCTTGATCGCATCGCTGCCCGGCGTGCCCTACGCCGAGGCGATCGGCGCGTTCGTCGTGTGCGCGCTGCTGCTGACGGCCGTCGGCGTGAGCGGCCTGTTCGACACGCTGATGCGCCGGATTCCGGCCGGCATCGCAGCCGCCTTGCTCGCGGGCATCCTGTTCGAGATCGGCATCGAGATCTTCCGCGCCGCGCAGTTCCAGACCGCGCTCGTGCTCGCGATGTTCTTCACGTACCTGATCGTCAAGCGGCTCGCGCCGCGCTATGCGATTCCGACGACGCTGATCGTCGGCACGGCGGTGGCCGGCGGCCTCGGCCTGCTCGACTTCAGCCGCTTCCACATCGCGCTCGCGCAGCCCGTGTTCACGATGCCCGCGTTCTCGATCGCGTCGATCGTCAGCATCGGCATTCCGCTGTTCGTCGTCGCGATGGCGTCGCAGAACGTGCCGGGCATCGCGGTGCTGCGCGCGGACGGCTATCAGACGCCGTCGTCGCCGCTGATCGCGACGACCGGCCTCGCGTCGCTGCTGCTCGCGCCGTTCGGCTCGCACGGCGTGAACCTCGCGGCGATCACGGCCGCGATCTGTACCGGCCCCGAAGCGCACGAGGATCACGCGAAGCGTTACACGGCCGCCGTGTGGTGCGGCACGTTCTACCTGGTCGCCGGGATCTTCGGCGCGACGATCGCCGCGCTGTTCGCGGCGCTGCCGAAGGCGCTCGTCGTGTCCGTCGCCGCGCTCGCGCTGTTCGGCTCGATCATGAGCGGGCTCGCGAACGCGATGCAGGACGTGAAGCAGCGCGAAGCCGCGCTCGTCACGTTCATGGTCACCGCGTCGGGCCTCACGCTGCTGTCGATCGGCTCGGCGTTCTGGGGGCTCGTCGCGGGGATCGTCACGCAGGTGATCCTGAACGCGCGACGCCCCGCGTGACGCGGCTCGCCGCCCGCCGCGGCGGTTACCGTGCCCGCCCCGGGGTACGCCAAAACGTGCTCGACACGAATCGGGCCTAAAATGACGGATCGAAAGCGGCGCCCGGCGCCGCTTCGCTTCGCCGCCGCGCTCGCGCGGCCCGTGAGAACCCGGCGCCCCGCGCCCTTCTTTCGAATCGCCATGACTACCGCACTCGACCAGCTGAAGCAGTACACGACCGTCGTCGCCGACACGGGCGACTTCCAGCAGCTTGCGCAATACAAGCCGCAGGACGCGACCACGAACCCGTCGCTGATCCTGAAGGCCGTCCAGAAGGATGCGTACAAGCCGATCCTCGAGAAAACCGTCCGCGATCATCGCAACGAAAGCACCGATTTCATCATCGACCGCCTGCTGATCGCGTTCGGCACCGAGATCCTGCAACTGATCCCGGGCCGCGTGTCGACCGAGGTCGACGCGCGCCTGTCGTTCGACACGCAGCGCTCGATCGACAAGGGCCGCGAGCTCATCAAGCTGTACGAAGCAGCCGGCATCGGCCGCGAACGCATCCTGATCAAGCTCGCGTCGACGTGGGAAGGCATCCGTGCGGCCGAGGTGCTGCAGAAGGAAGGGATCAAGTGCAACATGACCCTGCTTTTCTCGCTCGTGCAGGCCGCCGCGTGTGCGGAAGCCGGCGCGCAACTGATCTCGCCGTTCGTCGGCCGCATCTACGACTGGTACAAGAAGCAGGCCGGCGCGGAATGGAATGAAGCAAAGGACGGCGGCGCGAACGACCCGGGCGTGCAGTCGGTGCGCCGCATCTACACGTACTACAAGACCTTCGGTTACCACACCGAAGTGATGGGCGCGAGCTTCCGCACGACCAGCCAGATCACCGAGCTTGCCGGCTGCGACCTGCTGACGATCAGTCCCGACTTGCTGCAGAAGCTGCAGGACAGCAACGAGACGGTTTCGCGCAAGCTGTCACCGGAAGCGCTGCAGGACATGCCGTCCGAGCGCGTCGCAATCGACGAGGCATCGTTCCGCTTCCAGTTGAACGACGAAGCGATGGCGACCGAGAAGCTCGCCGAAGGCATCCGCGTGTTCGCCGCCGATGCGGTGAAGCTCGAGAAGCTGATCGACGCGCTGCGCTGAAGCATGCCGCGCGTCAGCGGCTGTCAGCAACACTGACAACAGCCGTCAGCAAGCGCGCCGCAAGCGGCCGCGAACGTGATGTTCGCGGCCGTTTTTATTTTTCACGCCATCGTCAAGCACGCGCACTACAATCCACGTCACGGGTGCGCCGGCCGCCTCTCGACGTGCCCCATCCCAGTCAATCTTGCACGACGCCGGACCCGCGCCGACGCGCGAGCCAGGCTCATTACAGGAGACAACGATGCAAGTTCAACCGTACCTGACGTTCTACGGTCGCGCCGACGAAGCCCTTCAATTCTACGAAAAGGCACTCGGCGCGAAGACCATGTTCAAGATGCACTTCAGGGATGCGCCGCCGAATCCCGAACACGCGATCACGCCCGAGATGGCCGACAAGGTGATGCATGCGAGCTTCACGATCGGCGACTCGATGATCATGTGCTCGGACGGCGACTGCAGCCAGCCGGGCGGCACGCACGCCGGCTATTCGCTGTCGCTGAACCCGGCGACGGTCGAGGAAGGCCAGAAGCTGTTCAATGCGCTCGCCGACGGCGGCGAAGTGACGATGCCGTTCGGCAAGACGTTCTGGGCGCTCGGCTTCGGGATGGCGAAGGACCGTTTCGGCGTGCACTGGATGGTCAACGTCGAGGATCTGTCGCAGCGCGAGGATCTCGCGAAACGCGCACAGGGCTGACGCAAAAAAAAACACGCCCGCCACCTCGCGGTGGCGGGCGTTTTCGTTGCCGCGCATCGTCGACTTCAGCTTTCGACGACGTCGAGATAGTCCTCGGGCCGCGTGCGATCTTCCGCATGCGCCATGCCCATCACGCGCACCAGCACGCTCACCACCACCGACACCACCAGGTTCACGATCAGCGACCACACCGCCGCGTAGCCGGGAATCGCGAGGCCGAACAGGTGGATCGTGAAGATCGAACTCGCGAGCTTCAGCGACACCGCCATCCACGTGCCGCACACGATGCCGGCCGCCCAGCCGATCAGCAGGCCGCGATGGTCGAGCAGCCGCGTGTACAGGCCGAGCACGATCGCGGGCAGCGTCTGGATGATCCAGATCCCGCCGAGCAACTGCAACTGGATCGCGTAGGTCAGCGGCAGCCCGAGGATGAACGCGACCGCACCGACCTTCACGATCAGCGAAGTGAGCTTCGCGACGTGCGTCTCCTGGTCGTGCGTCATGTTGCGGTTCACGAACTCGCGGTGGATGTTGCGCGTATAGAGGTTCGCGGCCGCGATCGACATGATCGCCGCCGGCACCAGCGCGCCGATGCCGATCGCCGCGAACGCGACGCCGACGAACCACGACGGGAAATACTCGAGGAACAGCGCGGGCACCGCGAAGTTCGGGCCGAACGCCTTGAAGTACGGCGCGTACTGCGGCATGTCCTTCACGCCCGCCGCAAGCGCCATGTAGCCGAGCAGCGCGAGCAGGCCGAGCACGAACGAGTACGCGGGCAGCATCGCCATGTTGCGGCGGATCGAGTTGCCGGACGACGACGACAGGATGGCCGTGACCGAGTGCGGATACAGGAACAGCGCGAGCGCCGAGCCGATCGCGAGCGTCACGTACGCGCTGTAGCCGTTCAGGCTCGCCGCGTCCGGCGCCTTCAGCAGCAGCTTCGCGGGCGGCACGCTCGCGAAGATGTGCCCGAAGCCGCCGAGCTTCGCGGGAATCACGATGATCGCCGCGGCGATCGTGATGTAGATCAGGATGTCCTTCACGATCGCGATCATCGCGGGCGCGCGCAGCCCCGACGTGTACGTGTACGCGGCGAGGATCGCGAACGCGATGATCAGCGGCAGGTCGCCGACGAAGCCGGTCGTGTCGAAACCGAGTGCGCCGATCACCACTTCGATGCCGACGAGCTGCAGCGCGATGTACGGCATCGTCGCGAGAATGCCCGTCACCGCGATCGCGAGCGCGAGCATCCGGCTGCCGTAGCGCGCGTTGACGAAATCGGCGGCCGTCACGTAGCCGTGCCGCTTCGCGATGCTCCACAGCTTCGGGAACACCACGAACGCGAACGGATAGATCAGGATCGTGTACGGCAGCGCGAAGAAGCCCATCGCGCCGGCGCCGAACACGAGCGCGGGCACCGCGACGAACGTGTATGCCGTGTAGAGGTCGCCGCCGAGCAGGAACCACGTGACGATCGTGCCGAAGCGGCGTCCGCCGAGGCCCCATTCGTCGAGATGGGCGAGATCGCCGCGCCGCCAGTTCGCGGCCAGGAAACCGATGATCGTGACACCGATGAAGAGCAGGACGAAGACGAAGGTTGCGCCGAGGTTCATCGCGCACCTCCCTGCGGGCCGCTCGCCTTCCACGCGTTCTTGGTCTTGAAGTACACGAACGCGGTGATCACCGCGCTAATGAAGACCCACAGGAGCTGGTACCAGTAGAAGAACGGAAAGCCGAACCATTGCGGATCGACCTTGTTGTACGACGGCACCCAGACCATCGCGATCAGCGGCAGGACCAGCAGCCAGAGCCAGCGCTTCGCGGCCCGGTTGGCGTCGGCATCGTGAGCCATGACGTCTCCTCATCTTTCCCGGTTATCGATCTTGTTGAGCGGGTACGGCGGCGAGGGGAGCGGCAAAACGGGTAAGCTGCGGCTCCCCTGGCTTCGCGCCAGTATAGGAGCCGCGAGCACGCGGTCAAGCGGGGGCGAACCCGAGGTGATCCGCCCCTTGTCGCGCGGTTGCACCGGCATGCCGCCGGTGCATGAAGCGTCAGATCGCGAACGACGTGTCGCGTGCGCCGATCGTTTCTTTCAAAGCTTTCACCCACTTGCGCGCGGGCAGCTTCAGCGTGTCCTCGATCAGCTTCGCACGTGCGTCGAGCTGCGCGAACGGCACGTCGAGCGCGGGGCCCGAGAACGCGATCGCGATCCGGTTGCCGTCGTGCACTTCGGGCAGCGCGATCACGCGATGATCGAACGCCGCGTTCAGGTGCTTCATGTTGCGCACGAAGCTCGGATGATCGCCGAACAGGTTGATCGTCGCGATGCCTGCGCCGGCGAGGCAGCCGCGCACCGCGCGGTAGAACGCGACGCTGTCGAGCACGGGGCCGCGCGCGGTTGCGTCGTACAGGTCGATCTGGATCGCGCCCGTCGTGCCGCGGTTGGCCGGATCGTTGACGAAGTCCCATGCGTCGGCTTCGTGGACGGCGAGACGCGCGTCGTCGGGCGGCATCGCGAACATCGTGCGCGCGGCGACGATCACGGCCGGGTTCAGCTCGACGGCCTCGACCTTCGCGTGCGGCAGGAAGCGGTGCGAGAACTTGGTCAGCGCGCCGGTGCCGAGCCCGAGCTGGACGATCCGCTCGGGCGTTTCGAGGAACAGCAGCCACGCCATCATCTGCTGCGCGTATTCGAGCTCGATATGCAGCGGCTTCGAAATCCGCATCGCACCCTGCACCCATTCGGTGCCGAAGTGCAGGAAGCGCACGCCGCCCTCTTCGGAGAACGTGACGGGCGCGAAACGCGGCTTGCGCGGCGCTTCGAGCACGGGCACGTCGTCGTGTTCGTCGATGTCCGGGCGGCGCTTCACGCGCGGCGGCTGAAGTTTTTCGGAGCCGTTGTAGGAGGAAGGCTTGCCTTGCTTGAACGCACGCGCCTCGGCGGACGCGCGCTTGATCAGTCGGGTCATGATTGAATCTCGTTGGGTGACGCTGGATGAGCGGACGAGAGGATAGCATTGGTGCGGGGCGGGGGCAGTCGGAGACAGGACTACCGTTACGCTCCGTTGATCGTTCAGCGCGCAACCACGGTCGGCGTGAACGATAATGCATCGCAACCGTGCTGGAGGAAATTACCTGATGAAGACCGCCACCTTTCCATCCGTCCAAGTCGAGCCGGAACTGCTTGCCGCAGCCGAACGCGTCCTGGGTGACGACGAAACGCTGTCGAGCTTCATCGAGCAATCAAGTCGTGAAGGTGTCGAGCGTCGCCAGCTTCAAAGCGAGTTCATTGCACGCGGCATTGCATCCCGCGACAAGACGATGTACACGGGCCAGTATGTTTCCTCGTCCGACGTGCTCGCGCGGCTGGAACGCCGGCTCGATGCGATCCGTGATCGCCGGCGGCAAGCTCGCTGACGGAACGATCCGCGTCATAACAGTCTGACGACGAGGAACCACATGGCCTCGAACGACAAGAAGATCTGGTTTCCCGCCAAGCGCTACGGCTGGGGCTGGGGGTTGCCGGTCGCGTGGCAGGGCTGGCTCGTGCTGCTGCTGTTCGTGATCGGGATCGTTGCGAGCGCCTGGCTGCTGCCGCCGGACAAGTCACCGTTCGCGTACGGCGCCAGCATCGTGGTGCTGTCCGTTATGCTGATCGCCGTGTGCTGGATCAAGGGCGAGAAACCCGGGTGGCGATGGGGCAAGGATGATTGAGCGACGGCAGCGATGCCCCCGCCCCGGCGCTCATACCGACGTCAGCCGCGAATCCCCCGCCACTGCACCAGCTTCTGCTCGAACGACAACATCGCATTCGCCGGGCTCGACGAAGGCAGCACCAGCGTCTCGTACCCGGCCCTGCCGATCACGTCGGCAAACCGCCCTGCCGTCTTGCCGTTGAAGCACACGCGCTTGAGCAGCGGCGCATGCTCCCGCAACGAATCGAAATCGTTCGGCTCCGCGTTGCGGATCGCCGAATCGAGGCTCCCTTCGCGGTGACACGCGGCGAGCACGTCCCAGATACCGATCCCGTGCGCCAGCACGCGCTCGAGCCGCGCATCGTACGCCAGCTCGTGCAACCCGTGCTCGCCGAGCACCGTGCCGAGCAGCCGCCAGAACTGGTTGCGCGGATGCGCGTAGTACTGCGCGGCATCGAGCGATGCCTCGCCCGGAAAGCTGCCGAGGATCATCGTATGCGTATTCGGCCCGACCACCGGCCCGAAGCCCTGCAGCATCACGCGTCTCCGCTCGGGCCAGCCGGCCGCGGCCCGTCGCCGTGCTCGGCGAGATGGCGCCACAACGCCGGCAGCATGCACTCGGTGACCATCAGCGGTTTGCCGTGACGCTGGAACACCGAGCGCCGCGCGGCAAACGTGTGCGGCGCTCGCGCGCCTGCGCCGAGCGCATGGCTCGCGAGCGCATACAGCGGATGGCCTGCGATCACGCGCCGGCTGACGAGCGCCGAACGCTCGACCTGCGGATCGCTGTACAGCAGCTCCGCGAGCGGCCGCGTGCGCAACCGCCGCATTGCCTGCCACACGCCCTTGCTGGCAGCGAGCGGCGCGATGCTGTGCGCGGCGACGTACGGCGTACCGTCGACCAACAGGATCACCTCGCGCACCCACATCGGCGCGCGCGGCGCACTGGCGAGCGCGTCGGGCTCGTCGAACCACGCGCAGTCGACGGCCTCGCGCGTCACGCGCACGTTCACGCGGCCGAGCCGCGCGAGATGCGCGGTCAGCGATCCGCCGCGCGTCAGCCAGTCGCGCTGGTCGAGCGTGCAGCCAGGCCGCGGCGTCTCGCGCCAGCCGGCCTGGCCGCCGTCGAATCGCATGCGCACGTTCACGCGGCGCGCGACAGCAGCAGCGCGTTGGTCCGCTTCACGAAGCTCGCCGGATCGTCGAGCATGCCGCCTTCGGCCAGCAATGCCTGGTCGAACAGCAGATGGCACCAGTCGCCGAAATCGGCGCCGTCGGCGTTCAGTTGCTTCACGAGCGCATGCTCGGGGTTGATCTCGAGGATCGGCTGCATCGCCGGCGCGTTCTGGCCGGCCGCCTTCAGCATCCGCTGCAGGTAGCCGCTCATGTCGTTGTCGTCCGCGACGAGGCACGACGGCGAATCGGTCAGGCGGAACGTGACGCGCACTTCCTTCACCTTGTCGCCGAGCGCCGACTTCATCTTCTCGACGACGGGCTTGATTGCCTCGCCCGCTTGTTCCTGCGCCTTCTTCTCTTCGTCGTTCAGCTCGCCGAGATCGAGGTCGCCGCGCGCAACGCTCGCGAGCGGCTTGCCGTCGAATTCCTGCAGGAACGACAGCATCCACTCGTCGACGCGATCGGTCAGCAGCAGCACCTCGACACCCTTCTTGCGGAACACCTCGAGATGCGGGCTGTTCTTCGCGGCCTGCCATGCGTCGGCCGTCACATAGTAGATCTTGCTCTGCTCGGGCTTCATGCGCGACACGTAGTCGGCGAGCGACACGTCCTGCGCGTCGGTGTCGCCGTGCGTCGACGCGAAGCGCAGCAGCTTCGCGATGCGCTCGCGGTTCGCGTGGTCTTCGCCGAGGCCTTCCTTCAGCACCTGGCCGAACGCGCCCCAGAACGTCTTGTACTTCTCCTTGCCGGCATCCTCGTCCGCGTTCGCGAGCTCTTCGAGCATCGATAGCGCGCGCTTCGTCACGCCTTCGCGGATCGCCTTCACGTCGCGGCTTTCCTGCAGGATCTCGCGCGACACGTTCAGCGGCAGGTCGGCCGAATCGACGACGCCCTTCACGAAGCGCAGGTATTGCGGCAGCAGCTGCTCGGCGTCGTCCATGATGAACACGCGCTTCACGTACAGCTTCAGGCCGCCGCGGTAGTCGCGGTTCCACAGGTCGAACGGCGCATGCGACGGCACGAACAGCAGTTGCGTGTATTCGCTGCGGCCCTCGACGCGGTTATGCGTCCACGTGAGCGGATCCTGGTGGTCGTGCGCGATGTGCTGGTAGAACTGCGTGTACTGCTCGTCGGTGATGTCGCCCTTCGAACGCGTCCACAGCGCGCTCGCCTGGTTGACGGTCTCGTCCTCGTCCTTCAGGACCATCGCGCCCTTTTCCTGATCCCATTCTTCCTTCTGCATCAGGATCGGCA
The DNA here is from genome assembly GCF_018417535.1 of Burkholderia pyrrocinia. Classification (NCBI taxonomy): domain Bacteria; kingdom Pseudomonadati; phylum Pseudomonadota; class Betaproteobacteria; order Burkholderiales; family Burkholderiaceae; genus Burkholderia; species Burkholderia pyrrocinia. The sequence continues at coordinate 144,930 of NZ_CP070977.1, read as the reverse complement.
GCGCGATATGGTCGGAGTACTTCTGGATGATCGACTGCAGGCGGTGCGACGACAGCAGCTCGTCCTCGCCTTCGCGCAGGTGCAGCGTGATCGTCGTGCCGCGCTGCGCGCGTTCGATCGCGTCGATCGTGAAATCGCCCTCGCCCGCGCTTTCCCAGCGCACGGCTTCGTTCGCCGGCAGGCCCGCGCGGCGCGTCTCGACGGTGATCTTGTCCGCGACGATGAAGCCCGAGTAGAAGCCGACGCCGAACTGGCCGATCAGCGCCGCATCCTTCTGCTGGTCGCCGGACAGCTTCGTGAAGAATTCCTTGGTGCCCGAACGCGCGATCGTGCCGAGGTTCGCGATCGCCTCGTCGCGGCTCATGCCGATGCCGTTGTCGTCGATCGTGATCGTGCGCGCGGCCTTGTCGTAGCCGATGCGGATCCGCAGGTTCGGATCGTTTTCGTACAGCGCGTTGTCCGCGAGCCCCTCGAAACGCAGCTTGTCGGCCGCATCGGACGCGTTCGACACCAGTTCGCGCAGGAAGATTTCCTTGTTGCTGTAGAGCGAATGGATCATCAGGTGGAGGAGTTGCTTGACCTCTGCCTGAAAGCTCATCGTTTCGTGTGCCATGGATGCTGTTTCCTCTTACTTGAGCGGGTGAAATGGTGTCGCGCAGGCGCCCGGCGCGCGCTGCCGGCAAGCCCGTGAAGGACGACCGCCTGGCGCGAGCGGTTTGCGCGCGTATCTTGGGACGGCGCGCGTGATTTCAAGGGGCGGCGTGCCGCGCCGCGTCACGACGCGCGCCGCACGGCCGAGTCGATATAGCCTGCCAGCAACCCCGGCAGCGCCGGATCGCCGCAGTTCGCGACGTTGAAGCGCATCCACGTCGACGGCGATTGCTGCGGCGAAAACAGGCTGCCCGGCGTCAGCAGAAAGCCGGCCTCGTGCGCGACCGCCGCGAGCGCGTCCGAATCGACGCCCGTGTCGGCCCACAGGAACATCCCGGCCGCCGGCATCGTGAAGAGCCCCAGCCCCGTGCGTTCGAGCATCCGCGCGGTCTTGTCGCGCACGCCGTCGAGCCGCGCGCGCAGCCGCTCGACATGGCGCCGGTAATGCCCTTCGGTCAGGATCTTGTAAAGCACGCGTTCGTTGAGCTCGGGCGTCGTCATCCCGACCAGCATCTTCTGGTCGGTGACCGCCTTCGCGATCTCCGGCGCGCACGCGACGTAGCCGACCCGCAGGTTCGCCGCGAGCGTCTTCGAATAGCTGCCGAGGTAGATCACGCGCTTCAACTGGTCGAGGCTCGCGAGGCGCGTGGCCGGATAGCTCGGCGGACACAGGTCGCCGTACACGTCGTCCTCGACGACGAGGAAGTCGTACGCCTCCGCGAGCTTCAGGATCCGGAACGCCTGCGCAGCCGACAGCGACGTGCCGGTCGGGTTCTGCAGCACCGAGTTGATCACGAGCATCTTCGGCCGCCACATCTGCACGAGCGTCTCGAGCGCATCGAGATCGGGGCCGTCCGGCGTGTACGGCATCCCGACGAGCTGCGCGCCCTGCGACGCGAAGCGGCCGAACATCTGGAACCACGCGGGATCGCCGACGATCACCGCATCGCCGGGCCGCACGTAGATCCGCGAGATCAGGTCGATCGCCTGCGTGATCCCCGACACGAGCACGAGCTGGTCGGGCGTCGCGCCGATCTCGACCTCGGCCAGGCGCGTCTGCAGTTGCTGGCGCAGCGGCAGGAAGCCCTGCGCGGTGCCGAAGCCGAGCATCTGCGCGCCGGACTGGCGCCCGAGCGCGCGCAGCGCGCCGGTGATCAGCTCGCCGTCGAGCCAGCGGCCCGGCAGGTAGCCGAGACCGGGCCCCTTTTCCGGGCTGACCGTGTGCAGCATGTTGCGCAGCAGCCAGACGACGTCGATCGTGTTGTGCACGGGCGCGGCTTCGGACACGCGCGCCACGTTGTCGGCCGGCTGCGGGCCGGCCGTGCGTTCGCGCACGTAGAAGCCCGAGCCGCGCCGCGAGTCGAGGTAACCCTGCGCGACTAGGCGCTCGTATGCCTCGACGACGGTAAAGCGCGACACGCTCTTGTCGAGCGCGAGCTTGCGGATCGACGGCATCCGCATGCCGGGACGGAACACGCGTTCGTCGATGCGCCGCCGGGCCCACTGGACAAGCTGGTCGACGAGCGTGAGCGTGGCCGTATCGTGCGGCGCGGGAATCTGGGCGAGTGGAACGGTGGACATGGGCGGCAGCTCCAACTGTACCGAAGGCTATCGCGCCGATTGTACCGTTACTGTGCCGGTGCCGACGATTACAGTTGACCGCAATGGCGACCGTGCGGCCGCCGTTCCGGCCCCGCCGCACCGGGAGCCGCGCCGGCCGGCCTCGTCCGCGGCCCATGCGCCGGCCGGTCCAGCAACCGCCCGGCGCATCGCCCGCCTACCATGACACTTTCGCTTCCCGACCGACGTTCATGCCAGCCCGCTCCCTGACACTCGACCATCTCGTGATCGCCGCACGCACGCTCGACGACGGCGTGCGCCATGTCGCCGACGCGCTCGGCATCGAACCGGCCGGCGGCGGCCGCCCCCCGCTGATGCGGACCCACAATGCGCTGTTCGGCGCATGGGGCGGGCTCTACCTCGAAGTGATCGCGATCGACCCCGACGCCCCCGCCCCGGACGACGGCGCAGCGCCGCCGCGCGCGCGGCTGTTCGCGCTCGACGATCCGGCGATGCACGCCCGGCTCGCGCAGGGCCCGTTTCTCGCGCACTGGGTCGCGCGCGTCGACCGCCCGCGCCAGCTCGCGCTGTGGCAAAGCCAGTACCCGGCCCGCATCCCGCCCGTCGTCGCGATGCGGCGCGGCGACCTGACCTGGGGCCTCACGGTGCCCGACGACGGCGCGTTCCCCGCGTGGCAGGGTTCGGGAGACGGCCTCGTGCCGTCGCTGATCCAGTGGGACAGCCCGCACCACCCGGCCGAATCGCTGCCGCAAGACGGCGTCGCGCTGAAAGCGCTCAAGGGCAGCCACCCGCGTGCGGACGCGGTCCGCGAGCAACTCGACTGGCTCGGCGCCGCACATCTGCTCGAACTCGAAACCGGCGACGGCCCGCCCGCGCTGGTCGCCGAATTCGACACGCCGCAGGGCGCGCGCACGCTGCGCTGAACACCCGTCGATTACAACCACCCTGCAATACGGAGACACCCACGACATGAATTCGCGCGAAACCCGGGGCATGCTGCTCGGCCTGATCGGTGTGATGATCTTCAGCCTGACGCTGCCGATGACGCGTATCGTCGTGTCCGAACTCAATCCGCTGCTCAACGGGCTCGGCCGCGCGCTCGCCGCCGCCGTGCCGGCCGGCCTGCTGCTGTGGTGGCGCCGCGAGCCGCTGCCGACCCGCGCGCAACTGAAAAGCCTCGCGATCACGTCGGCCGGCGTGATCATCGCGTATCCGGTGTTTTCCGCATGGGCGATGAAATCCGTGCCGGCGTCCCACGGCGCGGTCGTCAACGGGCTGCAGCCGCTGTTCGTCGCGCTGTACGCGGCATGGCTGTCGCACGAGCGGCCATCGAAGGCGTTCTGGGCCAGCGCGCTGGCCGGCAGCGCGCTCGTGATCGCGTTCGCGCTGCGCGACGGCGGCGGCACCGTGCAGGCCGGCGACGCGCTGATGCTCGTCGCGGTCGGCATCGGCGCGCTCGGTTATGCGGAAGGCGCGCGCCTCGCGCGCCAGATCGGCGGCTGGCAGGTGATCTGCTGGGCGCTCGTCGTGTCCGCGCCGTTCCTCGTGCTGCCGGTCGGCTGGCTCGCGTGGATGCAGCATGCCGCGCATCCGGGCCCGCTCGCGCTGCGCACGTGGCTCGCATTCGGCTACGTGACCCTCTTTTCGCAATTCATCGGCTTTTTCGCATGGTATGCAGGGCTCGCGATGGGCGGCATCGCGCGCGTCGGCCAGGTGCAACTGCTGCAGATTTTCTTCACGATTGCATTTTCCGCGCTGCTGTTCGGCGAGACGGTCACGCCGTCGACGTGGCTGTTCGCGGCCGCCGTGATCGCCACCGTGGTGCTCGGGCGCCGCTCGGCGGTCGCCACCGCCGCGCAACCGGCTCGCGCCGGCTGAACAGGTGCGCCATAATGATCGTTTTGCCTGATCGGTTTTGCCCACCCGGCCGCGAAGGCTCGACCGCGCTCGCGCATGCCCACCCGGCAGCGTCGAAGCGATCCGCCCGAACGACCTTTCTTGACTGACCACGATATCCGAACGAGGAGACTATGAATCCGAGCGACCTGCATCCGCCGCACTGGCAGCTTTCCGAACGCGCCCGCAAGCTCACGAGCTCTGCGATCCGCGAGATCCTGAAGGTCACGGAACGCCCCGAGGTCATCTCGTTCGCCGGCGGCCTGCCCGCCCCCGCGACGTTCCCGGCCGAGCGCATGCGCGCCGCCGCCGACCGCGTGCTGCGCGACGCGCCGGCTGCCGCGCTCCAGTACAGCGCGACCGAAGGCTACCTGCCGCTGCGCGAGTGGATCGCCGAGCGTTACAGCGTGCGCGTGTCGCAGGTGCTGATCACGACCGGCTCGCAGCAGGCGCTCGACCTGCTCGGCAAGGCGCTTATCGATCCGGGCAGCCCGATCCTCGTCGAAACGCCGACCTACCTCGGCGCGCTGCAGTCGTTCTCGCTGTACGAGCCGCGCTACGTGCAGGTGCCGACCGACGAGCAGGGCCTGCTGCCGGCAGGCCTCACGCCCGAACTCACGCAAGGCGCGCGCCTCCTGTACGCGCAGCCGAACTTCCAGAACCCGACCGGCCGCCGCCTGCCCGTCGAGCGCCGCCGCGCGCTCGCCGCGTTCGCGCAGTCGAGCCCGTTCCCGGTGCTGGAAGACGATCCGTACGGCGCGCTGAACTACCGCGGCGAGCCGCTGCCGACGATGCTGTCGATGGCGCCCGACCACGTCGTGCACCTCGGCACGTTCTCGAAGGTGCTCGCACCGGGCCTGCGGATCGGCTACATCATTGCCCCCGAGGAACTCCACTTCAAGCTCGTGCAGGCCAAGCAGGCCACCGACCTGCACACGCCGACGCTCACGCAGCGCATCGCGCACGAAGTGATCAAGGACGGCTTCCTCGACGAGCACATCCCGACGATCCGCGAGCTGTACAGCGCGCAATGCGACGCGATGCTCGGCGCGCTCGCGCGCCACATGCCGGAAGGCGTCACGTGGAACCGACCGGAAGGCGGGATGTTCATCTGGGTGAACCTGCCCGCGCAGATCGACAGCATGAAGCTGCTCGCCGCGGCCGTCGACAACCACGTCGCCTTCGTGCCGGGCGCGCCGTTCTTCGCGGACAACGCGCAGCAGAATACGCTGCGCCTGTCGTTCGTCACGGTGCCGCCCGAGAAGATCGAGGAAGGCGTGGCTCGCCTCGGCAAGCTGCTGCGCGAGCGCCTCTGATCGCCCCCCTTTTCCTGTCACGACTCTCTACGAGGATTCGAACGCATGGCTAACGTCTACGACAAACTGAAGTCGCTCGGCATCGAGCTCCCGACCGCCGGCGCACCGGCCGCCGCCTACGTGATGAGCGCGCAAAGCGGCAACACGGTCTACCTGTCGGGCCACATCGCGAAGAAGGACGGCAAGGTCTGGGCCGGCAAGCTCGGCGCGGATCTGCAGACGGAAGACGGCAAGGCGGCCGCACGCTCGATCGCGATCGACCTGCTCGCGACGCTGCACGCGCACACCGGCGACCTGAACAAGGTCACGCGCATCGTCAAGCTGATGAGCCTCGTCAACTCGACGCTCGACTTCACCGAACAGCACATCGTGACGAACGGCGCGTCGGAGCTGATCGCCGAAGTATTCGGCGATGCGGGCAAGCATGCACGCTCGGCCTTCGGCGTCGCGCAGATCCCGCTCGGCGCGTGCGTCGAGATCGAACTGATCGCCGAAGTCGCGTAACAGGCGGATCGCGATGCCAGGTCGTCTCGTCCGCTTCAAGCAGGTCGACGTATTCACGTCGGTGCCGTTCAAGGGCAACCCGCTCGCCGTGGTGTTCGACGCCGATTCGCTCGGCGACGACGCCATGCTCGCGATCGCCCGCTGGACGAACCTGTCGGAAACGACATTCGTCTGCACGCCGACCGACCCGGAAGCCGACTACCGCGTGCGGATCTTCACGCCGGCCGGCGAACTGCCGTTCGCCGGCCACCCGACGCTCGGCACCGCGCACGCGTTCCTCGAAAGCGGCGCGCGGCCGCGTACGCCGGGCCGGCTGATCCAGCAATGCGGGGTCGGCCGGGTTGCGCTGCGCGAGCAGGCCGACGGCTGGGCGTTCGCCGCGCCGCCGGCACGCGTCACGCCGCTCGACCGTTCCGACTACGCGGCGCTGGCTGCCGCGCTGCGCAGCGATGCGATCGATACGGATGCCGAGCCGTGCGCGGTCGACAACGGCGCGCCGTGGCTCGTCGTGCGGCTGACGTCGGCCGACGCCTGCATCGGCCTGTCGCCCGATCCGGCCGCGCTGGAGGCGATCACGCACCGCTACGGCACGGACGGCCTCGCGGTCTACGCGCCGCACGCCGAAGGCGGCCCCGCGACGTTCGAAATCCGCTGCCTGATGACGGGCGGCAACTTCGGCGTCGGCGAAGATCCCGTCACCGGCAGCGCGAACGCGGCGCTGGCCGGGCTGCTGACGCGGCAGGAGCGCCGCCCCGGCAGGTCGTACACGGCCCGCCAGGGTACGGCGATCGGCCGCGACGGCCGCATCTTCGTCAGCTACGACGAAGACGGCACGACGTGGATCGGCGGCCACGCCGTCACGGTCGTCGACGGCACGTTCCGGTCCCCTGTCTGACATTTCGCGATGTGCGATGGCGCCGGCCCGTCCGGCGCCCCCCTACGGTTCGCCCAACTATCGCAAAAACGTTCCAGCCAGTAATATCGGGCCTAATCCGTTGTTTCCGAGGTCTGTCCATGGTTGCGCATCCCGCGAACGAACAGACGCCGGGGCGACCCTAACCCTAGCAGGCCATCCAGACGGATGGTGCACGCGAGCAGGACGCCACCCTCTTCGATGAGCTCCGCCCGGTCCAACCCTACGCCGCCGACCCGGCCGCTACGCGCGCCGCGCAAATCGCGCCGGCGTGCGCTGTTCGCCATCCCGCTGCTCGGGATGCTGGCGCTTGCGCTGCTGTGGGCCGTGATCGTCGCGCGGCTGTCGGTCGAGAAAGACAGCGCATACAAGGAAGCGGCGGCGTCCGCGGCGATCCTGTCCTCCGCGCTCGAGCAGCATACGGTCAAGGCGATCCACCAGGTCGACCAGATCACCCGCTTCGTCAAGTTCGAGTTCGAGAAGTCGCCCGGGCGCTTCAATCTCGCGAGCGCCGTCGAGAAAGGCGTCGTGCCGAGCGATACGCTGATCCAGGTATCGCTCGTCAACGCGAAGGGCATCCTGTTCGCGAACACGGCCGAGCTTCATCCGCAGCCGATCAACCTGTCCGATCGCGAGCACTTCAAGGTCCACCTCGCGCACAACGACGACCGCCTCTATATCAGCAAGCCCGTGCTCGGCCGCGTGTCGAGCCACTGGACGCTGCAGATGACGCGGCGCCTGAACAACCCGAACGGCAGCTTCGCGGGCATCGTCGTCGTGTCGGAAGACCCGAGCTACTTCACGAACGACTTCTACAACAACGCGGCGATCGGCAAGGAAGGCGTGATCGCGGTCGTGTCCGACACGGGCGCGGTGCTCGCACGGCGCACGGGTTCGCTCAGCAACGCGCCGGGCGCGTTTTCGGCATCGGGCGTCTACCCGATCGCCGAGCGCGTGACGGGCACGATCATCGACCCGATCGACGGCGTGACGCGCATCGTGTCGTACCGCCACCTCGACGGCTATCCGCTCGCGGTGATGGTCGGGCTGTCGCAATCCGAGGAATTCGCGGACTACTACCACACGCGCAACGTCTACCTGTTGATGACGAGCTTCATCACGCTCGCGATGCTCGCGTTCTTCGGCGTCGCGACGGGCCTGATCGGCAAGCTGCTCGGTCGCGAGCGCGAGATGACGCAGCTCGCGGAATTCGACCTGCTCACCGGTCTCGCGAACCGCTATGCGACGCTGCGCGGGCTGCGCAATGACGTGGCGATGCCGGCGAGCCTGTCGCGGCTTGGCCTGCTGTTCATCGATCTCGACAACTTCAAGACCGTCAACGACACGCTCGGCCACAACGCCGGCGACATCGTGCTGCAGATGACCGCGTCGCGCCTGTCCGAAGCGGTCGGCGACGAAGGCTCGCTCGCGCGCATCGGCGGCGACGAGTTCGTCGTCGTGATGAAAGGCGACGACGTCGAGCGGCGCGCGGTGCGGCTCGCGGAAGCGATCATCCGGATGTTCGGCGAACCGTTCGACGTGCGCGGCAGTTCGTTCGTGCTGCATGCGAGCATCGGCATCGCGCTGCACACCGTCGCGAACGAAAGCGAGATCGACCTGCTGAAGAAGGCCGACCTCGCGATGTACAGCGCGAAGGACGCCGGCAAGAACTGCTACCAGTTCTATGCGCCGCACCTGTCGCACCGTGCCGACCACCTGATGCGCTGGGAACAGCAATTGCGCGTCGCGCTTGCCGAGGGGCAGTTGTTCCTCGCGTACCAGCCGAAGATCGACCTCACGCACCGCACCATCACCGGCTTCGAGGCGCTTGCGCGCTGGGATCACCCCGAGCACGGGATCATCTCCGCGAACGAATTCATTTCGATCGCCGAATCGACGGGCCTGATCGTGCCGATCGGCGACTTCGTGATCCGCACCGCATGCGAGCAGATCGCGCGCTGGCGCGACGAGGGCCACGACACGCTGACGCTCGCGGTCAACATCTCTCCCGTGCAGTTCTGGCGCGGCGACCTGATCGAGACGATCTCGCGCACGCTGCAGGACACCGGCATCGACGCGAACCGGCTCGAGCTCGAGATCACCGAAACCGCGATGATGGAATATCCGGAACTCGTGTCCGAGAAGATCGTCGCGCTGAAGAAGCTCGGCATCCGGATCGCCCTCGACGATTTCGGTACCGGCTATTCGTCGCTGTCGTACCTGCACCGCTTCTCCGTCGACACGCTGAAGGTCGACCGCTCGTTCGTGCAGGCGATCCCGAACGATCGCAGCGTGTGCGTGATGGTGTCGTCGATCGTGCATCTCGCGCGCTCGCTCGGCCTGACCGTCGTCGTCGAAGGCACGGAAACGGAAGAGCAGATCACGTGGCTGTCCGCGCTCGGCGAGATCGAGGCGCAGGGCTACCTGTTCTCGCGCCCGGTGCCGGCCGACGCGATTCCCGCGCTGATCGCGCGCTTCGGCGTGCGCGGCGATCATCCGAACGTCATCGCGCACCGCGCGACGGGCAGCAGCGGCGCCTGAGCGCACCGCGTCTACGGTCGTGACATGCGTTGCGCGCCGCCGCAATTATTTCGTTTTCCGATCCGATTGTTTGGTTCATTAACTAGCGTTTTCGCGCATGGCAGCGTCACGGTGCGAGGCGGACAATTGGGAGGGCCAACGTATTGGCGGGCCGCCTGTACGTCTACACGTGCGAGATCTGGCCCTGCGCCAACACTACAATCATGACAACCGTCGAAGTCGAAGCGTCCGCTCGTGTCGAAGAGGCACAGGCATCCCTATGGGCCTTGTTCAAGGTCGTCGCCGGCATTTCGGCGATCTCGTGGGGCGGGCTTTCGATGATGGCGCAGCTCGAACGCCACTACGTCGAACGGCTGCAGCGCATCGAACCGCACGTATTCGGCGATCTCGTCGCGCTTGCCTGGCTCGTGCCGGGCCCCGTCGGGTGCAATGTCGCGGTGCAAGTCGGCCAGACGCTGCACGGCCGTGCCGGCGCATGGGTCGCCGGCATCGCGAGCGTGCTGCCGTTCTCCATCCTGATGACGCTGTTCGCGATCTTCTATCGCACGCCGTTCGTGCGCTCGCTTGCCGCGCCGGTGCTGATCAATCACTTCGGGATGGTGCTCGCCGCGCTGATCGGCGTCACGTGGGTCAAGCAGTTGCGCTCGCTCGCGCGCACGCGGCTCGAACAGGCGATCGCCGCGCTGTCGACGATTCTGCTTTCTTTCGCGCATAGTCCGATCGCTTTCGTCGGGATTCTTTTCGCTGCGTTTGCAGCGGGTTGGCTGACGGGGCCGCTGCAAAGCGACGCGGTCGATTTCACGCTGTCGAGACGCGACCGCAACCTGCTCGTGCTGCTCGGCGTGCTCGTCGCGCTGTTCGCGGTGCCGCTGCCCGGTGATTACCAGGCGCAACTGCTGTGGCCGCGCCTCGCCGGCGCCGGCATGACGCTGTTCGGCGGCGGCTTTTCCGCGCTGCCGGTGCTCAAGACGCTGTTCGTCTCGCCGGCGACGGGTATCTCCGATCATGACTTCACGCTGGCGTTCGCGCTGTCGCCCGTGGCACCGGGGCCGCTGCTGAACGTCGTGCCGTTTCTCGGCTACCTGACCGACGGCTGGGTCGGCGCGCTGCTCGCAACGGCCGCGCTGTTCATTCCGTCAGGTTTTCTCGTCGTGTTTGCGCAGAATCACCTGTCCCGGCTCAAGCGCCATTCGCGTTTCGAGCACGGGATGCGCCTGCTGCGCGCGGCGACGACGGGCTTTCTCGTCGTCGCCGTCGTGAAGATCCTGCATCGCGAGCCGGCCGACCCGATCTACTGGCTGACGGGCGCGTTCGCGACGCTGTGCTTCACGCGCTTCAGGGTGCCCGTCTATGCCGTCTACGGCGCGGTCGCGGTTGCCTGCGGCGTGTGGCTGTGGGCCGCCGCGCGCTGACGGGCGGCGGCCGCCGCCCCGCCGGATTCAGCCGGCATTAACCGGCATTCAACCGGCTTCAACCCGCCTGCACCGCGACCCTGCGTGCGATCCAGCGAGCGCGCAGCGCGTCGTACGCGAGGTTGAAGCAGAACGTGTACGGCAGGAAGAACAGCACGATGCCGAGGTCGAGCAGCAGCGCCTCGACAAGGCTCACGTTCAGCCACCACGCGGCAACCGGCACCACCATCGCGACAAGGCCGAGCTCGAAGATGAGCGCATGCGCGATCCGCATGCCGAGCGTGCGCGTCAGCCCCGCACGACGTTCGAAGCGGTCGAACAGCGTGTTGAAGGTCATGTTCCACGCCATCGCGATCAGCGACACCATCACCGTCAGCACGCCGACGTGCGATACCGGCATGTCCAGCAGCCACGCGCCGATCGGCGCGCACAGCGCGATCGCGACCAGCTCGAACGTCAACGCATGCAGCAACCGTTCCGTCACCGTTTTGTTCATCTGTTTCATGGTTCCCTCCGACTCGTTACTTCATTCATGTCGGCCATTTTGATCGGCGTTACCGTATGAATCCAGTTTGATATCATCGGTTCTACCGATATAAGACTATCAGGAGCGCCGCATGCGCCACGCCCCCGAAGCCCTGCTCGCGTTCGCCGAAGCCGCGCTGCTCGGCTCGTTCACGGCCGCCGCACGCAAGCTCGGCAAACGCCAGTCGACCGTGTCGGAGGCGATCGCGAACCTCGAGATCGATCTCGGCGTGCAGTTGTTCGACCGCTCGACGCGCACGCCGACGCTGACCGACGCCGGGCGCGCGCTGCTGCCGCAGGTACAGCGCGCGCTCGAGGCGGGCGCGGCGATCGACCGCACGGCCGCGCGGCTCGCGGGCGGTGAAGAAGCGCGGCTGACGCTCGTCGTGTCCGATACGTACCAGTCGAAGCGCTACGAGGAAACGTTGATGGCGCTCGAGCGGCGCTTTCCGGCGCTCGAGCTCGAATGCCAGATCGCCGAACACGAGGACGTGCTCGACCTGATCCAGCAGGGCCGCGCGCAGCTCGGGCTGATGGCCGCGCGCGCGGCCTACCCGGCCGATATCGGCGCGGCGACGGTGGCGGAGGAATCGGAGATCGGGTTGTTCGTCGGGCGCACGCACGCGCTCGCCGCATACGGCGACACGGAAGTGCCGCACGCGGCGCTGCGCGACGTGCGCGAACTGCGCCTCAACACCTATGTGAAAACGGAAGGCCGCGGCACTGACGACCGGATCGTCGTCGGCACGCAGCACTGGCTGGCGCCGAGCTACCTGATGCTGCTGGAGATGGCCGTGCTGGGGTTCGGCTGGGCCGAGCTGCCGCGCTGGATGGTCGACCACTTCGCGCGCGATCGCCTGTGCGAACTGCGCGCACGCGGCTGGCCGCGCCGCGTGCGGGTGGATGCCGTCTGGTCGCGCAACCGGCCGCTCGGCCCGGCCGGCGCGTGGCTGCTCGACGCGATGCTGGCCGCGTAGCGGCGCAGGCCGGCGTACCTGCGGTTGGCGCCGGCCTGCGCCCGAAGGTCAGAAACCGCGCGACAGCACGGCCGCGCCGACCGTGACGACACCGAGCACGAGGTTCACGACGACGAGCAGGCGCATCGCGTTCACCGCGCGCGCGCCGTCCGGCCAGTTCTGCGCCTGCACCGCGCGGCGGATGCGCGGGAACAGCGCGAAGCGGATGTGCCCGAAGATCAGCATCATCACGACGCCGAGCCCGGCCATCGCGTGCAGCGACCACGTCGCGTGCGCACCGCCGAATTCCACGAGCAGGAAGCCGCCGGACAGCAGGATCACGATCACCGAACCCGACACCCAGTTGAAGAAGCGGCCGAACACGCCTTCGATCAGCGGCAACCGGAGCTGCGGCGACAGGTCGGACAGCGCCGGACGCAGGCAGAAGTTCGCAAAGACCATCCCGCCCACCCACACGGCAACAGCCAGCAGATGAAGAAACAGCGCGACGGCAACAGCGTGGGACATGGGGGCAATCCTGTGATGGGTTGGGTGCGGCGAACGGCCGCGTCACACGCGGCATCAAGCGACGTTCGACCGGCCCGTCGCCGCTCGGTTCAGGCCCCAGGCGCGATTTCACAATATTTTGCAAGTTCCGCGTGACAGCGCCACGCTTGCTTACCCGAATCCGCAGCCCAAAAGAAAAGGCCGCACGTCCGCCGAAGCGGAGGTGCGGCCTTCGATCGCGGCCGAACCGGACGATCGCGCGTGGCGTCAGCCGAGCAGCGGACGCAGCTCGTTGACGACCTTGAGCTTCGACTCCGGCGCGCGACCCTTGCGTGCGCGCTTGCCGATATGCGGCGCGAGCCCGGCGTACGACAGCGTGTCGTCCTGCGCCTTGCCGCCACGGCCGGTGCCGACCAGCACGACGCCCGCCGGATCGATCGCGAGCGCCTGCACGAGCGTTTCCTTGTCGTCGAGCGCCATCAGGATCACGCCGCGGCCGCCGCCGGACAGCGTCTTCATCTCGTCCATCCCGAACACGAGCAGCCGGCCGCCGCTCGACAGGCACGCGACCTGCGTCGCGTTCGGCAGCACGGGCATCGGCGCGAGCGGCACCGCGCCCGTATCGATCGTCATGAACGCCTTGCCGGCCTTCACGCGGCTCACCATGTCGCCGACCTTCGCGAGGAAGCCGAAGCCGTTGCTCGATGCGAGCAGCAGTTGCTGGTCGGCCGGCGCCGCGTAGTAGTGCATCAGGTGCGAGCCCGATTCGAGCTCGATCAGCGACGTGACCGGCACGCCGTCCCCGCGCCCGCCCGGCAGCACCGACACGTCGACCGAGTACACGCGGCCGCTGCTGCCCCACGCGATCAGCCGGTCCGGCGTGCGGCACTGGAACGCCGCGTACAGGTGGTCGCCGGCCTTGAACGTGAAGCCGGCCGGGTCGAGCCCGTGGCCCTTCAGCGCGCGCACCCAGCCCTTCTGCGACACGACGACCGTCACCGGCTCGTCGACCACCTTCGCCTCGAACGTCGCGCGCTTTTCCTGCTGGATCAGCGTGCGGCGGTCGTCGCCGTACTGCTTCGCGTCGGCCTCGATCTCCTTGATCATCAGCCGCTTCATCGCGCTTTCGTTCGCGAGCAGCTCCTCGAGCTTCGCCTTCTCGTCGCGCAGCGCTTCGAGTTCCTTCTCGATCTTGATCTTCTCGAGCCGCGCGAGCTGGCGCAGGCGGATTTCGAGAATGTCCTCGGCCTGCCGTTCGCTGAGGCCGAATGCGCTCATCAGCGCCGACTTCGGCTCGTCCGACTCGCGGATGATGCGGATCACCTCGTCGATGTTCAGGAAGACGATCATCCGCCCTTCGAGGATATGGATGCGGTCGTCGACCTTCGCGAGACGATGGCGCGTGCGCCGCGTCATCGTCAGCTGGCGGAACTTCACCCATTCGTCGAGGATCGTCAGCAGGCCCTTCTGGCCCGGCCGGCCGTCGGCGCCGATCATCACGAGGTTCAGCGTCGCGTTCGATTCGAGGCTCGTGTACGCGAGCAGCGTATTCACGAATTCCGTCTGGTCGATCGTGCGCGACTTCGGCTCGAACACGAGCCGCACCGCCGCTTCCTTGCCCGACTCGTCGCGCACCGCGTCGAGCAGGTCGAGCATCGCCTTCTTCGTGTTGAGCTGCTCGGGCGTCAGCGTCTTCTTGCCGAGCTTGAGCTTCGGGTTGGTCAGTTCCTCGATTTCCTCGAGCACCTTCTGGCCCGACGTGCTCGGCGGCAGCTCGGTGACGACGAGTTGCCACTGGCCGCGCGCGAGATCCTCGATCTTCCAGCGTGCGCGCACCTTCAGGCTGCCGCGGCCCGTTTCGTAGGCCGCCGCGATTTCGGTGTCGCTCGAGATGATCTGGCCGCCGCCCGGGAAATCCGGGCCCGGGATCAGGTTCATCAGCTCCGCGTGCGTGAGCTTCGGATTGCGGATCAGCGAGACCGCCGCGGCCGCGACTTCGCGCAGGTTGTGCGACGGGATTTCCGTCGCGAGGCCGACCGCGATGCCCGACGCGCCGTTCAGCAGCACGAACGGCATGCGGCTCGGCAGCGTCTTCGGTTCGTCGAACGAGCCGTCGTAGTTCGGCATGAAGTCGACCGTGCCCTGGTCGATCTCGTCGAGCAGCAGCTTCGCGATCGGCGTGAGCCGCGCTTCGGTGTACCGCATTGCCGCCGCGCCGTCGCCGTCGCGCGAGCCGAAGTTGCCCTGCCCGTCGATCAGCGGGTAGCGCAGCGAGAAATCCTGCGCGAGACGCACGAGCGCGTCGTACGCCGACTGGTCGCCGTGCGGGTGGTATTTACCGAGCACGTCGCCGACCACGCGCGCCGACTTCACCGGCTTCGCGTCCGGGCCGAGGCCCATTTCGTTCATCGCGAACAGAATCCGGCGCTGCACCGGCTTCTGGCCGTCGCACACGTCGGGCAGCGCGCGGCTCTTCACGACGCTGACCGCGTAGCTGAGATACGCCTGCTCCGCGTAGTTGCCGAGCGTCAGCGCGTCGCTCTCGGGCGCGTCGGGGCTGGCAAAGAGATCGGAAGTGTTGTCGTCCATCTGAATTCCGTATTCGTAAGTGGCGTGAGGCCGGGCCGGGCGTCATGCCCGGCCGCGCGGGGCACTGATTGAGTCCGCCTAGATATCCGCTTCGACGTCGTTGCCCTTTTCCTCGAGCCAGCCGCGCCGCGCGGCTGCCTCGCCCTTGCCCATCAGCATCGTCATCCGCGCGACGGTCGCCTCGTAGTCGAGCTCGCCGAGCTTCACCGGCATCAGGCGGCGCGTGTCGGGGTTCATCGTCGTGTCCCACAGCTGCTCCGCGCTCATTTCGCCGAGACCCTTGAAGCGGCTGATGCTCCACTGGGTCTCGCGCACGCCGTCCTTGCGCAGCTTGTCGAGGATCGCTTCCAGCTCGCCGTCGTCGAGCGCGTAGAGCTTCTGCGCGGCCTTCTTGCCGCGCGCCGGTGCATCGACGCGGAACAGCGGCGGCCGCGCGACGCATACATGGCCGCGCTCGATCAGTTGCGGGAAATGCTTGAAGAACAGCGTGAGCAGCAGTACCTGGATGTGCGAGCCGTCGACGTCCGCGTCCGACAGGATGCAGATCTTGCCGTAGCGCAGGTTCGACAGGTCGACGCTGTCATCCGGGCTGTGCGGATCGACACCGATGGCGACCGAGATGTCGTGCACTTCGTTGTTCGCGAACAGGCGGTCGCGCTCGGTTTCCCACGTATTCAGCACCTTGCCGCGCAGCGGCAGGATCGCCTGGTATTCCTTGTCGCGGCCCATCTTCGCGGAGCCGCCCGCCGAGTCGCCCTCGACGAGGAACAGCTCGTTGCGCGCGATGTCCTCGGTCTCGCAGTCGGTCAGCTTGCCGGGCAGCACCGCGACGCCCGAGCTCTTGCGCTTCTCGACCTTCTGGCCCGCGCGCGTGCGCGCCTGCGCCTGCTTGATCACGAGTTCGGCCAGCTTCTTGCCGTGCTCGACGTGCTGGTTCAGCCACAGTTCGAGCGCGGGACGCGAGAACGACGACACGAGCTTCACCGCGTCGCGGCTGTTCAGGCGTTCCTTGATCTGCCCCTGGAACTGCGGATCGAGCACCTTCGCGGACAGCACGAACGACACGCGCGCGAACACGTCTTCCGCGAGCAGCTTCACGCCCTTCGGCTGCAGGTTGTGCAGCTCGACGAAGCTCTTCACGGCCTGGTACAGGCCATCGCGCAAGCCCGACTCGTGCGTGCCGCCGGCCGGCGTCGGGATCAGGTTCACGTACGACTCGCGTACGAGCGAGCCCTCCTCGCTCCATGCGACGACCCACGATGCGCCCTCGCCCTCGGCAAAGGTATCGTCGCCCGAGCGCGAATCGGCGAAACGCTCGCCTTCGAACAACGGGATCAGCAGCTCGCTGCCGTTCATTTCGTCGAGCAGGTAGCCGCGCAGGCCGTCCTCGTACTTCCACGTCTGGCGCTCGCCGGTCTTTTCGTTGACGAACACGACCTCGACGCCCGGCAGCAGCACGGCCTTCGAGCGCAGCAGGCGCTGCAGTTCGCCGAGCGGCAGGTTCGGCGAATCGAAGTACTTCGGATTCGGCCACACCTGCACGCGCGTGCCGGATTTCTTCTCGCCGCGGCCCGCGCTCTGCGTCGTGAGCGGCTTCACGACATCGCCTTCGGCGAAGCCGAGCTCGGCGATCTTGCCGTCGCGCCAGACCGTCACGTCGAGGCGCGTCGCGAGCGCATTCGTCACCGACACGCCGACGCCGTGCAGGCCGCCCGAGAACGTATACGCGCCGCCCGCGGCCTTGTCGAACTTGCCGCCCGCATGCAGGCGCGTGAACACGATCTCGACGACCGGCACGCCTTCCTCGGGGTGCATGCCGAACGGGATGCCGCGGCCGTCGTCGTCGACCGATACCGACTGATCGGCGTGCAGCGTGACCGTGATCTGCTTGCCGTAGCCGCCGAGCGCCTCGTCGGATGCGTTGTCGATGACTTCCTGGATGATGTGCAGCGGATTCTCGGTACGGGTGTACATGCCGGGCCGCTGCTTGACCGGCTCGAGACCCTTGAGCACCTTGATCGATGCTTCGCTATAGGCCGCGCTGGGTTTCTTCGTTGACATAGGCGCTGAATTTCGTCATTCATCGGGACGTTGTCCACACCTGGTGTGGATAACGTCGTGGACAAAACGTTGAGTTCCGTAAAAAAGCGAATCGAAACAACGGTGTGCTTGGACTGCTCCGAAAGCGGGCGCGCGGCGTGCGCTGCGCTACCCGGGACGCGCGGTATTTTACTGGTTCCGCGTGGCACGCCAATCGCGAGATCGTCGCGCGGCCACCGTCGACCGCGCGGCGCCTTGCGCGCGTCATGCCGGCTTGCGCTTCGCCTCGAGCGTTTCCCACCGTTCGAGCGCGGCGAGCAATTCGTCGTCGATCGCCGCAAACCGCTCGGTCAGGCGCGTGCCTTCCTGCGGATCCTTCGCGAAAATCGAACCGTCGTCGAGCCGCGCATTGATCGTCTTCTGCTCCTCTTCGAGCGCGGCGATCTTCTCCGGCAGCGAATCGAGTTCGCGCTGCTCGTTGAACGACAGCTTCACCGTGCGCTGAGCATTGCGGCCCGCGGCACTCTTCGCCGGCTCTTCCTTGACGGGCACCGCTTCCTTGACCGCGCGCTTCGCGGCATCCTGCTGCGCGAGCTGCTCCGCGCGCGCGCTCTGGATCTGCCAGTCGGTGAAGCCGCCGACATATTCGCGCCACTTGCCGTCGCCCTCGGCCGCGATCACCGACGTCACGACGTTGTCGAGGAACGCGCGATCGTGGCTCACGAGCAGCACCGTGCCGTCGTAGTCGGCCAGCAGCTCTTCGAGCAGTTCGAGCGTCGGGATGTCGAGGTCGTTGGTCGGTTCGTCGAGCACCAGCACGTTGGCCGGACGCGCGAACAGGCGCGCGAGCAGCAGCCGGTTGCGCTCGCCGCCCGACAGCGACTTCACCGGCGAACGCGCGCGTTCCGGCGCGAACAGGAAGTCGCCGAGGTAGCTCATCACGTGCTTGCGCACGCCGCCGATCTCGACCCATTCGCT
Organism: Burkholderia pyrrocinia; assembly: GCF_018417535.1. Taxonomy (NCBI): domain Bacteria; kingdom Pseudomonadati; phylum Pseudomonadota; class Betaproteobacteria; order Burkholderiales; family Burkholderiaceae; genus Burkholderia; species Burkholderia pyrrocinia. The sequence continues at coordinate 126,521 of NZ_CP070977.1, read as the reverse complement.
GCCGGGGCTGATGGTATCCGCGAGGCTCTTCTCCTGGTCGAGCTGTGCGCGCATCTGGTCGAAATACGCGACCTGCAGGTTCGTGCCGGTGCGCACCGTGCCTTCGTCGGGTTTCAGTTCGCCGAGGATCAGCTTGAGCAGCGTGGTCTTGCCCGCGCCGTTCGGGCCGACGAAGCCGATCTTGTCGCCGCGCATGACCGTCGTCGAGATGCAATCGACGACCGTGCGGCCGCCGTAACGCTTCGTCACGTCGGTCAGCTCCGCGACGATCTTGCCGGACTTCTCGCCCTGCGCGACGTCGAGCTTCACGTTGCCCTGCGTGTTGCGGCGCTCCGCGCGCTCGTAGCGCATCTGCTCGAGCCGCGCAATGCGGCCGACGCTGCGCGTGCGGCGCGCCTCGACACCCTTGCGGATCCACACTTCTTCCTGCGCAAGCAGCTTGTCGAACTTGTCGTTTTCCACGCGCTCGACTTCGAGCTGCTGCGCCTTGCGCGTCTGGTACGCGGAGAAATTGCCCGGGTACGACAGCAGCCGGCCGCGATCGAGCTCGACGATGCGCGTCGCGACGCGGTCGAGGAACGCGCGATCGTGGGTGATGAACAGCAGGCCCGCGCGCTGCGCGACAAGCAGTTCTTCCAGCCAGCGGATGCCGTCGAAGTCGAGGTGGTTGGTCGGTTCGTCGAGCAACAGCACGTCGGGCTGCAGCACCAGCGCACGCGCCAGCGCGACGCGCTTCTGCATCCCGCCCGACAGCGCGTCGACGCTCGCGTCGCCGTCCGACAGGCCGATCTGCGCGAGCGTCATCGACACGCGCGTGCGCCAGTTCCACGCGTCGTGCGCGTCGAGAGACGACTGCAGCGCATTCATCCGCGCGAGCAGCGCATCGTGCTCGGCGCCTTCCGGTATATCCGCTAGGCGGTGCACGATCGAATCGTATTCTTCGAGCAATTCGCGCGTGTGCGTGAGCCCCGACGCGACCGCGTCGAATACCGTCGCGCCCGGCTCGAATTCGGGTTCCTGCGGCACATAGACCGTCACCAGTTCCTGCTGGCGCGTGACCAGCCCGTCGTCGGGCTTCGCGAGGCCGGCGACGATCTTCAGCAGCGACGACTTGCCCGCGCCGTTGCGGCCGATCAGGCCGACGCGCTCGCCGGCTTCCAGCGAGAAATCCGCGTGATCGAGCAACGCGACGTGACCGAACGCGAGCTGCGCGCCGGTAATGGAATAGAGCGACATGGGGAGACGGCGGAGAGAGGAATCGGAAGCGCCCATTGTACCGGTCGCGGGCATCGCCACCGGCATGGCCGGATGGACTAGGCCTGCGAGCGGCGCTCGAACCGCGTCGGCGCGGTGCGGTGGAGCGGTGTCATGTACGGCTTGCGGCCGGTTTCCTGCGCCGGATGCCGGCTGTGGGTGCGGGTTGCGGGTTGCGGGTTGCGGGTTGCGGGTTGCGGGTTGCGGGTTGCGGGTTGCGGGCTGCGGGCTGCGGGCTGCGGGCTGCGGGCTGCGGGTTGCGCGCGACCAAGTGTACGGACGAATGCCGGCCGGATGCCCGCGGCCGGTGGATCGGCCATCCCGCGCCTGGCGCACCGGGCGCCGGCGCGGGATACGCGGTTACTTCACGTTGACCGTGATCGTCGAACTCATTTCGGGGCCGTACGAACGGTGCGCGCCGTCGCCGAGCTGCAGCGTCAGCGTGTGCTGGCCGGGCGGCAGCTTCACATCGGTTTCGGTCTGGCCCTTGCCGAAATGCAGCGAATGGTCGGTCGCCGGGATCACATCGCCCTTCGGCACCGGCTTGCCGTCGATCAACAGGTGATGGTGGCCCGTATTTGGCGTCATGTCGCCGGCCGGCTTGAGCTCCATGCCTTCGAGACCGAACTTCACGTGCACGGGACTCGACACCGTCGCGCCGTCCTGCGGTTCGACAAAGAACACGCGCGCTTCGGCGCGCGCGAGCGTCGACACAGCCAGCGCCGCGACACAAACCGCGCCCGCGATCCACTTTCTGTTGAGCATCGTTTCCTCCTCCAGATTGACAGGCCCACGAAGCATACACTGCAAGCCCGCCACACGCGACGACACCCATTGTTCGCGATGCGTACGTTTAAAACGACGTTGCGCAGGCGTTCGGCGAAATTCCGGTACTATTGCGCCTTTCGTCCGCCGGCCAGGCCGCGGGCGGCATCACCGAGTTTCCATTATCCCGAGCGCCACATGAGCGAAGTAACCGAATACCAGAGCTGGGTCTGCCTGATTTGCGGGTGGGTCTACAACGAAGCGGAAGGGCTGCCCGACGAGGGCATCGCAGCCGGCACCCGTTTCGCCGACATTCCCGCCGACTGGCGGTGCCCGCTGTGCGACGTGGGCAAGGAAGATTTCGTCGTCGTCGATTTCTGAGCGCGGCCGATCGCGCGATACGCACGGCGGCGCACAATCCACCCGCCGATGCGCCGCGCGTTTGCTATACTCTGCGCGCTGTCCACACCGCCGTCCGGTTCGCGTTTTTCGCGCGATCGCCCGGACATGGCTCTCCCCGTAGTTCAGGGGATGGAATGATAAGCACAAGGCTTATCCAGCAAGGCCCCCGCCCCGTGCTGTAGCAAATCTGTAGCACGCGAAAAAAGCCCGCTCGCAGCGGTAATGCCGTTCAGTTAAGCAACTGAACGGCATTTTTGTTTTGGGGGAGGAGTGGTTGTAAACGCTGCGCTGAGGTGTTAACTTTTGGCGCGATGCTCTCCAGCCACCTGACCTACCTGATCGCTGCCCAACAGCCGACGCCGGACCTGAGCCGGCTGGCGGAGCATTTGCCGCACGAGTGGATCGCGCATGCGGTCGAGGCGACGGGCGTCGCGAGCATCCGGCGTCGGCGCCTACCGGCCGAGCAAGTCGTCTGGCTGGTGATCGCCTTGGCCATGTATCGGCACTGGTCGATCAACGAGGTACTCGACAGCCTCGATCTGGCGCTGCCCAACGAGGCCGTCCCCTTCGTCAGCAAGAGTGCCGTGGCGCAGGCGCGCCAGCGTGTTGGCGAAGCGCCTTTGGCGTGGCTGTTCGAACGGACAGCATGGGCGTGGACCACGCAGGACGCGGCACGCCATACATTCAAGGGATTGAGTCTGTGGGCGATGGACGGCACCACGCTGCGCGCGGCTGATAGCCCGGCCAATCGTGAGCATTTTGGCGCGCAACGTTATGCCAGCGGCAAGGTGGCCAGTTACCCGCAGGTTCGGGCGGTGACGCTGACCGCCATCCCGACGCATCTGGTGGCCGATATCAACTTCGGCGTCTATGACACCAATGAAATGGTGTATGCCCAGGATCTGCTGCCGCAGATACCGGACAATTCACTGACGGTATTCGACAAGGGCTTTCTGGCCGCTCGGATCTTGTGTGGCGTGACGATGAATGGGCGTAACCGCCACTTCCTGATTCCGGCCAAATCCCATACCCGCTGGGACGTGATCGACGGGACGCCGGACGATGCGATGGTCCGCATGCGTGTGTCCCCGCAGGCGCGCAAACAATCTCCCGAGCTGCCGGAGTTCTGGCAGGCCCGCGCGATCCGCATGATCGATGCACGCGGCCGCGAACGGGTGCTGCTGACCTCGTTGAACGATCGCCAACGCTTCAAACCGGCCGATATCGTCGCCTGCTATGAGCGCCGCTGGCAGATCGAAACCAGCTACCGGGAATTGAAACAGTCGATGCTCGGTGCGGAGCTGACCTTGCGCAGCCGGACCGTCGAAGGGGTCTACCAGGAGATCTGGGGTGCGTTGATCGCCTATAACCTGATCCGCCGCGAGATTGCCAGCGCCGCATGGGAGGCAAAGCTCGATCCGACTGACATCAGCTTCGTACGGGCCTTCCACGTCATCCAGCACGAAATGATGTGGGCCGCCGTGACCCCTGCCTTCGGCAAGATACCTGCGTGGCTCGACCGTCTGCATGCTCGGCTTGCGTTCGAGACCGTTGAAAAACAACGGGGGCGTAAATGCCCCCGTGTGGTTAAAGCCCTACCTCAGCGTTACTCCGTTCGCCACCTCAAAGTGCCTTAACTGAACGGCATTACGCTCGCAGCGGGCTTTTTGCTTCTGAGCGCCTACCCGCACACCTGATTGCAAAGTTGCTTTCAGCCGCCGATGATGCAGCAGTACCTGCACCTTATCCGGCAAGGCAAAAAATCCAAACCTACGCCGCGACCTACGCCGATCTAGTTGACTCAACGCAAATGAAGATTCAAGCGGTAGACGAGCATCGCAAGCCCTTCCTGCAAGCCACCCTCACATCGCCGTAGCAATTCGACCGCTGCGCCGGAGCCAAACCAACACTGCGTCACGAAGCGAACCACCGACCAGTGCCTCTAACGCTATCGCTGCCGCAATCCTGCGTGTCACCCGCTGACGGAATTACGAGGTGTTTCGGCTTTGGTTTTGCCACCACGGTCAACAATTGTCAGATCACATCCCAATAATAGACTCTGACAAATATTTCGGTTATGAGTGTAAGAAATATCCTCGAAATGTACGCTCGATGACCGAACACACCGATTGTCCGTATCTCTTTCATACTTCGGTACGCCTGTTTGCGATGGTGCACAAGCCACTGGACACGCCGCCAATGCCGAAAGGTGCGACTTACTGCGGCGACATGGAAATGCTTTGTCAGAAAGCGCCCGGTGGACGCCTCATATCGACGTATCTAAGCCCGTTGGATGCGGTGATGGGCTCGCGCGGCCTTATTGGTGATGGGAACTTTTGGCCCATCAATTTGCAGAACATCGATACACGCAAGTTCATGGAACAGAATGGTAGCCTGAACATCGCGATAAATTATGCGTATGCTGCCGCTGATAATCGAATCGTTGTTAATGAGCAAAATGAACCAGTAATGCTGTACATGGGTGAATCATTCAATGTTCCAAAAGAACAAAGGGAACATTTCAGCATCGCGTTTTCGGACGGCCTCGTTGGGGATATCGAACGAAACTTCGTGCGTGCGGGTCTTTCGCAATTCGTGGCAACAATTGACACGATGAGCAAATGGTCTGCCGCGCGAATTGCAGACGCGGCGGAGGAAGCGACTAGCCGCATACCAACTACGGTATCCGTCACCGATATAAGTGACGATGCGGTGAACCAAGGCGCGATTTACGATCCGGAATCGGGTGATTGGATGTTATTTAAATTAGACTGAACGAAAACGGGGGCCTCGATGTATAAAACAGCCGTGCGGAACGGCGATCGAACAACAACGGACGGCTCCGTGTTTGCACATTCATCAACCATGTACGACCACGGTAAGCTAATTGCGCTAGATGGCGAGTTTGCTACGTGTGGCGAATGCAAAGGTTCATGGCGGATGTATGGAACTGGCCGGAACATGATCGAATGGAGCCGAAGCGTCGTTGTTAACGGCGATCTCGTACTTTGTCCGTGTAAGAGGAATCGAGTGATTGCCGGTGGCGACGCGAGTGTGTATCTCGAATTTGCCGGTGGTGCGGCGAAGTCACCGGTCAGTGCATTGACTCAATCGTCGGCATTTGCATCTAATCCAGTCGAGGGCATGAATCAACACTTTCGCGTGATCAACAGTGACGGGACGCCTGTGGTCGGACTACCTTACCGACTCGAAACATCGGATGGACAGACGATCATCGGCACCACGACAGGAGACGGTTTGAGTCAAATCGTTTCCGCCAGCGACGCTCAACGGGTGCGTCTCGTGCTTCATATTTCGAACTCCTAGGGGTGTTTAGTTGAGACGCTACTTTATACGGGTGGGCGACAAGACCACCGCGGGCGGAACCGTGCTGGATGGTGAACCGAACAACACGCATCATGGGGTTCCTACGTCGTACGAGGGCGCGCGCATCCACTGTCCCGCGTGTAACTCTGAGGGGCACGCACAGAAGGTTCTTCCGTACTGGCCGATGAGCATGTTTGGCAAGGAAGCAATCTTAGACGGTGACTTGTGCATATGTAAGTGCAATCCGCCGCCTACATTGATCGCGTCGCAAACAGACCGTTTCATGACCTTCGAGTCGGAGTCACGGGCGGTAGGAGGTGGCGCGTACTGGTCAACGCCAAGCTCGAACGTGACGACACACGATCAGCATTTTCGAATCATTAACAGCGACGGCACCCCTGTCGTTGGGCTTCCGTTCAGGATTGACGTATCAGGCGGAGAGACTGTCACGGGCACGACTTCGGTCGATGGATTGACCAAGTTGGTATCGTCGAACAGCGCAAAGAAGGTTCAACTTCGATTTCACATTGACGGGAGCGAGTGATGGAGCTGGCAAGCGCCTTCTTGACACATGTAAACGAACGGCACCCGGTGACGGTGCAATGCAAGGTTTATTGGGTACATACCCGGCTTTGGGATCAGTCGTGGATCGACGCTTACCACGCTGCTGCCCCGGGCTTGGCTCGGGAAATTGCAGCCCGGAAGGTCGATATGTCGAATGTGGGAAGCGAACCCATCGACGGATCGAAGACCGGTGGCGCAGATGCGAACCGCTTCACTTGTGAAGACTTCGCATTTGAAGTCCTTGTTGAGTTTGCATCGCACAACAAGCTTCCGCTGAAAATCGTCACGGGATCGGCCGTATTCAAGAACGTTGATCCGGACTACAAGTCGGGCGATAAATCAGGCCCGCCAACCCCAGCGGGTTTTGCGGTGGACTTGGCCATCGCGAGTGGCGCACCGGATGTAGCTCGGAATTCCACCTCTATTTCGGATAACGACATTAAAACCGGTGACTTGTTCTTGGAATTCGATGCGAGTCACGTACAAGTCGTCACTGCTGCAAGCCCGACCCGAGTGGAGATCATGCAGGGAAACTTTCCGGGTGTGACCAGCAATCTTATCAAAGGAGTCGGGAAGTTACTTGGAAGCGGCCACATCAGATACACTACCGTAGGCAATCGTGAGAGCCCGCTTTATATTGGCGTCCCCGTCGGGGTTGCGGTTTACGAAAAACGTAACGGAACGTGGCTCTACCAGCGTCAATACGGAACCTACCACGACTGGGATAGCGGCGTCTGGGACAACACGATGAATAGGCGTGTACGTTGGAATTTTCTTCAATTCAACTACAAATGATGCTTAGGAGAATCGCGACGATCGTGGCGCTTGCGCTTGTTCTCTGCTATATCGTGGCAGGCGCACCTCCGCTGAATCTGCTGTTTAAACAATCTGTTTTGCTGGATGGTTTCGCGCTAAAAACAGGCACGTGGCACTACAGGAATCGCGTAGATCAGATGGGGCCGATCGCAGAGATGCTGGCAAGTCGATTCTATACGTGCATGCTCGCGATTCTATGTGGTGCCTGTGGACTTGCGGTCGCAAGAGTGGAGATGACGTGGATGCGCCTCGTATTTTTTTTCGCAGTAGTGATGGCGCTTCAGTCTGTCTTTTACTACGCCCAAGTGCGGGCCTTCTATCTACCGTGGTGATGGCGATGAGAATTTCGAAAACTGCGGTCTTGGTCACCGTCGCCTTCCTTCCCACGTTTGCTGGCTTCATCTTGATTGGGTCGGCACTCACATCGTTGCAATCGTTCACGCAGTTGGATCGGCTTATCAGCTTTGGCTACATGAGCTTTGTCGATAGCCTGGAGGCTGGGGGGCAAAATGGTGCGGCAGACAGCTTTTTCTTCGGCATCGGATTCCTCTTGCTCGGCAGCCTCGTACTAACAAAGTCGCCGAGCTTCGAACGATTAGCGCGTCGCGTTGCTTGCGCGCTATTTCTGTTTCTCGCATTCTGCCTCGCCTATGTGTGCATACACCCGCGTATAGGTGAGGTGCCGGATCGTTTCCGCGCTGTGCCTGAAGCGAAGTAGCCAAAGCTATCACGCGGTCAAGAAAAGCCCCGCGCTACACGGGGCTTTTTGCTATCTGTTCGCGGGCATGACTAACGCAACACACTCATATAAAAGACTTCGCGACGGTTACGTTGACCGAGATGAGTTCGCTTACTGGCGATGGAGTTGCCCCTGTAATACCGGACACCGCGTCACACTAAGGTTGCTGAATCCATCGAGCGCCGGAACTCGCGAGGCGAGTGGTATTTCAGCGCGCTATGGGGATGTTTCTCGTTGTAATGCTCGAACGCGATGGCCAAGTTGCGTGCAGCAGTCGCTGCGTCCGGCTTCGGCATGAAGGCGACGTAGTCGCGTTTCATCGTCTTCACGAAGCTCTCGGCCATCCCGTTACTTTGTGGGCTGCACACCGGCGTGGTCAATGGCTTCAGGCCGATGGCCGCTGCGAACCGACGCGTGTCGTCGGCCGTGTAGCCCGAACCGTTGTCGCTCAGCCACTCGATTTCGGACGGGGTATGCAGTTCGTTGCCAAACCGATTTTCCACTGCAGCCAGCATCACGTCGCGCACGATGTCACCGCTGTGGCCTGCCGTCGTGGCCGCCCAGCTCATCGCCTCGCGGTCGCAGCAGTCCAGCGCAAACGTCACGCGCAGCGGCTCGCCGTTGTCACAGCGAAACTCGAATCCATCGGAGCACCATCGCTGATTGCTGCGCGCTACGGCCACCTTGCCGTCGTGTCGACGTTGGGGGCGAGGCGGAATCGGTCGACGCTGCATCAGCAACCCATGTGTGCGCATGACGCGATAGATGCGCTTGGCATTGAACGGCACCAGCCCAACCGCGACGCGCTCGTTGCGCAATATGCCCCAAACCCGGCGATAGCCATAGCTGGGCAAATCGCCGATGACCCGGCGGATTTCCTCGACCGCGACCGCGTCGTCAGTCTGCCTCGATTGACGGCCATCGCGCCACGTCGCCGGACGCGACAGTCGTGCCGATACGTTCGAGCGCGACACGCCGAGAACTTCACAAACCAGTTTCACTGGTCGTCCTCCGGCAGCGAGGGCGAGTGCGCTATCCATTTTTTTGCCCGGCCGTACTCGACTGCTTCGCGGAGAATCTCGTTCTCCATGGTCTTCTTGCCGAGCATCCGTTGCAGCTCACGAATCTGCTTGAGCGCGTCGGCCAGTTCCGAGGCCGGAACTACTTCCTCGCCAGCCTTGACCGCTGACAGGCTCCCATCCTGGTACAACTTGCGCCAGTGGAACAGTTGGTTCGGATTCACGCCGTGCTGGCGCGCGACCATCGAAACCGATTTCCCCGGCTCCAAACTCTCGCGAACCATCGCCAGCTTCTGCTCCGCCGTCCAGCGCCGCCGGCGCTCCGGGCCCGTCAACACTTCCATCACTTCCTGCCTGGTGTTAGTCAAAAACACAGTCTTATGCCTACCCGTTATTGTAAGTGGGTGACTGTGTCCGGCGTTTCAGGGGGCTGCTCCAGGCGACGCTACGCGCATGATTGCGTACCTGGAGCAGGCCGACGCATTGAAATACGCCGCGCCGCTGCGCCGGCTGGCGATCAAGATCGACAAAGAAATTATGCGCGCCGGCCGAATGGGCGACCCACGTGCGCCCATCGCGCCTTTCTCCGACGAGTGGCGCGCACGTGAAGCCATGAAATGTGTAGGCTCCACGACGTCCCCGGCGAACCAGATCCCGGCTCCGACAAGGCGACCCAGTTGCCTGAATTCCAGCGCCTGACTTGGGCGGAATTGCGCGACGGATGGGGCGCAGCCGATTTTCAAGAAGAATCGTTCGCTGACGCTAGAACAGCGCTTCGTGCTGGAAGTCGTGCATGTGCGCCGAACATCATTCGCGTCAACTGTGGACTAACCTGCGCGAGGAACTTGTTAGCCATTTCCGTATCGCTCGCTTCAATCTTCACGTGGAAGACCGGCGCGAAGGTGTTGGTCTGCTCGATACGCGGCCCCGGTCGAGCGCCAACGCCTGTCCCATCCGGCACGAGCGCCTTCGCCTTCGCGAGCGCGGCGGCGTTCGCAGGCGTCTCGTCCGTCTTGCGATCCAGTACCTTGCGGGAGATCGCGCTGAACAGCTTGTCGCCGGCAAACGTATCTCAGCAACAACGGCAAACCGTCGTCGCCGCTTGATCTGGCCACTTCCGTTGCAGAGCTGCACGACATTCACGGCATGACACTTGCCGCCATCTGCAAGCGCCTGAATGTCACGGACCAAACGATCCGCGACGTCGCCCTGCTCGAACGGGCACCGGCCGAACTGCATCAGCTCGTACGCGACGGGCAATGCACCGGCACACTGGCGATCGAACAGATCCGCCTGCACGGCGGCGACAGGGCGCTCGAACGCATCGTCGCCGGGATCTCCAAAGCGGCGGAAGCGGGAAAGTCGAAGGTGACGAAGAAGTATCTCGAAGCAGCGCCCCTGCTCGATGCGCCCCCGGCACCGGCTTCATCTGCGGAGCGGGTAGCATCCGCCGAAGCCACAACCAGCACCGAACCCGTCGCCGCATCGATGGCCGCGGAAGTCACTGTAGAGACGCAGGCGCAGGAACCGACACCGGCCTCCCCGCGCCAAAGCATCCCCGCCAAGATCAACGAGAAGCATTCAAAGCAACTTTTGCAGGCCCTGCAAGCAGTGCTCCATGACAAGAACTTCGGTCGACTGGCAAAACCGACGATCGAAGCCGTTCATACAGCACTGATGCCGCTTACCGATCTCCTCGACACTCCCACATCCAGAAAGGTCTGGCCGATCTCCGAACCGGACGCAAACGGCGGCTGCAAGCCGGTCGACACAGTGTGCGGACCGGAGCGGACTGGATTCGCAATCAAATCAGTGCGGAGACGTTCCCGATCCCGACGTACAAGGAGGGTGGCGGTAGGTATGCCCCTTACGATGCAGTTGCAGACTATCTGGACCACATGTCCGCAAAAGCTCGGGCAGGAGTCCATTGATGCGCCACGAACAGATATTTTGCCTCACGCGATCTGGCGCGCGAGGTCGTTTTCCGGTATACCGTTTCAATCCAAAAAACACCTTTCCGGGGGAAGAAATGGCGGTAGATCCAAAGTGGACAACAGAAGAGCTCGACCCAAGAAAAGTCCTACTGGACGTCCGTAACCCACGGATAGAGGTAAGTCCCAACGCGAGTCAAGAGGAAATCCGCGTCAAGCTGTTGAAGCTGGAAGAAGTCCTAGATCTCGCTCGCGACATCGTCAAGGCTGGCGGCCTATTCCATGGTGAACGGATCATCACCGTCGTCGAAAACGGAAAACAGGTAGTGCTGGAGGGCAACCGTCGCGTGGCCGCATGCCAAATGCTGCTGAATCCAGCTTTGGTTCCGGAAGATCATGCGGCTCGTTTCCCCGAAGCAAGCGCCGCACTAAAAGCAACTTTGCGCAGCATTAGTGCCGACGTAGCCCCTAGTCGACAGATTGCCGAACCGATTCTGACGAGACGTCATACAGAACGCAGCGCGAAGCCGTGGTCACCCGTTGCAAAAATGCGACGTGCGGTGCGCTTGCTCGAGCGCATGTCGATTGAGCAAGTTGCGGAGCTGCTCGGGACAACACCCGGTGCAGTTAGAAAGCTCATCAAGCCGTATCGGTTGCTTAAGTATGCACTGGACCTCGATACATGGACGGACGACGAGCGAACTGTCTTGGAAGACGAGAAGCTGAAAACCAACCCGTACACTCGATTCTTCACGCTCGCGGACACGCAATGGATTTTGCGCCTTTCGTTCGACAACGATCAAAATCCCGTGAGCGAACTGCCGGAATCTGTATTCCGTAAGCAGATGACCTCGATTGCCCGGGACTTTCTCATCCCCGACCCCGTCAGGAATCGTCCCAAGTGCGATACACGGACGGTACCGCTTGAGTACTTTGCAAACTTTCTCAATACCCCGGCCGGAAAAAAAGCAGCCAAGGCAGCAGCGGACGAGGATCAGAATGGTAAAAAGCAAGGGCCTGGACAACAGCCCAGCCCACCAACGCCAAATCCAACCCCGAAGCCTGGCCAAGCTCAGCCGAAACCCCCTCGCGCGTCGATATTTTTCGAAAACCTTGAATGCCATGTGGTTGACGACAATCTACTCAAACTCACGCAGGAAATCAAAACAATCAATCATGTGAAGATGACCATCTCGGCATCACTCATGACTCGCGCGATATTTGAATGCGCACTTGTCTACAAGATCAAGAGCGCAAAAAAATGGGGGGAGATTCTGAAACTCGCCCCGCAAGGCAAATCCGGCTGGGATCCTGGGCTGAGTGATCTAATCAAATTCGCTGGCAATTTTAGCAATGGCGTGTTTGCTGAAAGAAATATTTGCAAGGTACTCCAAAGCAATCACACACAGAACGCAAAAAATTACTTAGATGCCATGACGCATCTCAAGTATCAAGGCGCAGACCCCACGACTCTCGCTTCGATTGCAAATCATTTGCGCGGAACAATTAAGTATATTCTTGAAGGCAATTAAATATGACTTCCAGAAAAAATCTTCTCCGACGCAACGAGCCAATGAGCCCTTTGCGCTACCCCGGCGGGAAAGCTCGACTCGCAGCCTATATCAGTGGAGTCATTGAAGAAAATTATCTTAATGGCTGCACCTTTTACGAACCGTTTGCGGGCGGCGCCTCGGTTTCACTGGAACTACTTCGCCTGGGCTTTATCTCTGATGCGGTATTGATAGAACGTGATCCATTGGTGTATGCGTTCTGGTGGTGCGTCTTCAATATAACTGACGACCTCTGCGCAGCCATCAATGCATGCCCTGTAACGATGGAAACATGGACGCAATTGCAACCCACAAGGGAAGTGGCCTTTCCTGCGGACGGCCGTTTCACGATACTGCAGCTCGGGGTTGCTGGGTTATTCTACAATCGAACCAATTTTTCCGGCATTCTCGGAGCAGGGCCAATTGGCGGCGAAGCACAGGCCTCGAATTACAAGATCGACTGCCGCTTTAACAAAGAAAAAATCATCCGACAGATTCGCTCAGTGGCCCGCTTTTCGGATCGAGTTAGAGTTTACTGCGATGACGCAATTTCTTTCATGCGCACCAACGCAGAAGAGATCGCAACTGGATTTTCATTCGTCTACGTCGACCCACCATATTATCAACAAGGTCCGAAGCTATATCGGCACCACTATAGCGACGCAGATCATGTTGCACTCGCTCAGTTTCTGCAAACCCAAGGCTATCCTTGGTTGTTGAGCTATGATGATCATCCTCGTATTCGCGAGTTGTACGATGGAAATACTGTTCAGCCCATCTATCTGGACTACAACGTCAAATCAAGTCGTACTGCTCGCGAACTTGCCATTTCGAACTTGGTAATTCCGGTTCCGATATATGAAGGCATGCCAGAATTGCTAGATATCGAGGTAGAAGCGTAACGCACTCTACTCGTTCACCAGCTTCAATTGCCCCTTCTGTGCAACCTGATCCGGCCGCAAATTCGTGTAGCGTTTCAGGTTGCGCCAATCCTTGTGACCGGTCACGGCCGCGACCTCCGGAATATCCCACCCGTCTTCGAAAAGTGCGCTTGTCGCTTCGTGTCGAAGATCATGTAGCCGCAGATCAACGATCCCCTTCTCGTCACACGCCAGCTTGAAATACTTGCTGGCCGTGCTCTTGTCGAATCGGAAGATGTACTCGTTTGGATGCGGCTCGATCGTCGGGTCCGCCTTGCGCTTCGCCTCATACGCGGCGGGCACCGGATACCGTGCCTGACGCAGCAACACTTCGAGCGAGTCGCCGATCAGCGGCACCCATTCATCGTTACCCTTCTTCTGCCGCGGATGCTTGCGATCACGGACGAGTGCGAGCCGGCGCTCGACGTCGAGATCCGACCACGTCAAACGAAACAGTTCGCCACGTCGGAATGCACTTTTCATCGCAACGCGAATCACATCCGGCACGGCCTGCTCGCGCTCCGGATGCTCTGCAAACCACTGGAAGATCCTCACGATCTCTTCACGCGTCGGTCGTCGATCGCGATGCTTCCCCGGACCGATTAGCTGCAGGTGATCGAGCGTCGGCCGCGCGATGCTCGGTGCGTGTGGCAGTCTCAGATCGAGCAACGAAGCCATGTGCTTGTAGACCGTCCCGAGCTTGGAAATGTCCATGTCGATCGTGTACTGCCCCGCCCCCTCTTTCGGTCCTGCGCAAACTTGACCAGCCGCTTGGTCGACAGCTTCGCCGCCACCTCATCATCAAAGTGACTTTCCAGCCGCTTGAGCATGTAGTCCTCATTTGACCTCTCGGCCACTGCCCGACCGGAGTCGTTCCGAGCGCTTCGATACAGGCGCACCAGCTCGCCCACGGTGATCGTCTGCTCGTCGACAGTACCGTGCCCCTTGTCGATCCCGCCTTCAATCTCACGCGCCCATGCTTCAGCCGCCCCCTTGGTTCGGAATGTCTTTGCTATACTCTGTCCCCGTCGGCGGACTTGTGCCCACCAGCGGTCGCCGATCTTGAGGATCGAAGCCATGAAATACCCCGTCTGTGGACTGTAGCAATGCGTCATCCACATACGCTGCTACAGGGTCAATTTGTAGCAGAATTGTAGCAGGCAGGGCGTTAAACTATGCTTCACGACCCATCATTTCGCGTCACTCGCGAACGGGCAAAAATCCTCGAAAGGTAAGCGGAGCAAGGCTCAGATCCTGATTTTCAAGGGTTCGATCCATCCCGCTCAAACTATCCGCTCCCCGTAGTTCAATGGATAGAACAAGCGCCTCCTAAGCGCTAGATACAGGTTCGATTCCTGTCGGGGGGACCAGAAATTTCCCGCACTCCCCTTTTGTTCACGACACATCGTCGGACTCGACCTGCCTGAACCGCGCACGCAGAACGCCGTCAGGCGACCGCCCCCCGCGCCCTCGCCGAATCCCGGCCACCGGCCATCACATCAACCCCGTCCGCACCTGCGGCATCAGGCTCGCATCCGCGCCCGTCACGGTAAACGTGCCTGTCGCCGACGCACCCGACGGCCGTGCCAGCACGCTGCCGTCGCCCAGCCGGTTCGCATCGACGACGATCTGGCCCGCGGCGCAACCGCTCGACAACAGCGCCACAGGCAAACCAGCGATCGACGAGAACGTGTTGCCTGTCACGCTGAATAGGCACACATTGGTCAGCGCCCGAAAGCCCGCATAACCCGAGCCCGACACGCGGTTGCCGGTCGCGGAAACGTACGACACCGTACCGGACCCCGTGTCCAGTTCGATCGCCGCCTGCTGCGTCGGCTGCAACCCGTTGTTCACATTCGAGTTCTGGATGTTGGTCACGACATTGCCGGTGATGACGACGTTGGACGCACTGAACGTATTCCAGCTGTCCTCCTGCGCAACCAGGATGCCCGCCGCCTTCTGCACGCCGTCGACCGTATTGTTCGAGATCGTCACGGCCTGGCCGCCAACGATCGAAATACCGCGTCCCCAGTAGTTGCCCGACACCGAATTATGGTCGATCAACACGTTGCTGCTGAGATGGGCGTCGTCCCGATAGCTGACGACAGCGATCAGATCGTCGCCGGTGCCCGTCACCGTGTTCTGCTGGACCAGCACGTTGGTCGAACCGAAGGTCGTGTGGATACCGTCGGCCAGCGTTGCGCGCACGGTGTTGCCAACGATCGCGACATTGCTGCCGCCGTAAACCATGATGCCGGCGCTGGCGCCACCCTGAATCGTCACACCGAGCACCTGAACGCCCGCACCCGTCACCTCGACCTTGGTCGACTCGCGGGTCACGAGCCGCGTCGTGCCGGTGCCGGCCAGCGTCACGCCCACGAGCGTCGAACCGGTGCCGCTCATCACGATCGTCTGGTCGGCCGGATTCGTGGCCACCAGCGTCGCGCCGTATCCTGAAATCACCACCTGAGGCACGGTCACCGCGAGCGAATGCCCGACGACGTAGCGGCCCGGCGAGATGACCAGGCGCTGGCCGGCCTTCATGCTGTCGAATGCCTTCTGCAGCGCATCGGCCTGATCGCTGCCGTCGGCGGCTGGAAGGACAGTCACGTCAGCGACGAGAACAGGATTTGCGCTTGGGGTTGGCGAGAGCGCTGCACCGGGCGTCGTGCCGGCCGGACTGGCCGCCGGCGCCGGGCTGGCGGGATTCGTCGCTGAAGGCGTCGTGCCGGATGCCCCGCTGGCAGGTTCGGCGGGGGATACGGGTGTGCCCGCAACGGTCTGCGTTGCCGGCGCAGCATTGTTGTCGCCGCCGCCACACGCGGCGAGGCCAACGCAGAGTGCGGCAAGCATCGCCCGATCGACTGTACGCATAGGATTTCGTGCGAGCCCGAGGTGGCGTCATCGTAAGCACGCGTCGCGTTTTTGTAAATGAATGCCTTCGCCCAACTGACCGCGCTGTGCGCTTCACGCACAAATCGTTGGCGATCCTCTCCGATTCATCGCCATGACATGCGACATGCGATCGCACTTTGCCCGATCGGCACGGACACGCACCGGCCATTGCGTAGAATCCCGAACCTTTGCATGTCCACGGACCCGACCATGATTCGAACGATCGCGGCAGTGGCCGCACTTTCGGCCCTGACCTGCACGGCGAACGCCGCCGATACCGGCACCGCCTCCGGCACGGCGCCCGCGAAACGGCGCTATGTCAGCCCCGGCATCACCAACGTCACAAGCGCGGCGGCACCGCGCCCGGAAAACGTGTCCTCCGACGCACGCTGCAGGGAACTGGCCGCCGGCATCGACGCTGTAACGCACGCACCCGACCGCGGCCAGAAGGTCGTGCGCGGATTCGGCCCGGACGGCAAGCCGCGCAACGAACTGCGCGCTTACGACAAGCGGGCCGACCTGGAAACCGAGCATCAACGGCTCGGCTGCCGATAACGAACGCAACAGCGCCCGGCCAAATCACGCCGGGCATCGGCCCTTACGCGTTCGCGCCGCCATCGATCGTCAACCCTGTCCCGTTGATCGACCGCCCTTCCGGCCCGACGACGAACGCAACGAGCGCCGCCACGTCATCGGCCTTGCCGTACTGCGGAATCGCCATCCGCGAACGCTGCGCACCGGCATGTTCGCCGTCCGCCGGATTCATGTCGGTATCCGTCGACCCCGGATGCACGATATTGACCGTGATGCCGCGCGAGCCGAGATCGCGCGCGAGCCCCTGCGTCCAGCCGATCAGCGCGGCCTTGCTCGCCGCATAGAGGCTCATTCCCGCATCGGGCACGCGCGTCGCGAGGCAACTGCCGGTCGACACGATGCGCCCGCCCTCCCCGAGATGCCGCGCCGCCGCCTGCGACGCGACGATCACCGCGCGCACGTTCACGTTCAGCGTCGCGTCGATATCGTCGAGCGTGAGGTCGTCCAGCGCGCCGGCGCGGAAGATCCCCGCGTTGTTGACGAGGATGTCGAGGCCGCCGAACGCCTCCGCGGCACGATCGACCGCGTTGCGCACGGCAACCGGATCGGCGCTGTCAGCCTGGATCGCGACCGCGCGACGGCCCAGCGCCTCGATGCCGGCGACGACGGCCTCCGCCCGCTCGACCGATTTTTCGTAGGTAATCGCGACGTCCGCGCCATCGGCCGCCAGCCGTTTCGCAATGGCCGCGCCGATGCCGCGGCTGCCACCCGTGATCAGTGCGCGCTTGCCCTGAAGTCGATTCATGTTCGTTCCTTTCCTTATTTATATAACGGTCGACACAGAATGTGGCAAGTTGCGCGGCGCTGTCAATTGAATTATTTTATCGATCGATACAGATATCGACGAAGGAAGGGATGCAATGGCTGAACGTGGCCGACCGAGAAGCTTCGACAAGGAAGCGGCACTGGATAGTGCGATGGAGGTGTTCTGGCGCCTCGGCTACGAGGGTGCGTCGATGGCGGACCTGACAGCCGCGATGGGCATTGCGTCACCGAGCCTGTATGCGGCGTTCGGCAGCAAGGAAGCGTTGTTCCGGCAGGCGCTCGAGCACTACCGCGCAACGGAGGGACGGGAAATCTGGGATGGCGTCGAACAGGCCGGCAGCGCACACGACGCCATGCGGAACTACCTGATGGATACCGCGCGCGTGTTCACGCGGCGGTCGAAGCCGGCCGGCTGCCTGATCGTGCTGTCGGCGCTGCACCCGGCCGAGCGTTCCGACACCGTCCGGCAAACGCTGATCGCGATGCGCGAACGCACGGTCGAAGCGCTGCGCGAGCGCCTCAGCCAAGGTGTCGCGACCGGCGAGATCGCGGCGCACGCGAACCTCGACGCGATCGCGCGGTACTACGTGACGGTTCAACAGGGGATGTCGATCCAGGCGCGCGACGGCGCGAGCCGTCGCGATCTGGAAGCGGTCGCGCAAGCCGCGCTGGCCGCATGGCCGGCGCTCGTCGGCGCGAGCGGCGTCTAGCGGCAGGACGCCACAGCCGCGCGCGCCGGCACGTTACTGCTTCGCCGCGCGCTGCACGTCCTTCGACGCATGCCACACGCGATAGCGCACCTCGAAGCCGTCCGGCACATACACGACGAGCGGCAGGCGGCTGTTGTAGCGCAGCAGCTGGCCGTCGCCGCGCACCTGCACGAACCGTTGCTGCGGCGCCTGGCCCGGGCACGCCATCAGCGTCGACGCCGGCCCCTTCACGTCGGTGAGCTGGTAGTACGTATAACCCCAGCCCTTCACGTCCTCGGCGGTCAGCTCACCGCCGAACCACTGCTGGTTGCAGTCGGTCTGCAGCGTCTTGCCGATCATCAGCTCGACGCGCGCATCGCCCTCGTTCTCGAGCGCGGGCAGCGCGATCACGACGCGCTGCTGGCCGGCCGCTGCTTGCGGAAACATCTTGATCGACTCGGCCGGCACGGCGGGCGCCGATGCGGGGCCCGCCACGCACGCGGCGGCAGTCGTGACGCAGAAAGCGGCCAGCGCGGCCCGGATCGCGAATTTCATCGATGTGCTCCTGAAAAACAAATGAGCCCCGGATGCTAACACTTTCGTCGCGAGACCTTACGACGCTGTAATTTCACGACACAATTCCGAACAGCCGGCAATCCCCGCGCGCGGTACTTATAGGAGAACCAACGGAGAACATCATGCTGAAGCTCATTGCTGCCGCCGGCGTCGCGACCCTGCTGGCCGGCTGCGTCGTCGCTCCCGACGCCGGATACGGCTACGGCTACGGACAGCCCTACTATTCCGATCCCGGCTACGCGTACGGCCCTTCCCCCGTGTACGGCACGGTCAACATCTGGGGCGGTGGCGGCGGGCGCGACTGGGATCGCGGCCGCCGCGACTACCACCGCTGGGACGGCGATCGCGGCAACCGCGGCAACGGCTGGGGACGCGGCGGCGGACGCCGCGGCGACTGGAACGATGGCGGCGGGCGCGGCGACGACGGCGGCGGCCATCGCCACTGACGCTCAATTGCAACCGTTTGTATCCGCGCACGGCCCGCTGATGGCCGGCGCGTCATGCGGACGAACGGACGGCCGCGTAAAAACAAAGGCCCTCGCGTGAAGCGAGGGCCTTTTGTCGTCCGGTCCGGCGAGGCGAACTTTGGGGTGCCGGCCAGCCGGCACCGAACCCGGTCACGCGTCGCGCACCCGCCCGCTTACCAGCCGGCCGGTTGCGCGTAGCCGCGCGACACCGGCGCACCGCACACATACGCGCGCTGGTAGCGGTCGTAGCAATAGTTCGGGCTGTCGTCCTGGTACTGCGCCTGCTGATAGGTCGGATAGTCAGGCTGCTGGTACGCGGGCGCCTGATAGTACGTCGGCGGCTGATAGGCCGGTGCCTGGTATGCGGGTGCCTGATACACGACGGGCGGACTCATCGCGGACGACACGATCGCGCCCAGCACCGCGCCGCCGATCAAGGCACCGATGACGGCGCCACCGTCGCGGCCATGCGCGGACGCCGGCCCCGCCACGGCGAGCGAACCGGCGAGGACACATACTGCGGCAATCTTTTTCATGATGGACTCCCACGTGAAGTGGTACTGGATGCGATGCATTGTGGCGGCACGTGGCCGTAATAGATGCAGCAAGTGGTAACGCGCCATTACGCGTATCGCGCACACCGAAACGCATCGCCGCCGTGCTACGATTTTCGGCACACAGGAGACGCCTTCATGCAGCCCGAAACCGCCCGCCGTTTCGATACCGAATTCGCGCCGCGCATCGCGCAGGCAATCGCCGCCTTCTTCGCCGATCACGTGCTGACCGACGTCGTCCCGTACGGCGGGCACGGGCACCCGACGCGCGTGCAGATCCGCAGCGCGCCGCACGAGCATGTGAGCGGCTTCGTGCATCCGCTGAATCTCGAACTGACCTGGGACACCGACGAAATCGAGCGGCTGATGGAGCCGGACGGCACGCAGCGCTTCGAGCACTACCTGGCCGCACTGCCGAAAAAGCTGGGCGCGTGGCAGGGCGCGCGCGACATCGATCTCGCATCGCGCACGCAGGCCGACCCGCTCGTGCGGCTCGGCGGCCTCGACTTCGAAGGCTGAGTGCGCGCGCCGGCCGGCAGCCGCGCGTGCCGGCGTCGCGCAATGCGGCCCGGTGATACACTCGACCGGCCCCGCTCCGGCGCAGCCGCACCGGCCGGGCAGTTCATCGCCGCCTCCACCCTTTTCGCATGGTTGCGCACGCAACCGGCAACCGGGCGCGCGGACAACCACGCTTTCGCTCCCGCCATGAACGCCGATACCGGCCTGCCGCTTCCGCAACGCTACTGGGCGATCGTCTGCGTCGCACTGGGCATCACGCTCGCCGTGCTCGACGGTGCCATCGCGAACGTCGCGCTGCCGACCATCGCGCGCGACCTGCACGCATCCGACGCCGCGTCGATCTGGATCGTCAACGCCTATCAGCTCGCGGTCACGATCACGCTGCTGCCGCTCGCGTCGCTCGGCGAGCGCATCGGCTATCGCCGCATCTACATCGCCGGGCTCGCCCTCTTCACCGCGGCGTCGCTCGGCTGCGCGCTCGCCGGCTCGCTGCCGATGCTGGCCGTGATGCGCGTGATCCAGGGCTTCGGTGCGGCCGGCATCATGAGCGTCAACGCGGCGCTCGTGCGGATGATCTACCCGTCGTCGATGCTCGGGCGCGGGCTGTCGATCAATGCGATGGTGGTCGCGCTGTCGTCGGCGATCGGGCCGACGGTCGCGTCCGCGATCCTGTCGTTCGCGTCGTGGCCGTGGCTGTTCGCGGTCAACGTGCCGATCGGCATCGCCGCGGTACTCGGCAGCCTGCGCGCGCTGCCGGCCAACCCGCTGCACGATGCACCGTACGATTTCCCGAGCGCGCTGATGAACGCGTGCGTGTTCGGCCTGCTGATCACGGCCGTCGACGGGCTCGGCCACGGCGAAGGCCATGCGTACGTCGCGGCCGAGCTGGCCATCGCATTCGTCGTCGGCTACTTCTTCGTGAAACGCCAGTTGTCGCAGCCGGCACCGCTCCTGCCCGTCGACCTGATGCGCATCCCGATGTTCGCGCTGTCGATCTATACGTCGATGGCGTCGTTCACGTCGCAGATGCTCGCATTCGTCGCGCTGCCGTTCTGGCTGCAGAATTCGCTCGGTTTCTCGCAGGTCGAGACCGGCCTGTACATGACGCCGTGGCCGCTCGTGATCGTGTTCGCCGCACCGCTCGCGGGGGTGCTGTCGGACCGCTATTCGGCCGGCATCCTCGGCGGGATCGGGCTCGCGCTGTTCGCGGCCGGGCTGCTGTCGCTCGCGACGATCGGCGCGCACCCGGGCACCGTCGACATCGTGTGGCGGATGGCGCTGTGCGGTGCGGGCTTCGGGCTGTTCCAGTCGCCGAACAACCGCGCGATGCTGTCGTCGGCACCGCGCGAGCGCAGCGGCGGCGCCGGCGGCATGCTGAGCACCGCGCGACTGACGGGCCAGACGCTCGGCGCCGCGCTGGTCGCGCTGATTTTCGGGCTCGCGCCCGGTCGCGGGCCGACGATCGCACTCTATGTCGCCACGGCCTTCGCGGCGGTGGCCGCGGTCGTGAGCATGCTGCGCATCGCGTCGCCGCCGCCGGACGCAGCGACCTGACACGGCCGCGCGCAGCACACGTAGAAGCGCACGCGTGTCATGCGGCGTCGAGCGCGTCCATCACGAAGCGCACGCGCGCCTTCACGCTCACGCGCGGCAATTCGATCAGCCGGTACCCGTACGACGTGTAGCAATCGACCATCGCGTCGTAGGTGCGCACGGCTTCCGCGAAATCCTGCCGGCGCTCGGTGTCCTTGGTGTAGATGTCGGGCCACGGCGGCGCGATGAACACGCGCCGGTGATAGCGGAAACGGCGCGCCGCGGCTTCCGCGTGCGCGGGCACCGCCAGCCCCGTCAGCCGCAGGTAGCCGACCACGTCCGGCACGCCGCGGTCGAAGAACACGGGCCCGCGCGCGTGCCGCGCGAGGTGGTACGAGCGCATCTCCCAGCTCAGCATCAGCTCGGCGAACGCGGCCGGGTCGCGCCACGGCAGCGCGTGGCCGTCGACGGCCACCTGGTCGCGAATCACGCCTCGCCCGGCCTCCTGCGAGCGCGCGAAACCGGCGCGCTCGAGCGCGTCGAGCAACGTGCTCTTGCCCGAGCCCGGGCCGCCGGTCACGACGAAGAAACGGCCGGTGGCGTCGTCGTCCTCGGCGCCCTGCGCGCACTCACGCATGCGCAACCCGCCGGCCCGCGCGCTGCGTGACCGACGCTGCCGCCGCGACACTGCGCAAGTCGGCGACGAACGTATCGCGCCAGACCGACAGGTCGTTCTCGCGCAGCCGCGCGAGATTCTCCTCGTGACGCGCCTGCCGCTCCGCGAGCGGCATCGACAGCGCGCGCTCGAGCGCCTCGGCCATCTGCGACAGGTCGAACGGATTCACGAGCAGCGCACCGGTCAGCTCGGCCGCCGCGCCCGCGAACTCCGACAGCACGAGCACGCCCGGATCGGCCGGGTCCTGCGACGCGACATATTCTTTCGCGACAAGATTCATCCCGTCGCGCAGCGGCGTCACGTAGCCGACCTGCGACATCCGGAAGAACGCCATCAGCAGGTTGCGCTCGTACTTGCGGTTCAGGTACTGGATCGGCGTCCAGTCGAGCTGCGCAAAGCGGCCGTTGATGCGGCCGGCCTCGCCTTCGAGCGTTTCGCGGATGTCCTGGTAGGTCTGCACGTCGGAACGCGTCGGCGGCGCGATCTGCACGAGCGACACGCGCCCCTGCCAGCCCGGTGCGTTCGTGAGCATCCGCTCGAACGACTGGAAACGCTCGACGAGCCCCTTCGAATAATCGAGGCGGTCGACGCTCATCACGAGCTTGCGGCCGTCGAGCGCCTCGCGCAGCATCTTCACCGGCTTGCGGGTGCTGTACTGGACGGCCGCCTGCGCGATCGCGTCCGGATGCACGCCGATCGGATAGGCGGCGACCTTCACGACGCGGCCGTGCGCGTGCAGCATCCCGTCGTCGCTCGCCGCGCCGATCCCGCGCCGCTCGATGTAGTCGGTGAACGCCTGCTGGTCGGCATCGGTCTGGAAGCCCGCGACGTCGTACGCACACATGAACTTCACGAGTTCCTCGTGCGGCGGCACGAGGCGCAGCATGTCGGGCGACGGGAACGGGATGTGCAGGAAGAAGCCGATCGGGTTCTTCACGCCGAGCTCGCGCAGGAAATGCGCGAACGGCAGCAGATGGTAGTCGTGAACCCAGATCAGGTCGTCGGGCCGCAGCAGCGCGGCGAGCTGCTTCGCGAGCATCGCGTTCACGCGCAGATAACCGGCGTACTCCTGCCGGTCGAAGCGCGCGAGATCGCCGCGGTAATGGAACACCGGCCACAGCGTCGCGTTCGAGAAACCGCGGTAGTACTGATCGTAGTCGCGCCGGGTCAGCCCGACCGTCGCATAGGTCACGTTGCCGTCCCGCTGGATTGCGGGTTCGGCATCCGGCGCACCGACGATCTCGCCATTCCAGCCGAACCAGACGCCGCCGGTTTCCTTCAGCGCATCCATCACGCCGACGGCCAGGCCGCCCGCGCTCGGGCGCGTGTCCTCGCCGGCGGCAACACGGTTCGATACCACGATCAATCTGCTCATGCGGCTTCCCCTCCTCGATTCGATTGGCTGGCGCGCCGCGCGCGCCAAGGCGGACGCGGCTGCCCGAAGGCGGCCGCGCGGCGATTCAGTGCCGAGAAATGCGATGAAATGCGGCAGCGGAATGCGGCGACGGGATCAAGCGTCCTGCTCCTGGCCGAGGTCGCGTTGATAGTCGAGCCCTTCCGGGCGGGCGCCGCCCTGGTTGTGATCGCCGTCGGACGGCGTCTCGCCGGGCGCACCGGCAGGCGGTGCGGAGGGTGCGTCGGTCCGCGGACGCGGTTGGTCTGCCCCCGAGTCGGGTGGCCGGTGCGAAGACCGTTTCGAACGACGCATGGTTGGGTGTCTCATATGCGGCGCGGCTCGAAGCCGTCGAAGAAACATTCCATAACAAAACAGTCTAGGTCGGTTCCTCGCACGCCAAGGTAACAATTACCTTCAATTTGTAACGTTTCGACCCCGCGTCAACCATCTATCCGACAATAACGCCGCGCGTACGCGCGCGGCATGCCGTCCGGCGATTTGTCAAAGCTTTGCAGTTTTCCTATGACAATTGCGAAACAATGATGCGGCATGAGGGCGTGCATGCGTCGCCGCTCACCCAGACAGGACTTGCACTCAGGGATGAACATTCGTTTCGAATCGCCGCGCCGGGCCATGCCGGCGCGCGTCGTGCTGGCCGCGCTCGCCACGGCCGCATTGCTGTCCGGCTGCAACTCGCTGTACAGCGAAGGCGCAACAGCCGGTGCCGGTATCGCGGGCGCCGCGATCGCTTCCAAGGTCACCAACAACGCCGCCGTCGCGACGGGCATCGGCCTCGGCGCCGTCGCCGGCGCGCGTGCGGGCGTCCAGTACACGCAGCGCGTCGCGCACCGCTACTCGCAGGATCAGATCGCGAAGGCGGCCGGCCCGCTCGACGTGGGCGGTGTCGCGCCGTGGTCGACGCACCACTCGTTCCCGATCGAGGACGACGAGCAGGGCCGCGTAACGGTCAGCCGGATGATCAGCATCGGTCCGCTCGACTGCAAGGAAATCGTGTTTGCGGTCGACACGCCCGCGAAGCCGGACAAGGCCGCGCAATCGGCGTTCTACGTCGCCACCATCTGCCGCGACGGCCCCGTGTGGAAATGGGCGTCGGCCGAACCCGCGACCGAACGCTGGGGCGCGCTGCAATGAGCGTCGCGATCCGTATCGCGGCGATCGGCACGCTTTGCGCGGCGGCGGCCTCGCTGTCGGGCTGCGGGTCGGTCGGCGCGGCGAGCGGCGCGCTCGCCGGTGCGGCGACGGGCCTCGTCACTGCAAACCCGGCGGTCGGCGTCGGCGTCGGAATTGCCGTGCAGGCCGCGACCGACGAGGCCGTCAATCGCACGATGAAGCAGCTTCATCAGAACCAGCAGGACGCGATCGCGAAGGCGGCCGGCAGCCTGGCTGTCGGCGAAGTGAAGCCGTGGAAGGTGAAGAACACGCTGCCGCTGGAAAACGGCGAAGGTGAAGTGCGCGTCACGCGCGCGTACTCGTCGGCGCTCGCGCTGTGCAAGGAATTCGCGTTCTCGGTGAAGGACGGCGACAAGGCCGACTGGTATTTCGCGAATGCGTGCCAGCAAGGCACGCACTGGAAGTGGGCGTCGGCCGAACCCGCTGTCGACCGCTGGGGGAATTTGCAGTAACGGGGCGATGCACCGCGCATCGCGCGCGGCGCACGCGAATACCGGGCCGCACGGCCCGGCGCGTCGCGATCAGGACTCGACGTCCTCGAGGCTGAAGATCTCGGTCTGGTCGTTGTACGAGAAGATCTCGCCGTAACGGCCCCAGTCGATCACCGCGTCGAGCGTTTCCTCGGCCGCGCCGTCCGACAGGGAATCCTCGAGCTCCTGCTCGAAGCGCACGCGCGGCGCACGATGGCCCGGGCGTTCGTTCAGCACCTTCTTGATCCGTGCGGCGAGCGGCACGTGCTTCAGCAGGTGATCCGCGAACATCAGCTTGCGCTCCTGCGTGCCGAATTCCGCGAACACGCGCCCCGGCGGCGTCAGGAACACGTCGCCTTCCCGCACGTCCGCGAATCCGAGGTACTGCAGCACTTCGGCGATCGGGAACAGATCGTCGACTTCCAGATGCAGCGTACGCGCGATTTCCGGCATGTCCGCGCGGCCGTGGTACGGCGCCATCGCGAGCGTTTCGATCAGGCCGGCCATCAGGTTGGTCGACACCTGCGGCAGCCAGCTACCGAGCTCGAGCCCCTTCTTCGTCGCCTCGCCGGTCTGGCGGGCCGTCATCTTCGCGTAGATATCGTCGACGAGCTTGCGGAACGCCGGGTCGAGCCGGTTGCGCGGATGCTTGAACGGCACCTTGATCTCGGCGATCACGCGGCCCGGATTCGACGACAGCACGAGAATCCGGTCGCACATGAACACGGCTTCCTCGATGTTGTGCGTGACGATCAGCACCGACTTGATCGGCATCCGCCCCTGCGTCCACAGGTCCAGCAAGTCGGTACGCAGCGTCTCGGCCGTCAGCACGTCGAGCGCGGAGAACGGCTCGTCCATCAGCAGGATCGTCGGGTCGACGACGAGCGCGCGCGCAAAGCCCACGCGCTGGCGCATGCCGCCCGACAGCTCGCGCGGGTACGCGTTCTCGAAGCCGTCGAGACCGATCAGGTCGATCGCGGCGAGCGCGCGCTCGCGCCGCTCGCGCGCGCCGACGCCGAGCGCTTCGAGGCCGGCCTCCACGTTCTGCAGCACGGTGAGCCACGGGAACAGCGCGAAGGTCTGGAACACCATCGCGACGCCTTCGGCCGGGCCGCTCAGCGGCTTGCCGAGATAGGTCACTTCACCGCCGGTCGGCTCGATCAGGCCGGCGATGATCCGCAGCAGCGTCGACTTGCCCGAGCCGGAACGGCCGAGCAGCCCGACGATCTCGCCTTCGCGCAGCGACAGGTTCGCGTCGTCGAGCACGAGCAGCTCGCCCTGCGTCTTGTTGAAGCCGCGGCAGACGTGATCGACGCGCAGGATTTCGTCACCGAGGCGCGGCGGCTGGGACGTCTGGACGGGGGCGTTTACAGCATTCGGATTGTGCATCGCGTTTCGCTCTCAATCGGTCTCAGTCGAGCCGCAGCTTCGCTTCGGCGAAGGCATACAGCGGGCGCCACAGCAGGCGGTTGAACAGGGTGACGAACAGGGACATTACGGCGATGCCCAGGATGATCTTCGGGAAATCGCCGGCGGCGGTGGTCTGCGCGATGTACGCGCCGAGGCCGTGCGCCTCGATCTTGGTCGTGCCCCACTGCACGGCTTCCGACACGATGCTCGCGTTCCATGCGCCGCCCGACGCGGTGATCGCGCCGGTCACGTAGTACGGGAAGATGCCCGGCAGGATCGCCTGCCGCCACCATTGCCAGCCGCGGATGCGGAAATTCGTCGCAGCCTCGCGATAGTCGTTCGGATAGGACGTTGCGCCGGCGATCACGTTGAACAGGATATACCACTGCGTTCCGAGCACGATCAGCGGCGACAGCCAGATGTCGGGGTTCAGGTGGAAGCGCGCGATCACGATCACGAACACCGGGAACAGCAGGTTCGCCGGGAACGCGGCCAGGAACTGCGCGAGCGGCTGCAGCTTCTCGGCCAGCCTGGGACGCAGCCCGACCCACACGCCGATCGGCACCCAGATCACCGACGCGATCGCGATCAGCACGACCACGCGCAGCAGCGTGATGAGCCCGAGCGTGAGCACATGGCCGACCTCGGCCATCGTCACGCCGGTCGAAACGAAGCTGATGACGCGCCATACGATATAGGCCGTGCCGATCAGCACGAGGGTAGCCCACGCGATGTCGACCGTGCGCGACGCCTTCTTCTCGACGCGCGGCAGCGTGAAGCGCATCGCGCCGGACAGCGGCAGGCGCAGCGGAATCCGCGCGGCCTTGGCAAAGAACCAGCCGGCCGGCACGAGCAGTTGATGGATCAGGCGCGTGCGGCGCACGAGGTCGAGCAGCCACGACTCCGGTGCGTTGCCCGAGCTCGTGTTCTCCATCCGGAACTTGTCGGCCCACGCGACGAGCGGGCGGAACAGGAACTGGTCGTACGCGAGGATCACGACCGTCATCGTGAGGATCACCCAGCCGATCGCGCCGAGGTTCTTGTCCGAGATCGCCTGCGCGAGATACGCACCGATCCCCGGCAGCGTGATCGTCTGGTTGCCGACGGTGATCGCTTCCGACGCGACGACGAAGAACCAGCCGCCCGACATCGACATCATCATGTTCCAGATCAGGCCCGGCATCGAGAACGGCACCTCGAGCTTCCAGAAGCGCTGCCAGGACGTCAGGTGGAAGCTCCGCGACACTTCGTCGAGATCGCGCGGCACCGTGCGCAGCGACTGGTAGAAGCTGAACGTCATGTTCCACGCCTGGCTCGTGAAGATCGCGAAGATCGCCGCGAGCTCGGCGCCGAGCACGCGGCTCGGGAACAGCGCGAGGAAGAACGTGACCGTAAACGAGATAAAGCCGAGCACCGGCACCGACTGCAGGATGTCGAGGATCGGGATCAGCACCATGCCCGCGCGACGGCTCTTGGCCGCGAGCGTGCCGTAGACGAGCGTGAACACGAGCGACGCGACCATCGCCGCGAGCATCCGCAGCGTGGTACGCAACGCGTATTCGGGCAGGTTCGACGGATCGAGCGAGATCTTCTGCGTCTGCAGCACGCCGATCGGCGCCATCGTTTCGTGAAAGCCGACGATCGCCATCGCCAGCAGGCAGATGATCAGCGGAAACGCGATGAAGTCCCACCGGTTGGGCAGAACGCGCCACGCGGACGCGTTGGCGGTCCGGTTCGGATTGAAGAATCCGACGTCCATCAGGCGCCCTCCCCGGTAAGGCCGAACGAAGCCGGCAGTCGATGTTGATTCATGGCAAAGCGCACGGGCGCGGTAATTCGATTGACTGACGATCGCGCGCGGGCGCGATGCGCCGTGCGTGCAAGCTGCGCCCCGGCGGCCCGGTCGAGCCGGCTCGCGACGGCACGACACTACACCAACCTGTATTTCAGGTACAACCGTCCGGGGACGGCGCAGGCGGCGCACGGATCGTGGCCGGCCCGCGGGCGGACGGCGGGTGCGCGGTACGGAGCAGTCCTTCGGCCGGCATGCAGGCCCGAATTATGCCGTGATCCGGCCCGGCCGTGAACCCGCCCGCCGCACGCGGATGCAAACCGTGCCGGGCATCAGCAGCCGGATACGGCGAAGCGGGTATGATCAGGGCTAGCCCCTAGGGTCTGTTGCGGTCGTTCTCGCGGCCACGCATGCACGCTCCATATGTAAACAGACCCTGGGGATCGATCGACGAGCGGGAGGAAGGGAATGGCAGGAAACTTGGTGATCGTCTGTCGCGATCAGGATGCCGACGCGTTCTACGAACTGATGCAGGAGTACGGGTCGTTCCAGACGCGGCTGTCGTCGACGGCGTGGTACCTGAACATGAACGTCGTGCCGGAATCGCTGCAGGAGGAAATCCTGGAGCGCCTCGGCCGGTATACGACCGTCTACATCTTCGAGGCCACCACCGTGACCTACAACACGATCGACAGCAACGCGGCCGAGACGCTCGGCACGCTGTTCGGCGAATGACGCCGCGCGGCGCTTGCCGGCCCGGGCAGGCGCCGCAGCCGCTTACGCGGCCTGTGCGTGGGGTTCGTCCTTCGGCACGACCTCGAACGGGAACGTCATCGCGACGCGCAGGCCGCCTTCGGGGCGGTTGCCGATGTCGCACGCCCCGCCCAGCCTGAGCACGAGCCGCTCGACGATCGCGAGCCCGAGCCCGCTGTGGCCGTTCCCGCCGCGCGCGGGGTCGAGCCGCACGAACGGCCGCGTCGCGGCCGCGAGGTCGCGCGGCGCAATCCCGCCGCCGCTGTCGCTGACCGACAGCACATAGCCGGTCAGCGTGCGCGCCGTCTCGACGAGCACGGGCGGCGCGCCGTACGCATGCGCGTTGTCCAGCAGGTTCGACAGGATCCGGTCGAGCGTGGCTGTCGGCAGCCGGAAGCCCGGATCGGCGTCGAGCCGCGTCTGGACCGTCGGCGCATTCGGCGCGACCGCGCGATAGCTGCGTGCGATCCGCTCGCAGGCCTGATCGACCGGCACCGGCTCGCTGCGGTCGGACCCGCCGTGCGCAAACACCAGAAACTGGTCGACGATGTGCGACATCGAGTCGACGTCGCGCACGACGCCGTCGCGCAAGCGCGCGTCGTCCATCATTTCCGCGCGCAGGCGCATCCGCGCAAGCGGCGTGCGCAGGTCGTGCGCAACGCCCGCCAGCATCACCGCGCGGTCGCTCTCGGCCTGCGACACCTGTTCCACCATCTGGTTGAAGCCATGCGTGAGCTGGCGCAGCTCGCGCGGGCCGCGCTCGCGCAGCGGCGGCACCGGCTGCCCGCGGCCGAAGCGCGCGACCGCGCGCGCCAGCGAGCGCAGCGGCTGCTGCAGCTGCCAGGCCGCGAACAACGCGGCGATCACGCCGGCCGAAAAGATCGTGCCGAGCCACAACAGCATCCGGTCGAGCGAGCGCGGCGGCCGCAGCGGCTGCACCGGCACCACGATCCAGTTGCGGTCGGTCGGCTCCTTGACCCACAGCACCGGCGGATGGCCCGGCGCGCCGATCTCGACGCGCGTGCCGGGCGGCATCCGCTCGCTCACGTCGTCGCGGAACCGCTTGAGCGCCGCCGGCAGGCTCGACAGATCGCCGTTCGGCTCGTCGGCGCTGCCCGGCGTCACGAGCCGCACGCGCGACGGCAACGGCTGGTCGGGCGTGCGCTCGACGTGCTGGCGCACCGCGTCGACCAGGAACGCGGCCTCCTCGACCGCGTAACGGGTCTGCATCTGGTTGCGCTCGAGCCGCATCGCGAAAAACCACGCGAAGTGCGACAGGAGCAGGACGCCAACGACGAGCAGCGCGAGCCGCCCGAACAGCGAATCAATGGGTTTGCGCATGGGCCTCGCCGTCGGGCACGAACACGTAGCCGCGCCCGCGGACCGTCTGGATGAAGCGCGGCGTCGACGGATCCGTTTCGAGGATACGGCGCAGGCGCCACACCTGGACGTCGATGCCGCGGTCGGTGCCGTCGTACTCGGGCCCGTGCAGCAGCTCGAGCAGCCGCTCGCGCGTGAGCGTGCGCAGCGCATGGTTCACGAAGATCTTCAGCAGCGCGAATTCACTGCTCGACAGCGTGGCCGGCTTGCCGTCGACCGACAGCGTGCGCGCCTGGAAGTCGAGCATGAAGCGGCCGAACGCGAACGGCTCGCGCTGTTCGGGCGCGGCCGCCGACGGCGTCGCGCGGCGGCGGCGCAGCACGGCCTGCACGCGCGCGAGCAGTTCGCGCGGGTTGAACGGCTTGCCGAGGTAGTCGTCCGCGCCGAGCTCGAGCCCAACGATGCGGTCGACGTCGTCCGCACGCGCGGTCAGCATGATCACGGGAATGTCGTCGCCGGCCGCGCGCAACTGGCGCAGCGCGGTCAGGCCGTCCACGCCCGGCATCATCAGGTCCAGCACGATCAGGTCGGGCCGCTCGCGCTCGAGACGCTTCTCGAGCGTCGCCGCGTCGTGCAGCACGGACACTTCCATCCCCTGGCGCACGAGATAGTCGCGCAGCAGGTCTCGGAGTTCTTGGTCGTCATCGACGATGAGGATCTGGGTAGTCATGGCTTGAAGTTTACCGCGCGAGGGCGGAGTCGAAGGATGAAACAAAGGGACGAAAGGGTTACTGCGGGTTACCGCGCAAGGGAACTGTAATGCGCGGTAACCGGGCCGCCGCCCCACGTAACACCGGCCGCGGCCCGCATCGCTAACCTGCGTCTTACCGGATGCGGTACACGGCTTTCCCCGGACTGCATCGCCGGACCCTCTGGATACAAGGAGTTTCTGAAATGTATAAGAAGACTTCCCGCGTGGCCATCGCGGCCGCCACTGTGCTCGCTCTCGCATTCGGCACCGCGCATGCCGCGCAGCCCAACGACATGCCGCCGCCGGGCGGCCCCGGCATGCACGAGATGCACGGGCATGACGGCGGCCCGTTCGGCGCAATCATGAAACTGCACGACCAGTTGAAGCTCAACGCGTCGCAGGAACAGCAATGGCAGACAGCCGTCAACACGATGAAGCAGAACCGTGATGCGATGCGCAAGAGCCACGAGCAGATGCGCGAGCAGTTCAAGGCGCAGCAGAACCAGCCGATCCTCGACCTGGGCGCGATGCACGCCGCGCGCCAGCAGGCCGAGCAGCAGAACGCGCAACTGCGCGAGCAGACGTCCACCGCGTGGCTCGCGTTCTACAACGGGCTGAACGACCAGCAGAAGACCACGGTGAGCACGGCGCTCAAGCAGCAGTTCGCGCAGATGCAGCAGCGTCACGAAAAGATGAAGGAACGCTGGCAGCAGCATCGCGCGGCCAAGGGCGCGTCGGCGCCGGCGCAGTAAGCCGGCAAGCCGCTCCGCGGAGCGGCACCGAAGGGGACGCGGGCCGATGCCCGCGTCCCCTTTTTTCGTTTCACGCGACGTCGAACAGCAGCACCTCGGCCGCCCGGCCGCGCGCGAACGTGACCGCGTCCACGCCGCCGATGCCCGCGCCATCGCCCGCCGCCAGCGCGCGGCCGTTGATCTCCACGTCGCCGCGTGCCACATGCGCGTAGACGCGGCGGCCGGCCGGCACGTCGAATGTCGCCCGCTCGTCCCCGTCGATCCATCCCGCGAAGATTCGTGCATCCGCGTGCACCGGCAGCGAGCCGTCGCCGCCGTCCGGCGACGCGACGAGCCGCAGCCGGCCGCGCCGGTCGTCGTCGGCGAAGCGCGTATGCACATAGCCGGGCCGGCCGCCCGGCCCGGCCGGCGCGAGCCAGATCCGCAGCAGGCGCAGCGGCTGGTCGCGCGACGCGTTGGTTTCGCTCAGCATGATGCCCGCGCCGGCGCTCGTGCGCTGCACGCCGCCCGCGCGGACGATCGCGCCGCTGCCGAGGCTGTCGCGGTACGCAAGCGCGCCGTCGAGCACGTAGGTGACGATTTCCGCGTCGCGATACGAACGCATGCCGAAGCCGCGGGTCGGCGCGATGCACTCCTCGTTCAGTTCGCGCAGCGCGCCGAACGCGATCGCGCCGCCACGGCCGGCGGCGCGGGGAAAGCTGTGATGGGATTCGTGCCAGCCGTGGCTGCGCTGGTCGCGATCGGCGGCGCGACGAATCTGGAACATGGGGCGGCACTCCGTTAGACACGTTGTTTCTGGTGTGTCCCAACTGTAAGGTTGCGCCGACCGCGCCACAATCCATCGACCGCGCACCGGATCGTTGCATCCACGACTGCAATTGATGCAATACACGTTGCGAATACCGTGATTACCGCAACAGCCGAATCGAAGAATCGATCGATCGCGCCGGATTGCCGTTTTCCGGGTATCGCGTTCGGGTAAAATACCG
Source organism: Burkholderia pyrrocinia (assembly GCF_018417535.1). Taxonomy (NCBI): domain Bacteria; kingdom Pseudomonadati; phylum Pseudomonadota; class Betaproteobacteria; order Burkholderiales; family Burkholderiaceae; genus Burkholderia; species Burkholderia pyrrocinia. Next base: position 93,142 of record NZ_CP070977.1, on the reverse strand, counting down.
CCCTTTTGGCGTTCGCCCGTGCGGCGGCCGCCGTCGCCAGAACGCCGATCGGCGAATTTTGGCCGTCTAGAATACGCCGCGACACCCGGTCCGACCGGCCGCGCGCGCGCCCGGAAAGTCAGCAACAAAAGGATGGAAATGAAGAAGGCCGCCCTGTGCGCCGCCCTCGCCCTCGTGGCGGGCAGCGCCTTCGCGAAGGAGTGGAAGACCGTGCGGATCGGCGTCGATGCCAGCTACCCGCCGTTCGAGTCGACCGCGCCGAGCGGCGAGATCGTCGGTTTCGACGTCGATCTCACCAAGGAAATCTGCAAGCGAATCAACGTGAAATGCGTGTGGGTGGCGCAGGATCTCGACGGGATCATCCCGGCGCTGAAGGCGAAGAAGTACGACGTCATCGTGTCGTCGCTGACCGTCACGGACAAGCGCCGCGAGCAGATCGACTTCTCCGACAAGGTGTACGACGCACCGGCGCGGATGATCGCGAAGACCGGCTCGCCGCTGCTGCCGACGGTCGCGTCGCTCAAGGGCAAGCGTGTCGGCGTCGAGCAGGGCTCGACGCAGGAAACCTACGCGAAGGCGTACTGGGAACCGCAGGGCGTGACGATCATTCCTTACCAGAACCAGGACCAGGTCTATGCCGATCTCGGCTCGGGCCGCCTCGACGCGACGCTGCAGGACGAACTGCAGGCCGACTACGGCTTCCTGCGCACGCCGCGCGGCAAGGGCTTCGCGTTCGCCGGGCCGGAAGTGAAGGATCCGAAGACGATCGGCGACGGCACCGCGATCGGCCTGCGCAAGGACGATACGGCCCTGAAGCTCAAGATCAACCAGGCGCTGGCCGACATGCACAAGGACGGCACGTACGACCGGCTGTCGCACAAGTATTTCTCGTTCAGCGTCTACTCGGCTGCGGCCCGCTGAGCGCCGTCAAGAAGAAGCATCGGATGCGGGGGCAGCCCCGCGTCCGGGCAGTACAGGCAGTCAACCACGCGCCGCCCGCCCCCTTGCCCGACGCTCGCGACGGGCTGGCCCGGCACCGTTGCCGGGGCGGACGGTCATGATACGTACGGGGCGTTCCGCGCAGCTTGGCGGACGCGTCTTTCGCGGCGCACCGCGTGCGCCCTCAGGGACCACACCAGGGACCACATATGTTTCTACAAGGTTACGGCCCGCTGATCCTCGCAGGCACCTGGCAAACCGTCAAACTGGCGGTGCTTTCGCTTGCGCTGTCGTTCCTGCTGGGTCTGCTCGGCGCGGGTGCGAAGCTGTCGCGCAACCGCGTGACGAACGGCGCCGGCACCGTCTACACGACGCTGATCCGCGGCGTGCCCGACCTCGTGCTGATGCTGCTGCTGTTCTACAGCCTGCAGATCTGGCTGAACATGGCGACCGACGCGCTCGGCTGGGACCAGATCGACATCGACCCGTTCCTCGCCGGCGTGCTCGTGCTCGGCTTCATCTACGGCGCGTACTTCACCGAGACGTTCCGCGGCGCGTTCCTGTCGGTGCCGCGCGGCCAGCTCGAGGCCGGCAGCGCGTACGGGATGACGAACTGGCAGGTGTTCACGCGGATCATGTTCCCGCAGATGATGCGCTTCGCGCTGCCGGGCATCGGCAACAACTGGCAGGTGCTCGTGAAGTCGACCGCGCTCGTGTCGATCATCGGCCTGGCCGACGTCGTGAAGGCGTCGCAGGACGCCGGCAAGGGCACGCTGCGGTTCTTCTTCTTCACGCTGATCGCGGGAGCGGTCTACCTCGCCATCACGACGGTCTCGAACTTCGTGCTGATGTGGCTCGAGAAGCGCTACTCGACCGGTGTCCGCAAGGCTGACCTATGATCGAACTCATCCAAGAATACTGGCGCAACTATCTCTACACCGACGGCTATCGCATCACCGGTGTCGCGATCACGCTGTGGCTGCTCGTCGTGTCGATCGGCCTCGGCTTCTGCCTGTCGGTGCCGCTCGCGGTCGCGCGCGTGTCGAAGAAGAAGTGGCTGTCGAGCGCCGTGTGGCTCTATACGTACGTGTTCCGCGGCACGCCGCTCTACGTGCAGCTGCTGCTCTGCTACACGGGCCTCTACAGCCTGCAGGCCGTGCGCGGCACGCCGATGCTCGACGCGTTCTTCCGCGACGGGATGCACTGCACGCTGCTCGCGTTCACGCTGAATACCTGCGCGTACACCACCGAGATCTTCGCGGGCGCGATCAAGGCGACGTCGTACGGCGAGATCGAGGCCGCGCGCGCGTACGGGATGACGCCGTTCACGATGTATCGCCGCGTGATCCTGCCGTCGGCGCTGCGCCGCGCGCTGCCGCTGTACAGCAACGAAGTGATCCTGATGCTGCACGCGACGACGGTCGCATTCACCGCGACCGTGCCGGACATCCTGAAGATCGCCCGCGACGTGAACTCGGCCACCTACATGTCGTTCCACGCGTTCGGCATCGCCGCCCTGCTCTATCTCGTGATCTCGTTCGCGCTCGTGTGGCTGTTCCGCCAGGCCGAGCGCCGCTGGCTCGCGTATCTGCGCCCGCAAGGCAAGTAAGTTTTCGCAGGACTATTGATGAATTCCCAGACTCAGAAGCTTTTCGTCGACGAACTGCACAAGCGGTACGGCGACAACGAGGTGCTCAAGGGCGTGTCGCTGAAGGCGAACTCGGGCGACGTGATCAGCGTGATCGGCTCGTCGGGCTCCGGCAAGAGCACGATGCTCCGCTGCATCAACTTCCTCGAACAGCCGAATGCGGGCCGCATCTTCGTCGACGGCGAGGAAGTGCGCACCGCCCTAGACAAGGCCGGCGCGCTGCGCGCGGCCGATCCGAAGCAGTTGCAGCGCGTGCGCACCAAGCTGTCGATGGTGTTCCAGCACTTCAATCTCTGGTCGCACATGAACGTGATCGAGAACGTGATGGAAGCGCCCGTCAACGTGCTCGGCATCCCGAAGAAGGAAGCCGAGGAACGTGCGCGCGCGTATCTCGAGAAGGTCGGCCTCGCACCGCGCGTCGAGAAGCAGTATCCGTCGCACCTGTCGGGCGGCCAGCAGCAGCGCGTCGCAATCGCGCGTGCGCTCGCGATGCATCCGGACGTGATGCTGTTCGACGAGCCGACATCGGCGCTCGACCCGGAACTCGTCGGCGAAGTGCTGAAGGTGATGCAGAAGCTCGCAGAGGAAGGCCGCACGATGATCGTCGTCACGCACGAGATGGGTTTCGCGCGCAATGTGTCGAACCACGTGATGTTCCTGCACCAGGGGCGCGTCGAGGAAGAAGGCGTGCCGGCCGAGGTGTTTGCCAACCCGAAGAGCGAACGCCTGCGCGGGTTCCTGTCGGGTAGCCTCAAGTAACGCACCTAACGCACGAAGTGCGAACGGGCGCCCCGCGGTTCGCCGCGCGGCGCCCGTTTTGCGTTTACGCGGCGCTCACCGGCGCGCTGTCTGCGAATGCGCGCAGTTCGTCGCCCGCGAGCCGGTAACGCACCCATTCGCTCTGCGCCGCGGCGCCGACGCTCTCGTAGAAACGGATCGCCGGCTCGTTCCAGTCGAGCACGCTCCATTCGAATCGCCCGCAGCCCGATTCGACCGCGATCCGCGCAAGCGTCTTCAGCAGCCGCAGCCCGGCGCCCGCGCCGCGAAAGCGCGGCGACACGTACAGATCCTCGAGATAGAGCCCCTGCCGCGCGAGCCACGTCGAATACGAGAAGAAATACACGGCGAAGCCGGCCGGCTCGCCGTCGACCTCGCACACCAGCGCGCGCGCCGGCGACCCTTCGCCGAACAGGCTGCGCTCGAGCGACGCGGGCGTCGCGACCACTTCGTGCTCCGCCTTCTCGTAGACGGCCAGCTCGGTAATGAAACGCAGGATCAGCGGCACGTCGGCGACGGTGGCGAAACGGATATCGATTTGCACGGGTTGAGCCCTCCTCCGGCCCGGACTTGAAACGGAAAGCGACGCCGCGCAACCGCGCTGGCGCCGATCAGACCGTCATGCTACGTTCACGCCGTGCCTGCAGGAAGTGCAGTTTCTTCATCTAGACCTGAACATGATGCATCCCGACCTGCGCCGTCTCGACCTGAACCTGTTGCTCGCGTTCGACGCGCTGTACCGCCACCGGTCGGTCGCCGCGGCCGCGCACGAGCTCGCGATGAGCCCGTCCGCGCTGAGCCACGCGCTCGCGCGGCTGCGCGACGCGATCGGCGACGCGCTGTTCGTGCGCCTCGGCAACGAGATGCAGCCGACCGTGCGCGCCGACGACATCGCCACGTGGGCCGGCGACGCGCTCGACACGATGTCGAAAGGGCTCGCCCGCGCGCGCCGCTTCGATCCCGCGCAAAGCGATCGCACGTTCGTGTTCGCCGCGACCGACTACACGGCGTTCGCGGTACTGCCGGCGTTTCTGGCGCGCATCCAGCACGTCGCGCCGCAGTTGCGGATCCGCGTCGTGCATTCCGACCGGAAGATTTCCGTCGACGAACTGGCGGCCGGCCGCATCGATTTCGCGCTCGGCTATCACGAGGAATCGACGGCCGACGCGCCGGGCATCGAGGATTTCGACTGGCTCTCCGACGACTACGTCGTGATCGCGAGCGCCGCGCATCCGGACATCCGCCGGCGGCTGACGTTCGACCAGTACCTGGCGGCACGCCACGTGGTCGTCACGCCGTGGAACGAATCGCGCGGCGTCGTCGACTACGTGCTCGACCGGCTCGGCCTCGCGCGGCAGGTGGCCGTGCAGTTGCCGACCGTGCTCGCCGCGCCGTTCGTGATCGCGGAATCCGCACTCCTGATGACCGTGCCGAACCGCGCCGCGCAGGCGCTGCGGCACGCGGCGCCGATCCGCATCTTCCCCGCGCCGTTCGAGATCCCGCGCTACACGGTGAAGGTCTACTCGCACGCAAAGCACGCGCGCACCGATGCGCACCGCTGGATTCGCGCGCAACTGCTCGACGCACGGCCGGGCCCCGGCTGAACTCGACGCGCCGCAGCCGCACGCGCCTTGCGCGACGGGCGTTGCAGGCATTGGACAGCGGCATTCGGCGGCCGCCAATTCATTACGAAATACTTACCAATTTCGCCTCTTCCGCGCTTACGCCCACGCCCCGGCAACGTCAATAGTGGCAATCCTTGACCCATGTTCGCGGAATTCATGTCTCCCTTGCGGGACAAGGGTTTTCCGGTAGTTGCGAACCCTTGGGGCACCTGTTGCGCACTGTGTTGCATGGCAATTTGGCGACAGGTGTTAGTCAAACAACGATTTCCATCGCCACAAAATTGTATTTTTGCTAAATTAGTAACCAAAGTAGCAAAACGAAGTTCGTGAAATGTAGTTTAGCTTCACGACACTACAAGGAGACCCCGCAGGCCGACCCGGCTGCGCGGGATCGCTCAACGGTTTTCCGTCTGCTTGCCCGCGTGCCGCGCTTACCGGCCCTGCACGAGGTCTCCCTGGTTATCCCGCTTTTGCCCGGCGCTCGCGCTCCGGGCATCTTGTGCAGTCTGGGTTGACTTTTTGACAGGGTATGGAGGAGATGATGAAGAAAGCTTTGGTCGCGGCCGCGCTGATGGCTGCTGGGGTGGTGACGGCGCACGCGCAGAGCAGCGTCACGCTGTATGGCCGCCTGGATGCAGGCATCGAGTACCTGAACGGCCTGCAAAACGGCCACCAAGTGCGCGCGGAAAGCGGCGACTGGGGCACCAGCCTGTGGGGCTTGAAGGGCAGCGAGGACATCGGCGGCGGCAACAAGGTCCTGTTCCACCTCGAAGGTGCGTTCAACACGATGACCGGCGGTCTCGGCACGTCCGGCTCGATCTGGGATCGTTTTGCGACGGTCGGCATCTCGAACGACCGCTACGGTACGCTGCTGTTGGGTCGTGAGCTCGCGATCGCCAACGGCGTGTGGGACTTCGACCCGTTCGGCCAGTCGGCCTGGTCGACCGCATCGCTCGTCCGCGGCCGCAACTGGAACAAGACCAGCAACAACGTTTCGTACCAGTCGCCGCAGTTCTACGGCCTCGACTTCTACGGCCAGTTCTCGTTCTCGAACTCGACCAGCTTCAACGGCAACACGACAGCCGGCCAACCGGGCCGTGCAATGGGCGGTCAGGTCACCTATACGAACTCGCTGTTCCAGTTGCGTGGCATCTACGACGAAACGCGCGACAGCAACGGCCGCTTCTCGGACGTGTTCAACTACTCGCGTGAATACTTCGCGGGCGTGAACGTGTTCCTCGGCCAGTTCAAGGTGCAGGCGGCATACCAGGCATCGCGCGCGGACGGCAGCGGCGGCCCGGCCGTGAACGCCGGCGTGACCGGCACCCAGCAGGTCTGGGGCGGCGTGACGTGGCAGGCAACACCGGCAGCGGCGCTGATCGCGGCCGTGTATCACGTGAACGCAAACCACGGCGGCGGCAACGCGAACATCTACACGGTCGGCGGTTCGTACAACATCTCGAAGCGCACGCTGTTCGATCTGCAGGTCGCAACGGTGCGCAACAGCAAGAACGCGAACTTCGGCCTGAACGCGAACGGTGCAGGTACGGCCGTGTCGACGGGCAACCCGAACCCGGGCGGCAGCCAGACCGGCGTCTACGCCGGCATCCAGCACCTGTTCTGATCAGGCGCCGTCCAGAGAACGATTCGGCAACACTTTCCACGCTGCTGCGAGAGGCGCGTATCGGTGCGGTACCCTACCGGGTATCGCACCGTTTTTTATTGGCGGGCCGGCTTCGGGCCTGTTCACGCTAATGACGGGCCCTGACGCGGCCCACTGACGAATGCACCGCTCAGACGGCCGCTTCGTTCTCTTCGCCGGTGCGGATGCGGATCACGCGTTCGACGTCCGACACGAAGATCTTGCCGTCGCCGATCTTGCCGGTGCGCGCCGCACCGATCACCGCGTCGATCACCTGGTCGACCTGCGCTTCCGCGACGACCACCTCGATCTTCATCTTCGGCAGGAAGTCGACGACGTATTCGGCGCCGCGATACAGCTCGGTATGCCCCTTCTGGCGGCCGAAGCCCTTCACTTCCGTCACGGTCAGGCCCGTGAGACCCACTTCGGCGAGCGCTTCGCGGACTTCGTCCAGCTTGAACGGCTTGATGATGGCGGTGATGCGTTTCATGGTGGTTGTCCCCCAATGCTCGTTTGGATGAAAAATCGCGATCCCGATTGTAAGCCGGCGAGCCGCGCACGGCTCGACACGCCTCAATCGAGACGCTCGGTAAAGCGTGACGTGATCGGATAGCGCCAGTCGCGCCCGAATGCGCGATGCGTGACGCGGATGCCGATCGGCGCCTGGCGACGCTTGTATTCGTTGATCTTGATGAGCCGCGTCACGCGTTCGACGTCGGCCTGCGCATAGCCGGCTGCGACGATCTCGGCGAGCGGCCGGTCTTCTTCCATGTACATCCGCATGATCGCGTCGAGCACGTCGTACGGCGGCAGGCTGTCCTGGTCGGTCTGGTTCTCGCGCAGCTCGGCCGACGGCGCGCGCGTCAGGATCCGCTCGGGGATCACGTCGCGCAGCGGGTAGTCGGCCGCTTCGTTGCGATAGCGGCAGAGCCGGTACACGAGCGTCTTCGCGATGTCCTTGATCACCGCGAAACCGCCGGCCATGTCGCCGTACAGCGTGCAGTAGCCGACCGCCATCTCGCTCTTGTTGCCGGTCGTCAGCACGATCGAGCCGAACTTGTTCGACAGCGCCATCAGCAGCGTGCCGCGAATGCGCGCCTGGATGTTCTCCTCGGTCGCGTCTTCCGCGAGGCCCGCGAACTCGCCTGCGAGCGACGTGCGGAACGCGTCGAACATCGGTGCGATCGCGATCTCGTCGTAGCGCACGCCGACGCGCCGCGCCATCTCTGCCGCATCGGTGGTCGAGATGTTGGCCGTGAAGCGCGACGGCATCATCACCGCGCGCACGCGCTCGGGCCCGAGCGCATCGCACGCGACGGCCAGCACCAGCGCCGAGTCGACGCCGCCCGACAGCCCGATGAGCACGCCGGGAAACCCGTTCTTGCCGATGTAGTCGCGCACGCCCGTCACGAGCGCGCGGTACACCTGCGCATCCGTCGACAGCTCGGGCGCGAGCGCGCCGGGCAGCGGCCGCGCGCCGTCGAATTCGACGATCGCGTGCCCTTCGTCAAACTGCGGCATCTTCGCGACGAGCGCGCCCTGCGCGTCGAGCACGAACGAGCCGCCGTCGAACACGAGCTCGTCCTGGCCGCCGACGAGGTTCACGTACACCATCGGCAGCCCGGTCTCGCGGATCCGCGCGCGCAGGATATCGATGCGCACCGCTTCCTTGTTCATGTGGTACGGCGAGCCGTTCGGGATCAGCAGCACCTGCGCGCCGGCCGCCTTCGCGATCTGCGCGGCCGATGCGTGCCACGCGTCCTCGCAGATGATCACGCCGTATTTCACGCCGTTCAGCTCGAACACGAGCGGCTCGGCGTCCGTCGCGAAATAGCGCTTCTCGTCGAACACCTCGGCGTTGGGCAGATCCTGCTTGCGGTAGGTGCCGGCGATCTCGCCGCCGACGATCAGCGACACCGCGTTGAAGGTGTCGGTGGGCGGCACGCCGCGCTCGATCGGGCGGTTTGCATTACCATCGACGGCTGGCGCGAGCGGATCGCCGCCCGCGCCGCGCAACGGATGGCCGACCAGCACCGCGAGCCCGTCGAACGCCTTCAGCGCGTCGGCGAGCGCGTCGAGCGCGGCGGCGGCGGCCGCGTAGAACGCGGGCCGCAGCAGCAGGTCTTCCGGCGGATAGCCGGACAGCGCGAGTTCGGGCGCGACCATCAATTGCGCACCATCGTTGTGCGCGGCGCGCGCGGCCGCGACGATCCGCGCGACGTTGCCGGCGAAATCGCCGACGGTGACGTTGATCTGGGCGAGAGCGAGTCGGGTCTTCATGACGGGATCGGCGCAGCCCGGCGGCGCGCCCTGAACGGCTGACGAAATCGACCCGGGTGCGGGCCATGGCGGCACGCATCCGGCAACATCCAACGGTACGGATTCACGCTTGAAACACGAACGCATCGATTATCGCACGGGCATCCTGTCGTCCCCCGCGGAGGTGCCGGCCGACGAATGGAACGCGCTGCTCGCGCGCGACGCGCAGCCGACGCCGTTCCTGCGCCACGAATTCCTCGACGCGCTGCACGTCGCGCGCTGCGCGGTCGACGATACCGGCTGGTCGCCGCACTTCGTCACGCTGACCGACGCGAACACCGGCCGCCTCGCCGCCGCCGCGCCCGTCTACGCGAAGCAGCATTCGTACGGCGAATACGTATTCGACTGGGCGTGGGCCGACGCGTACCAGCGCAACGACCTGCCCTACTACCCGAAGCTGCTGTGCGCGGTGCCGTTCACGCCCGTGCAGGGCACGCGCCTGCTCGCGGCCGACGACGACGCGCGCCGCCGGCTCGCGGCCACGCTGATCGCGTTCGCCGAGCAGAGCGACGTGTCGTCGCTGCACGTGCTGTTCCCGACCGGCGACGAAGCGCGACTCCTCGAATCGATGGGGATGATGCTGCGCGAAGGCGTGCAGTTCCACTGGATCAACGACGGCTACCGCCACTTCGACGATTTCCTCGGCACGCTCGAGCAGAAGAAGCGCAAGAACATCCGCGCGGAGCGGCGCAAGGTGCACGACGCGGGCGTGACGTTCCGGCGGCTCACCGGCGACCGGATCACCGACGCCGACTGGCGCTTCTTCTCGCGCTGCTACCGGCAGACCTACCGCGAACACTATTCGAGCCCGTACCTGAACCTCGACTTCTTCCGCACGATCGGCGCGACGATGCCCGAGAACCTGCTGCTCGTGATCGCGGAAGCCGACGGCCAGCCGATCGCGAGCGCGCTCGCCATCTACCGGCGCGGCGAGCACGGCGGCGGCACGCTGTACGGCCGCTACTGGGGCGCGCTCGAGCACGTGCCCTGCCTGCATTTCGAAACGGCCTACTACCAGTTGCTCGAATTCTGCATCGAGGCCGGGCTCGACACGTTCGAAGGCGGCGCGCAGGGCGAGCACAAGCTCGCGCGCGGCTTCCTGCCGACCGTCACGCACTCCGCGCACTGGCTCGCGCACCCGGCGTTCTCGGATGCGGTCGCGCGCTTTCTCGAACGCGAGACCGAGCATATCCACGCGTACGTCGACGAATTGCGCGAACACGATCCGTTCCGGCACAGCACCAAGTAGCGCGAGACGGCTCGTGCGCCGGCCCGCATCGGGCAAATCCGGCGCCGGGTAGGCCGAGGTGTCGCCCCCGGCCTGCCCGACGCATGACGCGGCCGGTCAGCGCGCCGTGAGCGACACCGCCTGCGACAGCCCCTGCGGATCGCGCGACGACGCGGCGGCCGTGAGCGTGTAGCTGCCTGCGCTCACCCGCCATGCATGCGTGCTCACGTCCCAGGTCGCAAAGCGCTGCGCCGGCACCGCGACGCTGACCGTGCGCGCTTCGCCCGGCTGCAGCGCGACCTTGATCCAGCCGACGAGCCGCTTCGGCGGCTCGCCGAGCGATGCGGGCAGCGCCGCGTAGATCTGCACCGTTTGCGCGCCGGCCCGCGCGCCCGTGTTCGTGACGGTCGCACCGACCGTCACGTTGCCCGATGCGTCGGCCTGCGCGGTCATCCCGGAAAGCGCATACGTCGTGTACGACAGCCCATAGCCGAACGGGAACAGCGGCTCGATCGCCTTCGCGTCGAACCAGCGGTAGCCGTACGCGAGCCCTTCCGCATAGACCGATTGCTGGCTCGCCGGGTCGATCGTCGGCTGAGGCAGGTCGGCCTCCTGCTTCGGGAACGTCAGCGGCAGCCGGCCCGACGGGTTCGCGTCGCCGAACAGCAGGTCCGCGATCGCCTGGCCGCCCTGCACGCCCGGATACCACGCGTCGAGCACGCCGTGCACGTTCGCGAGCCACGGCATCAGTACGGGGCTGCCGTTCTCGAGCACGACGATCACGCGCTTCGCCTTCGCCGCGACCGCGGCGATCAGCGCGTTCTGGTCGTATTGCTGGTTGTACGGATCGGCCTTCGCATCGGGCAGCGACAGGCTCGCCAGGTCGAGCCCTTCCGTCTGCCACTGCGTCGCGAACACGATCGCGACATCGGCCTGCGAGGCCGCGGTCGCGGCGGCGTTCGCGTCCGTCCCGTCGAGATAGCTGACCGACGCGTTCGGCGCCTTCGCGCGGATCGCCGCGAGCGGCGCGGACTTGTACCAGGTCGCGCAGCCGCCGAACAGCATGTCGGCCGGCTGCCGGCAGGTCGTCACCGCGTTGCCGTCGATCGCCGGCACCGCGCCCGAGCCGCCGCCCGACAGCACGCCCGCGTCCGCATGCCCGCCGATCACGACAACCGACTTGAGCGCGCCGGCCGCCAGCGGCAGCACGGGCTGCGCATCGCCGGGCGCGGCCGCGTTCTTCAGCAGCACCGCGGATTGCCGTGCGATCGCAAGCGCATCGGCGTTGCCCGCGGCTTCGTCGATCGCACCGCCCGCCTTCGGCGGCGCGTCCATCACGCCGATGCGGATCAGCGTGCGCAGCTTGCGCTGCACCATGTCGTTCAGCCGCGCGACCGACACGCTGCCGGCCTGCAGCGCCGCACGCAGCTTCGTATTGAAGTACGAGCCGAGCGGCGCGTTGCCGTCGTCGGCCGCGCCCGGCTGTTCCTCGTCGAGCCCCGCCTGCACGGCCGCGACCGTCGAATGCGTCGCGCCCCAGTCCGACTGCACGACGCCCTTGAAGCCCCACTCGTTCTTCAGCACCGTCGTCAGCAGATACGGGCTCTCGCACGCATACACGCCGTTCAGCTTGTTGTACGAGCACATCACGTTGCCCGGCTGGCCGTCCTTCACGCCGATCTCGAACGCGAGCAGTTCGGCCTCGCGCATGGTCCGCTCGTCGACGACCGAATCGATCGTCATCCGGTTGGTTTCCTGGTCGTTGAACGCGAAATGCTTGATCGTCGCGATCACCTTCTGCGCCTGCGTCCCCTGCGTGCGTGCGGCGCTCAGCGTGCCCGCGAGCACCGGATCCTCGCCCATGTATTCGAACGTGCGGCCGTTGCGCGGCTCGCGCGCGAGGTTCACGCCGCCGCCGAGCCCTTCCGCGAAACCGAGCGCGCGCAATTCGAGCGCGATGCGCGTGCCGTAGGTGCCCGCGAGCGCCGGATCCCACGTCGCCGCGAGCGCGACCGGCGCGGGCAGCGCGGTCACGCGCGCGTTCTTCACGTTCACGCCGCCCGCCGAATCGGCGCTGCTGACGCCCGGAATGCCGAGCCGCGGCACGCCCGGAATGTAGCTCGCGCCGTTCAGCGCGCCGGCCGGAAACGGGCCGCCCAGGTCGAGCGCGGGCATGCCCGTGCCGTGCACGAGCTGCAGCTTTTCGTCGGTCGTCAATTGCGCGACGATCGCGGCCGCACGCTGGTCGGCCGCGGCATCGGCGTCGGCCGGCGCGGCCGGGCCCGCATGAATGTCGTCGCCGCCGCACGACGCGAGCAGCGCCGTGAGCGCGCACGCGGACGCGATCGTCGAATACCGGAACAGCGAAGTTTTCATTGATCCTCCTGAATCGATCTGTTGTACTGGTCGCCACACTCCAGCGTCCGAGTCTAAAAATCGACCGGTCACCACGCTTGACCGGCAGGAGCATGCGTTGACCTCTCGCAGCGGGGACAAACCCGAACGGCATGACGACAGGGAGACAGACATGGAGTTGCGACAGAAATCGGTATCCGTCCGGATCTACCGCTGGCTGTGCGAAGACGCGCGCGCGAACGGCATCGACATCGCGCCGCTTTACGAGACGCTCGGCATCGGGCCGGCCGAGCTCGCCGACGACACGCGCCGCATCGCGGGCGACCGGCACGTCGCCGCGATGCGGCTGACGAGCGGCTGGCCGCTGTCCTGGCACCGCTCGCCGCCGCAGGCCGTGCCGTGGCTCGTGCCGTTCCCGGAGCTCGCGGGCGTCACGTGCAACGCGGCGACGCTGCGCGACGCGCTGCACGCGTACCTTCACTATCGCGAGCTGATCGGCAACGTCGACTGGGTCTTCGTGCACGAGAACGGCGATGCGATCGCGCTCGAATACGTGAACGAAGGAGATGGCCGGGACGCGGGCAGCGCGCTCGCGAACCTCGCGATCCTCGCGGCGCTCGCGCGCCTGTACGATCCGCACCTGCGCGTCGACGACGCGGAATTCGCCGGCCGTGCGTTCGCGCCCGCGGCGGCGCTGCGCGACATGCTCGGTGCGCCGGTGTCGTTCGATGCCGCGCACAACCGCATCGTGCTGCGCTCCGCGCACTTCGACACACCGTTCGAGCGCTACAACGCGCCGCTTGCCGGCATCCAGCGTCATGCGGCCGACGCCGCGCGCGACCGGGTGCGCGTGCGCTCGACGTTCGGCTCGTCCGTCGAGCAATGCGTGCGCGACTGGCTGCGTACCTCCGACGACGCCGACGTGCCGACCGACACGCTGATGCAGCACGTGTGCACGCGCTTCGCGATGTCGCGCTGGACGCTGCGCCGGCGGCTGCATCGCGAAGCCGTCGGCTTTCACGCGCTCGTTGCGCAGGCGCGGCTCGGCGAGGCGCGCGACCTGCTGCTGAATACGCAATTGCCGATCGGCGAGATCGGCGTGCGGGTCGGCTTCCGTTCGACGAGCGCGTTCACGCGCTTCTTCACCCGCGAACTCGGCGCGGCGCCGAGCCGCTTCCGCGACGGGCACGGCGATCGGTGGCGTTGACGCACGCCTTTTCTGAGACACTGGCGGCTTCGCATCCCGCCGCCCTGCCATGTCCTGGTTTCTGTATCTGATCGAATGCGCTGACGACAGCGTCTACACGGGCATCACGACCGACGTTGCCGCGCGCTTCGACGAACACGCAGCCGGCAAGGGCGCGCGCTACACGCGCTCGCGCAAGCCGCGCGCAGTGCTCGCATCGTTTCCGCTGCCCGACCGGTCGAGCGCGTCGCGCGTCGAATACTGGGTGAAGCGGCTCACGGCCGCGCAGAAGCGTGAGCTGGCGGCCGGGCTGCGGACGCTGGAGTCGGTGCTGCCGGCGGGCGTGACGATCGACGGGAGCGGTGACTTGGCCGGGTTGAAGGCGGGTACGCGTGGACGGAAGAAGGCGAAGGCAAAGACGGAGAACGTCGATAGCGCGACGAAGACGGCTGAAACGGAAAAAGCCGCCGGGAAAGCCGGGAAAGCCATCAAGGCTGCGAAAACCGCGAAGCCCCGACAAGCCGCCAAGGCTCCAAAGGCGGCAAAAGCCGCGCCGGTCGCGAAGCGCGCGAAGACCGGCGGCGATGCGGTCGTGAACAAGACCTCGTCGCGCGGCACTCCGGCAACAAAAGACCAACAGGCCGCGCCCCCGTCGTCGAAAAGAAAAACGTCACCAGTCGGCAGCAAACCCGTCACGAACGGACGCGACGCCCTCGCTCCCGCACCGGCTCGCCGCCGTCCGTCGGCCGCGACATCCACCAAAGCCACCGAAGCCACCGAAATCTCCGTTGCCCCTCGCCGCGCCAGACGCGCGAAGGACACACCGGATACCACCACCCCGCCCGCGCCCGCCGCCCCTTCCGCACGCAGGAAAACCGCGCGCGCAAAACAAAACCGCGCGGCCTCCTGAGGAGACACGCGCGGTTTGCATTTCACACGAACCGGCCGTCGGCCGGCGCGCCGCTTACTTCTTGTAGTTCGCGGCGCCGTCGGCGATTTCCTTGTGCGCGGCTTCGATGCCGGCCCAGCCTTCGACCTTCACCCACTTGCCCTTCTCGAGCGCCTTGTATTGCTCGAAGAAGTGCTTGATCTGGTCCTTCAGGTACTCGGGCACGTCGTCGATCGACTTCAGGTTCGCCGTCATCGGGCAGACCTTGTCATGCGGCACCGCGACCAGCTTCGCGTCGACGCCCGACTCGTCGGTCATCTGCAGCATGCCGAGCACGCGCGAACGCACGATCGAGCCGGCCAGCAGCGGGAACGGCGTGATCACCAGCACGTCGACCGGATCGCCGTCACCCGACAGCGTCTGCGGGATGTAGCCGTAGTTCACCGGATAGCGCATGCCCGTGCCGATGAAGCGGTCGACGACGAGGAGGCCCAGCTCCTTGTCCGCCTCGTACTTCACCGGGTCGCTTTGCGCGGGAATCTCGATGATCACGTTGAAATCTTGCGGCAGGTCCTTGCCGGCCGGAACATGATTGAAGCTCATGAGCGCTCTCTGTAGGTCGATGGGAATTCGGGACAGGGCGCCGCGGCCGATGCACCGCCGCAGGCGTCCCTCAACGGAATGCGCCATTATAGCCAATCGACCGGTGGCATCCGGATGACGATCGGCGCGATAATCGTTCCGGATGCCCGGCCGTCGAACCACCGGCGGCGTTGGATGGGACCGGCGTCGGCGCTGAAGCGCCGGCACCGGTCGACCGCGAAGCACGGGAACAGAGTAAGCGCTGAAGCGCTAACAGCCTTGCATGGGACCGGACTAAGCGCTGAAGCGCCAAGTCCGGTCGACATCTGGTCGACCGCGAAGCATGGGACCAGAGTAAGCGCTGAAGCGCTAACAGCTTTGCACGGGACCGGACTAAGCGCTAAAGCGCCAAGTCCGGTCGACATCTGGTCGACCGCGAAGCATGGGACCAGAGTAAGCGCTAAAGCGCTAACTCTGGTCGACAGGAGCAGGCATGGAAGAGGCGAAGCACTTCATCGCGGGCGAATGGACGTTGCCCGCGCAACTGGAAACGATCGCGGTCGTCGACCCGTCCGACGGCCAGCCGTTCGCGACGATCGCGCGCGGCACCGCTCCCGACATCGAGCGCGCGGTCGCCGCGGCCCGCGACGCATTCGCGGGCGCATGGGGCGCCGCGAGCGCCGCCGAGCGCGGCCGCGTGCTGATGCGGCTGTCGGCACGCGTGGCCGATTCCATCGAGGAACTCGCGGCGATCGAGGCGCGCGACACCGGCAAGCCGCTGAAGCAGGCACGCGCCGACGCGGCCGCGCTCGCGCGCTACTTCGAGTTCTACGCGGGCGCCGCCGACAAGCTGCATGGCGAAACCCTCCCCTATCAGGCCGGCTATACGGTGCTGACGGTGCGCGAGCCGCACGGCGTCACCGGCCACATCGTGCCGTGGAACTACCCGATGCAGATCTTCGGGCGCAGCGTCGGCGCGGCGCTCGCGGCCGGCAACGCATGCGTCGTCAAGCCGGCCGAGGATGCGTGCCTGTCGGTGCTGCGCGTCGCCGAGCTGGCCGCCGAGGCCGGGCTGCCGGCCGGCGCGCTCAACATCGTCACCGGCTACGGCCATGAAGCCGGCGCCGCGCTCGCGCGCCATCCGGGCATCGACCACATCTCGTTTACGGGTTCGCCGGCCACCGGCAAGCTGGTCACGCAGATGGCCGCCGAGAACCACGTGCCCGTCACGCTCGAACTCGGCGGCAAGTCGCCGCAGATCGTGTTCGCCGATGCCGATCTCGAAGCCGCGCTGCCCGTGCTCGTGTCGGCGATCGTGCAGAACGGCGGGCAGACCTGCTCGGCCGGCAGCCGCGTACTGATCGAGCGCACGGTCTACGAAGCGCTCGTCGAGCGCCTCGCCACCGCGTTCAACGGGCTGCGCGTCGGCCCGAGCCGCGCCGACCTCGATTGCGGCCCGCTGATCAACGCGAAGCAACAGCAGCGCGTATGGGATTTCCTGTCCGACGCGCAGCACGACGGCATTCCGATGGCCGCGCACGGGCAGGTCGTCGCCGACGCGCCCGAAAGCGGCTTCTATCAGGCGCCCGCGCTGTTGCGCGACGTACCGCCGTCGCACCGGCTCGCGCAGGAGGAAGTATTCGGCCCCGTGCTCGCCGCGATGCGTTTCGTCGACGAAGACGAAGCCGTCGCGCTCGCGAACGGCACGCCGTACGGCCTCGTCGCGGGTATCTGGACGCGCGACGGCGCACGCCAGATGCGTCTCGCGCGGCGCCTGCGCGCGGGCCAGGTGTTCATCAACAACTATGGCGCGGGCGGCGGCGTCGAACTGCCGTTCGGCGGCGTCGGCCACTCGGGCCATGGCCGCGAGAAAGGCTTCGAGGCGCTGTACGGCTTCACCGCGCTGAAGACGATCGCGATCCGGCACGGCTGAACGCGCGGCGCACGAAACGCGGCCGGCAGCGCCCGGACGCATCGCGACACACGACCACTCTCATAACCAGCACAGGAGACACACCATGCGGTTGAGCGGCAAGACGGCCATCGTCACGGGCGGCGGCTCGGGTTTCGGCGAAGGCATCGCGAAGACGTATGCGCGCGAAGGCGCGAACGTCGTCGTCAACGACCTGAACGGGGCAGCGGCCGAACGCGTCGCGAGCGAGATCGCGCTCGCGGGCGGCAAGGCGATCGCGGTGGCGGGCGACGTGTCGAAGCAGGACGACTGGCGCGCGCTGCTGCAGGCCGCGCTCGACGATTTCCATTCGGTGCAGATCGTCGTGAACAACGCCGGCACCACGCACCGCAACAAGCCGGTGCTCGACGTGTCGGAAGCCGAGTTCGACCGCGTGTACGCGGTCAACATGAAGAGCCTGTTCTGGTGCGTGCAGACCTTCGTTCCGTACTTCCGTGAACAGGGCGGCGGCGTGTTCGTGAATGTCGCGTCGACGGCCGGCGTGCGGCCGCGCCCGGGCCTCGTCTGGTACAACAGCACGAAGGGCGCGATGATCACCGCGAGCAAATCGCTCGCGGCCGAGCTCGGCGCCGATCGCATCCGCGTGAACTGCATCAATCCCGTGCTCGGCGAAACGGGCCTGATGACCGAGTTCATGGGCTGCGAGGACACGCCCGAGAACCGCCGCCGCTTCCTCGCGACGATCCCGCTCGGCCGCTTCTCGACACCGCAGGACATCGCGAACGCGGCGCTTTACCTTGCGTCCGACGAGGCCGAGTTCATCACGGGCGTCTGCCTCGAAGTCGACGGCGGGCGCTGCATCTAGCCGCACCGGGCTATTCGCGCGCCGCGTCGGGATTCACCGGCCGGCGCAGCATTCACGCATTGCTTCGCACGAAACCGGGTCGGGCGCCGATACGCCAGCTCCGGCCCATTACAAGGACAGGAGACAGCATGGCAACATCGACGCAGTCGCTGCCGGGTTCGTCCGGCGCATTCGAGGAAGCAACCTACCGCAAGGTGTCGTGGCGGCTCACGCCGCTCCTGCTGCTGTGCTACGTGGTCGCGTATCTCGACCGCGTGAACGTCGGGTTCGCGAAGCTGCAGATGGCGAGCGACCTGAACCTGAGCGACACCGTCTACGGGCTCGGCGCCGGGATCTTCTTCTTCGGCTATTTCCTCTTCGAGGTACCGAGCAACATCATCCTGCACAAGGTCGGCGCCCGCGTGTGGATCGCCCGCATCATGGCGACGTGGGGCGTGATCTCGATCCTGACGATGTTCGTCACGACGCCCGTGATGTTCTACGTGATGCGCTTCCTGCTCGGCGTCGCCGAAGCGGGCTTCTTCCCCGGCGTGATCCTCTACCTCACCTACTGGTATCCCGCGCACCGGCGCGGCCGGATGACGACGTTCTTCATGACGGCAGTCGCCTTGTCCGGCGTGATCGGCGGACCGCTCTCGGGCTTCATCCTGAAGGCGTTCGACGGCATGAGCGGGTGGCACGGCTGGCAATGGCTGTTCCTGCTCGAAGGCATCCCGTCGGTACTGGTCGGCGTGCTCGTGTTCTTCAAGCTCGACGAGCGGATCGTGAAGGCGAAGTGGCTGACCGACGACGAAAAGGCGCTGCTCGCGCGCAACGTCGACGCGGAGGAAGCGACCAAGGAAGACCTCCCGCTCGGCGCCGTGATGTCGAGCCCGCGCGTGTGGCTGATGGCGCTGATCTACTTCTCGTTCGTGATGGGGCTCTACGGCGTCGGCTTCTGGCTGCCGACGATCATCAAGGCCACCGGCGTGACCGACACATTCATGATCGGCCTGCTGTCGGCGATTCCGTATGCGGCCGCGGTGGTCGCGATGATCCTGATCGCGCGCAGCGCGGACAAGCGCCGCGAACGTCGCTGGCACCTCGCGATTCCGGCCGCGATCGGCGCGATCGGGCTCGTGCTGTCGGTGATCTGGGCGCACCAGACGGCGCTCGCGATGCTCGGCCTCACGCTCGCGACGATCGGCATCCTGACGACGCTGCCGCTGTTCTGGAGCCTGCCGACCGCATTCCTCGGCGGCACGGCGGCGGCCGCCGGCATCGCGATGATCAACTCGATCGGCAACCTCGCCGGCTTCCTGAGCCCGTACATGATGGGCTGGCTCAAGCAGGCGACGGGCGCCAACGATGCGGGCATGGTCGTGCTCGCGGGCTTCCTCGTGCTCGGCGGGCTGCTCGCGCTGTCGGTGCCGAAGCAGCTCGTCGACAAGTGATGCACGGCGCGTAACGATCATGTCGACGGAGCCAACCCGCATGCCCCACCGAATCGTTCAGGCAGCCGGCAGCCGCGTGCTGGTCCGGGATCCTTCCGCCGGCCTCGTGCAGCGGGAAAGCGATGCGCTCGACCTCGTCGCGCTCGCGCACGAGCATGAGGCCGACTGGATCGTGGTCCCTGCCGACGCGCTGCACGACGACTTCTACCGGCTCGACAGCGGGCTGGCCGGCGCCGTGCTGCAGAAGCTCGTCAACTACGGCGTCCGGCTCGGCGTGGTCGGCGATATCGGCGGCTGGCTCGCGCACAGCGAAGCGCTTCGCGCGCTCGTTCGCGAGTCCAATCGCGGGCACTCGGTGTGGTTCGTCGCCAGCGAGGACGACCTGCTGCGCAGGCTCGGCGCATAGCGCGTCCGGCACCGGTTCGCAACGGACGAAAAAATGCCCCGAAGGCCATCCGGCGTTCGGGGCATTTTGCGTGGCGCGGTGGCCCACCCTCGGCAGGCGGCCACAGCCCGCGTCAGACCACGGTAATCGCGAGTGCGCTTTCGCGGTAGTGCTTCGCGGCCTTGTCGGTTTCGCCGAGACGCTCGAACAGGCGCGCGAGCGCGCGATGCGTACGCACCTTCAGCGCCTCGTTGTCGGCCAGCTTCAGTGCCGCTTCGAGGAACGATTGCGCCTTGCCCCACAGTTGCTGCTGCTGGCAGAGACGGCCGAGCGCGAACAGCAGGTCGGCATCCTCCGGGTGATCCTTCTTCCACCCTTCCGCCTTCTGGATGAGCGGCAGCGCATCGGCGCCGGCCGTGTCCGGGTAACGGCGCAGCAGGCGTGCGTCCCAGTTGTGCGCAAGCGCTTCCTCGACGATACGGCGCGCTTCGTTGCGGCGCTCGAGCGTCACGAGCAGGTCGGCCGCGAGATCGGCCAGACGCGGCGACTGGCGCTCGATCGGCGACAGCGACTGCCACACCTCGAGCAACGCGTCCGGGTCGTGCCGGCGTTCGCGCAGCAGGTTTTCCGCAGCCTGCTGGCGCAGCCGCACGGCCGCGGCCGGATGCAGCGCCTCGCGCTTCTCGAGCGCCTTCGCGAGCTTCAGCACCTCGGCCCAGTTCTTCAACTGCTGCTGCGCGCGCAGCGCGACCTGCTGCGCGTGGATGCGCTTGCCGCCCGCCTGCATGTCGGCCAGCGCGGCGAGCGCGCCGTCGGCATCGCGCGCGTCCGCGCGCATGTCGGCCGCGGCGAGCAGCCGTGCGTCCTGCCATTCGGGCGCGTCGACCTTCGACAGCCAGTCGTCGCGGCGCGTGTACTCGTGCATCCGGTGCGCGGCGGTGGCCGCGACGAGACTCGCGGCGCCCAGGTTCGCGTCGACCGACAGCGCGTCACGCGCGGCCTTCTCCGCACGCGAGAAGCGGCCCGCGTACAGGTTCGCGATTGCATCGCGCAGCGACGCCTGCGCCTTCTCGTTGCGCGAACGCGCACGATACGCGGCGACCCGCTGCGGCATGCGCCAGATGTTGCGCACGATGCGCAGCAGCGAATACACGACGATGAACAGCACGACGATGGCGATCACGAACAGGTTCAGCGACACGTCGATCCGGTACGGCGGATAGACGAGCAGCACCTGCCCCGCGTCGAAACGGCCGACGGTGGCGAGTGCCGCGGCGATCGCGAACAGGACCGCGAGCCAGACGATTCCTCGAAGCGTCATCGTTACCCCCGGCTCTTGAACTGCTGAACGGCGTTCAGGCTCGTGTTCAGGTTCGGCACCGCAACCGTCAGCGATGCGCCGTCAACCTGCTTGAGCAGATCCTCGACGGTCTGCGTGTCCTTCGACGCCTGATCGAAATACTTCCCGAGCGACGCCTGCGCGGCGTGCAGGTCGGCCTTCATCGCGCTGTCGTTGCGCGCGAGCAGCGACAGGCGCGCGGTGAGCAGGCGCAGCTTCACGTTCTCGCGCACGAAGTAGCCCTGGTCGGGCGACGCGAGCATCGCGTCCGCGTTGTCGATCCGGCGCACCTGCACGAGGCCCTTCAACTGCTGGCCGAGACCGGCCGAGAAGTCGTGCCACCACACCTTCCAGCGCGGCTCGCCGGCCACGGCCGTCGATGCGGCGTCGGCCGGCGCGGCCTTCGGTGCCGCGTGCGGCACGATCGCCTCGCCGGAAAGCGGCAGCGCGTCGATCTTGCCGATCGCGTCGTCGAGCTTGATCGCGAGACCCGTGAGATCGGCTGTCGGAGCGGCCTTCAGCTTCTCGATGTCCAGCGCGAGCGCCTTGCGCACCGTGACGGCCTGCGCGCTCTGCGACGTCGCGAGACGCGCGTCGGCGTTCTGCAGCGCGATCAGCGCGAGCTGCGTGTTGCCCGTCAGTTGAAGCTGCTGGCTCGCGCTCGACAGCATCTGGTCGACTTCCTCGAGCATCCACGCATCGCGGTTGCGCGACAGGTCCTGGTATTGCTGCTGCAGCGCCTGCTGCGCGCTCTGCGCGTCGGCGAGCTTGCCGTCGAGCTGCGCGAGCTGCGTGTCGACCTGGTGCGTACTCGCGAGCGCCTGCTCGGTCTTCATGCGCGTCTCCGCCGTCTGCGCGTCGAGCGCCTTCTGGCGCGCGACGAACGTGCCGTCGAGCCGGTCGATCTTGCGGTTCAGCGCATAGCCGCCGACGCCCGCCGCGCAGCCGAGCACGACGACGACGAACCACAGCACCGCGCTGCCGCCACGGCGCGGGGGCGGTTCGGACGCCATATAAGGGGGGCGGGACGGCGGCGCGGATGCAGCGGCCGGCTGGGAAGCGACGCTTTTGGAATCGTTGGTATCTGTCATGCGTTTAGTCACCGGTGCGGCTGTCGCCGGTTGGACGGCCTCGTCGGCCATCGTTCGAAACGCGCGGACGATGCGCTCATCGCCCGCGCCGGTCAGCGTAATCCTATCAAAACCCAATGCGCGCGCGGTCTGCTCGATGCGCGGGTGCGGCGTCACGAGCGGTGCGTGCTTCAGCGCGTCGATCTCGGCGTCGTTCAGGTGTGCCCGTGCAAGTTCGTGCAGGTTGCGCACGCCTTCCGAGCTCGTGACGAGCCACGCGTGCGGTTCGCCGCCGAGCAGCGCGTGGACGCGCTCCCATGCGCCGACGCGCGGCTCGGGCACGACGCGCCGGTACGCGGCGACGAGCGTGACGTCCGCGCCGGCCTCGCGCAGCCGGTCGGCGAGCCATTCGCGCCCGCCGTCGCCGCGCACGATCAGCACGCGCTTGGCCACAAGCGCCTGCGCGCCGCCGAACGCGGCCTCGATGCATGCGAACAGGCTTTCCGAATCGTAATGGGGCACGCCGCCGTCGGCCGGCGCCTGCGGCGCGATCACGCGGTGCGCGGGCGCCGCGATGCCGTGCCGCTCGAGTGCCGCGACGCTGCCGGGCCCGACCACGCCGACCGGCAGCGCATTCGGCCAGATCGCGCCGTACTGCGCGAGCGCGCGGTCGATCGCGTTCGGCGACACGAAAATCACGAGCGCGTAGTCGGCGAGCGCCGCGAACGCGGCGTCGAGCGGCGCCGGATCGTCGACCGGTGCGATGTCGATCAGCGGGAATTCGAGCACGTCGCAGCCGGCATCGGCCAGTTGCGACGCAAGCGCGTCCGACTGGCCGTCCGGACGGGTCAGGACAGCGGTGAACGCGCGCGCGCCGCCCGCCATCAGGCGTCGCCCTTGCCGGCCTGCGAGCCCGCGAGCAGCGCCTGGACGATGTCGAGCGCGCCTTGCGCCTCGAGCTCGTCGGACACTGCACGGCCGAGCGCGAGCGCATCGGCGACGGTCATGACGGCTCCGCACTCCTCGGCCGTCAGCACGCGCTTGCCGTCGGTCGTCGACACGCGGCCCGTCAGGTACAGCTCGCCCGCGCGCCACACCGCGTACGCGGCGAGCGGCACTTCGCAGCTGCCGCCGAGCGCGCGCGACACCATCCGCTCGGCCTCGACCGCGAGCGCGGTCTGCGGGTGGTGCAGCGGCGCGAGCCATGCGGCGACGTCGCTGCGGTGCGCGGCGATCTCGATGCCGAGCGCACCCTGGCCGGCCGCGGGCGGGCTGGCCTCGACGTCGAGCAGCGTGCGGATCCGCGCTTCGAGGCCAAGGCGCTTCAGGCCGGCGGCCGCGAGGATGATCGCCGCGTAGTCGCCGCGGTCGAGCTTCGCGAGGCGCGTGTCGAGGTTGCCGCGCAACGGCAGCACGTCGAGATGCGGATAGCGCGCGCGCAGCATCGCTTCGCGGCGCAGGCTCGACGTGCCGACGACCGCACCGGCCGGCAGCGCGTCGAGCGACGCGTAGTCGTTCGACACGAACGCGTCGCGCGGGTCCTCGCGCTCCATGATCGCGGCGAGCGAGAAGCCGTCGGGCAGCGCCATCGGCACGTCCTTCAGCGAATGCACGGCGAGATCGGCGCGGCCGTCGGCCAGCGCGCTCTCCAGTTCCTTCACGAACAGGCCCTTGCCGCCGACCTTCGACAGCGTGCGATCGAGAATCTGGTCGCCGCGGGTCGTCATCCCGAGGATTTTCACGTCACAAGCTGGATATAATTTGCGCAGCGCATCACGCACATGTTCGGCTTGCCACATCGCCAGGCGGCTCTCGCGCGAAGCAATCGTCAACGTCGCGGGCGGCTGTGCCTGTTGCGGCCCGGCCGCAAGGGTCTCGGAATTCATTGCTGGAACATCGAAGGACGGGATTGAAGATCGAACAATGGTAGCACGCACGCCCCGGCCCGCCCGGGCCCGGAGCCCGCACCCGACCGGCCCCTGCGCGGGTCGCGGCGCCAATGTGCGGATGTGCCGCACGTAGCTGGTTGCTTGACCGCAGTTCCCGCAGTTTCCGCAGTTCCTTTTGACTCGAGCTTTCCCAAGGAAACCCATCGTGAAGTCTTCCGGATCGGCGCGTACGGCGCGCCGCAATGCTGCCCTGTCCTCCTCCGACGCCTCGACGGACACCGTCGCCACCGCCGCGAACGGCCGTGCGAAAACGGCAACGATACCGAAAGACCCGATACGTCAGACAAAACGCTCGACGAAAGCTGCCCGCACGGCCGCCGCGCCGAAGTCCGGCACGCGCACGCGCGATGACAAGGACCGCCCGCTGTTCGAGGACATCCGCTTCCTCGGCCGCCTGCTCGGCGACGTCGTGCGCGAGCAGGAAGGCGACACCGTGTTCGACGTCGTCGAGACGATCCGCCAGACCGCGGTCAAGTTCCGTCGCGAGGACGACAGCGAAGCCGCGCAGACGCTCGAGAAGAAGCTGCGCAAGCTGACGCCGGAGCAGACGGTCAGCGTCGTGCGCGCGTTCAGCTATTTCTCGCATCTCGCGAACATCGCGGAAGACCGCCACCACAACCGCCGCCGCCGCATCCACGCGCTGGCCGGCTCCGCGCCGCAGCCCGGCACGGTCGCATATGCGCTCGATCAGCTGAAGACGACCGGCAACGCATCGAAGCGCCTGCTGCAGCGCTTCTTCGACGACGCGCTGATCGTGCCGGTGCTGACCGCGCACCCGACCGAAGTGCAGCGCAAGAGCATCCTCGACGCGCAGCACGACATCGCACGCCTGCTCGCGGAGCGCGACCAGGAACTGACCGCGCGCGAGCGCCAGCACAACGAATCGATGCTGCGCGCGCGCGTGACCGCGCTGTGGCAGACGCGCATGCTGCGCGACGCGCGCCTGACGGTCGGCGACGAGATCGAGAACGCGCTGTCGTACTACCGCGCGACCTTTCTCGACGAACTGCCCGCGCTGTACGGCGACATCGAGGCCGCGCTCGCCGAGCACGGCCTGTCCGCGCGCGTGCCCGCGTTCTTCCAGATGGGCAGCTGGATCGGCGGCGATCGCGACGGCAACCCGAACGTGACGGCGCCGACGCTCGACGAGGCGATCAACCGCCAGGCCGCGGTGATCCTCGAGCACTATCTGGAACAGGTGCACAAGCTCGGCGCCGAGCTGTCGGTGTCGAACCTGCTGGTCGGCGCGAACGACGCGGTGAAGGCGCTCGCGGCCGCCTCGCCCGACCAGTCGCCGCACCGCGTCGACGAGCCGTATCGCCGCGCGCTGATCGGCATCTACACGCGGCTCGCCGCGAGCGCGCGCGTGCGCCTGGGCGAAGGCACCGTGCCCGTGCGCAGCGCGGGCCGCGGTGCGGCGCCCGTGCGCGCGATCCCGTATGCGGATTCCGAAGCGTTCGTCGCCGACCTGAAGGTGCTGACCGCATCGCTCGACGAACACCACGGCACGTCGCTCGCCGCGCCGCGCCTCGCGCCGCTCGTGCGTGCCGCCGAGGTGTTCGGCTTCCATCTCGCGAGCATCGACCTGCGCCAGAGCTCCGACATCCACGAAGCCGTGGTCGCCGAGCTATTCGCGCGCGCGGGCGTCGAGGCCGACTATGCGGCGCTCGCCGAGGAAGACAAGCTGCGCGTGCTGCTCGCCGCGCTCGCCGACCCGCGCCCGCTGCGCTCGCCGTACTTCGAATACTCGGCGCTCGCGCAAAGCGAACTCGGCGTGTTCGAGAAGGCCCGCGAAGTGCGCGCGCAATTCGGCGCGCGCGCGGTACGCAACTACATCATTTCGCATACGGAAACCGTCAGCGACCTCGTCGAGGTGCTGCTGCTGCAAAAGGAGACGGGGCTGCTCGAAGGTGCGCTCGGCGTGCCGGGCGGCCATGCGAGGAACAGCCTGATGGTGATCCCGCTGTTCGAGACGATCCCCGACCTGCGCGACGCGTCGCGCATCATGCGCGAATACTTCGCACTGCCGGGCGTCGACGCGCTGATCGCACACCAGGGCGCCGAGCAGGAAGTGATGCTCGGCTACTCGGACAGCAACAAGGACGGCGGCTTCCTCACGTCGAACTGGGAGCTGTATCGCGCGGAACTCGCGCTCGTCGACCTGTTCCGCGACCGCAAGATCACGCTGCGGCTGTTCCACGGCCGCGGCGGCACGGTCGGCCGCGGCGGCGGCCCGACCTACCAGGCGATCCTGTCGCAGCCGCCGGGCACCGTGAACGGCCAGATCCGCCTGACCGAGCAGGGCGAGGTGATCGCGAGCAAGTTCGCGAACCCCGAGATCGGCCGGCGCAACCTCGAGACGGTCGTCGCCGCGACGCTCGAGGCATCGCTGCTGCCGCAGTCGAACGCCCCTGCGCAACTGCCCGCGTTCGAGGCCGCGATGCAGACGCTGTCCGACTCGGCGATGGCCGCGTACCGCGCGCTCGTGTACGAGACGCCCGGCTTCACCGACTACTTCTTCTCGTCGACGCCGATCACCGAGATCGCCGAGCTGAACATCGGCAGCCGCCCTGCCTCTCGCAAGCTGCAGGATCCGAAGCAGCGCAAGATCGAGGATCTGCGCGCGATCCCGTGGGGCTTCTCGTGGGGCCAGTGCCGGCTGCTGCTGACGGGCTGGTACGGCTTCGGCAGCGCGGTGAGCGCGTATCTCGACGGCGCGCAGGACGACGCCGAGCGCACGAAGCGCGTCGCGCTGCTGAAGAAGATGAACAAGACCTGGCCGTTCTTCTCGAACCTGATGTCGAACATGGACATGGTGCTGGCGAAGACCGATCTCGCGGTCGCGTCGCGCTATGCGCAGCTCGTCTCCGACCGCAAGCTGCGCAAGCACGTGTTCGAGCGGATCGTCGCGGAATGGGAACGCACGTCGCAGGCGCTGGCGGAAATCACCGGGCACGAAGGCCGCCTCGCGACCAACCCGCTGCTCGCGCGATCGATCAAGAACCGCTTCCCGTATCTCGATCCGCTGAACCACCTGCAGGTCGAGCTGATCAAGCGTCACCGCGCGGGCGACACGAACGCGCGGCTGCGCCGCGGGATTCACCTGACGATCAACGGGATCGCGGCCGGCCTGCGCAACACGGGCTGATCCGCATGCGGCGCGGGCCCGTTCCGCGCCGTCCGGCATCGCAGACGCCGCGATACGCCACCGTACCCACGGTGCGTATCGCGGCTTTTTTCATCGGGAGGCCGGACGGCGCCGGCGTGCCGTGCCGGCTGGCCCGGTCAATGCGCGTCGATCAGCAGCGCATCATGCTCGAACGAACCGTCGGGCCGCACCGCGTAGTAGCTGCGCACCTCGTCGGGTGCATGCGCCCACAGCGCGCGAATGCCGGCGACGCTGTCGGCCGGCGTGCGGATGCGCGCGACCCACGTATCGAAATCGATCGGCAGCCGCCAGCGGCTGTGCACGTGCGCGTCGAAACCGGCCTCGCGGAACATCGCGAGCCATTCGTCCGCGCGGTAGTCGCGCACGTGCGACGCGTCGCGCAGCACTTCGGCGGCCTGCAGGTACGTGTCGAGGAGCGGATGATCGTTGCCCGCGATATCGATCATCAGCACGCGCCCGCCCGGTTTCAGCACGCGGCGCACCTCGGCGAGCGCCGCGCGCATGTCGTGCCAGTGGTGCGCGCTCATCCGGCTCACGACCCAGTCGAACGTCGCCGTGTCGAACGGCAGCCGCTCCGCCGGGCCCTGCTGCGTGCGGATGTTCGCGAGCCCGCGCTCGCGCGCGGCCGCGTCGACGGTGGCGAGCATCGGCGCGGCGAGATCGTGGGCGACCACGTCGCGCACGTGCGGCGCGACCGCGAAGCTCGCGTGGCCGGCACCGCAGCCGAGATCGAGCACCGCGGCATCGGGCGTCGCGCTCACCGCGTCGGCGAGCGTCTGCAGATCGGCGCCCGTCGCGTGGACCGAGCTCGTCAGATAGGCGGCGGCCGTCGTGCCGAATGCGTCGGCGACCTGGTCGTGGTGTTTCATCGTTCGCTCCTTTGTACTGTCGACCGGAGTTGGCGCTTTAGCGCTTACTCCGGTCCCATGCGTTGTGCGGTCGACCGGAGTTGGCGCTTCAGCGCTTGTTCCGGCCCCTTGAAACGCGTTTTGTGGGACGCGCACTGCCTGCCAGCGCGCGAGCCGCTACAATAGGCCCACGCTTGTACCAGTACAAGTTAAGCAGTTATTCTGGTATTCGATACACCTGTCTGATCGTTGCCGCGTCCTCGTTTCCACTTCGCCGTTTCCGCATGAACCAGCCGTCCTCCGCCTCCGCCCCGCCGCTCGACGCCACGCCCGCCCGCGCGCTCGGCGAATTCATCCGCGCCCACCGCGAGCGGCTGTCGCCGCAGGCCGTCGGCCTGCCGCCCGGGCCGCGCCGCCGCACGCCGGGGCTGCGGCGCGAGGAAGTCGCGCAACTGTGCGGCGTCAGCCCGACCTGGTACACGTGGATCGAACAGGGCCGCCCCGTATCGGCGTCGGCCGACGCGCTCGCGCGGATCGCCGTCGCGCTGCAGCTTTCGAAGGCCGAGCGCGCGTACCTGTTCGAACTGGCCGCGCAGCGCGACCCGGCCGAGCCCGACGTCGCGGGCGGCGACCTGCCGCCGACGCTCGCCGCGACCGTCGCGGCGATCGCGACGCCCGCGTACGTGCTCGACCGGCAATGGAATGCGCTCGCGTGGAACGCGCCGGCCGCCGCGCTTTTTTCCGGCTGGCTCGACGGCGAGCACGACCGCAACCTGCTGCGCTTCACGTTCATGTCGCCGGCCGCGCGCACGCTGATCGTCGACTGGGAAACGCGCGCGCGGCGGCTCGCGGCCGAATTCCGCGCCGATTCGATCCGCCACCTGGCCGACGCGCCGACGCGCGCGCTGATCGACGCGCTGACCGCCGGCAGCGACGCGTTCGCGCAGTACTGGGCGTCGCAGGACGTGTTCGAGCGCGAAGGCGGCCTGCGCGAATTCGATCATCCGGCCGACGGCCGCCTCGTGTACCAGCAGATCACGCTGAAGCCCGCGCACCGCGAGGACCTGAAGCTGGTCGTGCTGGTGCGCGACTGACCCGGCTCAAAAACTGATCGTCGCGGTGATCGTGTCGCTGTAGTTGCCCGGCGCGGGCGTCGCCTGCGCGGGCACACGACCGTAGACGGTGAGCGCCTGCGCGAACCCGCTGCCGGTGCCGGTCGCCATCGACGTGCCGCCAGTGCCATCGCCCCATGGCTTCGTCAAGCCGCTGTCCTGATAGAGCTGATAGCCGACCGAACCGCCGCCGCCCGAGCGCTGCATCGTGCGGGCCGCCACGTTGCCGCTGCTGCCGCCGTTCAGGGCGACCTCGAACGCATCGCCGTTCGTGCATCGCGCGCTGATCGAGCCGCTCGCCGTCAGCGCCGACGCGAGCACGCCCGTCGCCGGAAACGCGACGTTGGTCGCGTTGATGTTGCAGTTGTTGACGACCGTGGCAGTCGCGCTGAAGCCGATCGAGCCGGCCGACGACTGCGACGTGCACGGCGTCGGCAGGACGCCGAACAGCGAGAAGCTGTAGCTGTACGTAGCCTGGTTGCCGCTGAAACTCTGCGCATAGACCGTGCTGCTGTTGTTCACGGTCGGCACGGTCGGCTGGTTCGCCGTGATGCGGCCGTAGACGGTGATGTTCGCGCTCGCGGTCGTACCGAGCCCCGGCTTCGTCAGCGACACGGAGATCGGCGTCGTGCCGGCGCCGACGGAACCCCATGTCTGCGAATAGCCGGAATCCTGATACAGGTCGTACTGCATCTGGTTGGCCCCGTTGCTCAGCGCCCGCGGGCTCGTGCCGCCGAGATTCACGCAGACGAGCACGCCCGTGTTCAGACTCAGCGCGTCCCATGTGCAATTGACGGTCATCGTGCTGGTCGTCGTGTAGGCCAGCAGGCTGATCGGGCTGACCGAGCCGAAGCTCGGCGCGGGCGGCGTCACCGAACAGGTATCCGCACGCGCCGCCCATGGCGCGCCAAGCACCACGGCCAGCAACAGGCACGACAGCGCGCGCGCCCAGCGGCGCCCCGTGTTGAACCGCTCATCCGCCATGCGTTCCCCCGAAAATGCGCCCCTTCCGCCACGATCTCCGTCCGGGCACCCGCCATGGTATCCGCCGGCGTACCGGACGCTCACGCCGGCGTTTGATCCATGTCAAACCCGTGGATAGCAAGATAGCCGGAACTCCGGACAATGCGTTCCCTATCGGCATTTTTACCATTGCGGGCGACCGAGTGCGTGGAGTAGGCTTCCACGAACGACAGCGCTGTTCGGTCGACACGGCGACGCACCACGCGGATGGCACCCGCGAGCCGGCGGCACCCCTTGAACGGCAGGAGACAACCACAATGAACGATACCCGACGTCGTGTCCTCCCGGTCGTGCTCGCGGCCACCCTCGCGCTCGCACCGGCACTGCAACCCGTCACCGTCGCTGCCACCTACTCGAACGGCACCGCCACCTCGCAATTCAACGTCACGCTGACGATCCAGGCGAACTGCACGATCGCCGCGAATCCGCTCGCATTCGGCACGTCCGGCGTGCTCGCGTCGGCGATCAACCAGCAGACCACGCTCTCCGTCACCTGCACGAACTCGACGCCGTACAACGTCGGGCTCGACGGCGGCGGCGTGTCGGGCTCGACGGTCGGCAGCCGGCTGATGGCCGGCACCGCCAGCGGCAACACGAGCACGACGGTCGGCTACCAGATCTACCAGGACTCGGGCCACGCGACGGTCTGGGGCAACACGCAGGGCACCGACACGGTCGGCGGCACCGGCACCGGCTCCGCGCAGACGCTGAACGTCTACGGGCAGGTGCCCACGCAGGCGACGCCGAAGCCCGATACGTACCAGTCGACCGTCACCGCGACCGTCTACTTCTGACCCGCCGTGACGTATCTTCTGCGCGGGCTCGCCGCGCTGTGCGCCGCGTCGGCGGCGGTCGCGTCCGCCGCCACGCTGCAGATCTCGCCCGTGACGATCGAGCTGCCGACGTCGGCCACGGCGGCCAGCGTCGCGCTCAGCAATCCCGGCGCACAGCCCATCTACGGCCAGGTCCGCACGTACCGGTGGACCCAGGAAAACGGCGCCGACGTGATGACGCCGACCGACGCGCTCGCCGCTTCGCCGCCGCTGCTGCAGATCGGCGCGAATGCCGAACAGGTGATCCGGCTCGTGCGCACGGCGCGCGACACCCCGACCGCCGAGGAAAGCTATCGCGTGCTGATCGACGAGCTGCCCGCGCCGGGCGCACCGGTCGCGAACGGCATCACGATCCGGCTGCGCTACTCGGTACCCGTGTTCGTCGAACCCGCCACGGCGCCCACGCCGCCTCGCCTCGACTGGCGTATCGAGCACGACGCGCAAGGCCTGCGGCTGGCGGTCGAGAATCGCGGCGGCCGCCGTGCCCAAATCGCGGCGGTCCGGCTCGTCGATGCGCAAGGCACCGCCCACGACGTCACGCGCGGGTTGCTCGGCTATGCGCTCGCGGGCAGCACGCGGCACTGGCCGCTCAAGCTCGACGCGAATGCGGCGCCGTTCGTCAGGATCCAGGCGACGGTCAATACCCAGCCGGTCGACGCCCGGCTGACGCCGCCCTGACGCGAACGGGCCCGAACCCGCCACGTTGCCCGTGCCGCCGACGCGCGATGCCCTCCCGACGACCTGCGCCATGCGGCGCGCCCGGCTCGCCGCCGCGGCGCTCACGCTCGCGTTGCGCGCCGCCTATCCCCTTGCGCAGCCGGCGCCCGCGCCGCCTGCCGCAGCGCCCGAAGCCGGCGGGCTGTATCTCGACGTGTCGCTCAACGGCGAGCCGACGCACCGGATCGCGCGTTTCCAGCAGATCGACGGGCGGCTCTACGCGGCGTCCGCGGACCTGAACGACCTCGGCATCGCGGCCGGCAACCGGACGCGCGCGCCGTCGAATGCGCTCGTCGCGCTCGACACGCTCGCCGGTCTGTCGTACGACTACGACGCGGGCCGGCAAACGCTCGACCTGCGCGTGCCCGACGCGCTGCGCATTCCGCACACGTTCGACACGCGCGCGCTCGCCGCCGTGCCGCCCGCCACGTCCGGGCGCGGCGTCGTGCTGAACTACGACGCCTATGCGCAGACCGCCGCGCACGCGCCGCTCGCGATCTGGAGCGAGGCGCGCTACTTCGACCCGGCCGGCGTGTTCAGCAACTCCGGCATCGCGTACCTGTACGACGACCGCCAGCGCTACGTGCGCTACGACACGTCGTGGGCCCGTTCCAATCCGGCCACGCTCACGACGACGCAAATCGGCGACACGATCTCGTCGTCGCTGTCGTGGACCCGCTCGCTGCGCCTGGGCGGCGTGCAGTGGCGCAGCAACTTCGGGCTGCGCCCCGACCTCGTGACGTTCCCGGTGCCCGCGCTGTCCGGCAGCGCGGTCGTGCCGTCGTCGGTCGACCTGTACGTGAACAACGTGCGCCAGTTCAGCGGCGACGTGCCGAGCGGGCCGTTCGTGATCAACAGCGTGCCGGGCATCACCGGCGCGGGCAACGCGACCGTCGTCACGCGCGATGCGCTCGGCCGCACGATCGCGACGTCGCTGCCGCTCTACATCGACACGCGCATGCTCGCGCCCGGTCTCGCGAGCTATTCGCTCGAAGCGGGCTTCCTGCGCCGCGCCTATGGCGTGGATACGTTCGACTATGCGCGCACGCCGGCCGCGAGCGGCTCGCTGCGCTACGGCATCAGCGAGCGGCTGACCGTCGAGGCACACGCGGAAGCGACGGCCGGCGTCTACAACGGCGGCGCGGGCGTGCTCGCGCGGGTCGGCGGCGGCGTCGCGAATGCGTCGCTCGCGCTCAGCGGGGGACGCGACGCGGGCATCCAGGCCGGCCTCGGCTACCAGTACGTGGCGCAACGTTTCTCGATCGACGCGCAGACGCTGCGCGCCTTCGGCGGCTACGGCGACCTCGGCACGCGCGAAGGCACGCCGGTATCGAGCGCGACCGACCGCGTCACGCTCTCGTTCCCGTTCCTGCGCGCGCAGACGCTGTCGTTCAGCTATCTCGCCCTCAAGTACCCGGGGGCCGCCGCGTCGCGCATCGGCTCGGTCGCGTATCTCGTCAATCTCGGCATGCTGACCTCGCTCACGCTCAGCGCGTTCCAGGATTTCCGGCAGCGCGACACGCGCGGCTTCTTCGCCAGCCTGAGCATCGGCCTCGGCGGCAACACGTCGGTCACGGTCAACAGCGGCCGGCAGAACGGCGAATCGACCTACGCGGCCAACGCATCGCGGCCGCCCGACTACGGCGGCGGCTTCGGCTGGAACGTGCAGGCCGGCGCGAACGGCGCAATGCGCTACGGGCAGGGGCAACTGCAATATCTCGGCCGTGCCGGCGAAATCACGCTGCTCGCGCAGTCGTTCGGCGGGCGCGGCAACGCGTCGGTCGACGTCACAGGCGCGTTCGTGCTGATGGACGGCCGCGTGATGACCGCGCGCCGCATCGACGACGGTTTCGCGCTGGTGTCGACCGACACGGGGCACGTGCCCGTGCTGCACCAGAACCGGCTGATCGGCGAAACCGACCGCGCCGGCTACCTGCTCGTTCCGGATCTCAATGCGTACCAGAACAACCGCGTCGCGATCGACGGCACCCGGCTGCCCGCC
The DNA here is from genome assembly GCF_018417535.1 of Burkholderia pyrrocinia. Classification (NCBI taxonomy): domain Bacteria; kingdom Pseudomonadati; phylum Pseudomonadota; class Betaproteobacteria; order Burkholderiales; family Burkholderiaceae; genus Burkholderia; species Burkholderia pyrrocinia. Next base: position 59,295 of record NZ_CP070977.1, on the reverse strand, counting down.
GATGCGCGGATCGCCGGCACGGCGCTCGACCTCGCGCCGCAGGCGCGCTCCGGCGTGCTCGCGCATTTCGCGGTCACCCGCTACAGCGCGGCGTCGATCGTGCTGCGCACGCCCGACGGCAAGCCGCTGCCGCCGGGGCTCGAAGTCCGTCACGTCGAAAGCGGCCAGCGCACGATCGTCGGCTACGACGGCCTCACGTTCGTCGACGGCCTGGTCGCGACCAACCGCCTGGAAATCTCGGGCGACGGCCACGACTGCGTCGTCGCGTTCGCGTACCAGCGGCCGGACGACGGCACGCTGCCGCGGATCGGCCCGCTGACCTGCACGCCCCGCTAGCCCGCGCCGGCCGCCGGGCTCGCGAATGTTAGAATCGCGAGATTCCCTCGGCGGCGCACGCCGCCCAACTCCCCTTCGAAGAATCGCCATGACGTCCCAACTGCACAAAAAGGGCGAGGCCTGGTCGGCCCGCTTCTCGGAACCGATGTCGGAGCTGGTCAAGCGCTACACGTCGTCGGTGTTTTTCGACAAGCGCCTCGCGCTCGTCGACATCGCCGGCTCGCTCGCGCACGCGAACATGCTCGCCGCGCAGAAGATCATCAGCGCCGACGACCTGGCCGCGATCGAACGCGGGATGACGCAGATCAAGGGCGAGATCGAGCGCGGCGAATTCGAATGGCAGCTCGACCTGGAAGACGTCCACCTGAACATCGAGGCGCGCCTGACCGCGCTGATCGGCGATGCCGGCAAGCGCCTGCACACGGGCCGCTCGCGCAACGACCAGGTCGCGACCGACATCCGCCTGTGGCTGCGTGGCGAAATCGACCGCATCGGCGGCCTGCTGAACGACCTGCGCGGCGCGCTGCTCGACCTCGCGGAACAGAACGCCGACACGATCATGCCGGGCTTCACGCACCTGCAGGTCGCGCAGCCCGTCACGTTCGGCCACCACCTGCTCGCGTACGTCGAGATGTTCTCGCGCGACGCTGAGCGCATGCGCGACTGCCGCACGCGCGTGAACCGCCTGCCGCTCGGCGCGGCCGCGCTCGCGGGCACGAGCTACCCGATCGACCGCCACGCGGTCGCGAAGACGCTCGGCTTCGACGGCATCTGCGCGAACTCGCTCGACGCTGTGTCCGATCGCGACTTCGCGATCGAATTCACGGCAGCCTCCGCACTCGTGATGACCCATGTGTCGCGTTTCTCCGAAGAACTCGTGCTGTGGATGAGCCCGCGCGTCGGCTTCATCGACATCGCCGACCGCTTCTGCACCGGCAGCTCGATCATGCCGCAGAAGAAGAACCCGGACGTGCCGGAACTCGCGCGCGGCAAGACGGGCCGCGTGAACGGCCACCTGATGGCGCTCCTGACGCTGATGAAGGGCCAGCCGCTCGCGTACAACAAGGACAACCAGGAAGACAAGGAACCGCTGTTCGACACGGTCGACACCGTCGCCGACACGCTGCGGATCTTCGCCGAAATGGTCGCCGGCATCACCGTGAAGCCGGATGCGATGCGCGCAGCCGCGCTGCAGGGCTTCTCGACCGCCACCGACCTCGCCGACTACCTCGTAAAGCGCGGCCTGCCGTTCCGCGATGCGCACGAAGCCGTCGCGCACGCGGTGCGGATCTGCGACGATCGCGGCATCGATCTCGCCGACCTGACGCTCGACGAGATGAAGCAGGAGCTGCCGAACGTCGCGCACCTGATCGGCGACGACGTGTTCGGCTACCTGACGCTCGAGGGTTCGGTCGCGAGCCGCAACCATCCGGGCGGTACCGCACCGGACCAGGTGCGCGCGGCGGTCAAGGCTGCCCGCGCCGCGCTCGGCCAGTAAGCCCGCTGTTCCGGACGGACGCCTTCGGCGTCCGTTTTTCATTCGGGCGGCCGTCGCGCCGCCCGTTGCCTGCCCCGCTTCCCGGATGCCGCCGATGACCTTTTCCGCCGCGCTCTTCGACATGGACGGCCTGCTCGTCGATTCCGAGCGGACCATCATGAACACGTGGATCGACGTGTCGAATGCGCACGGTGTCGCGCTGACGGCCACCGACTACCTGCAGATCGTCGGCCGCTCGTTCGCCGAAGGCCAGGTCACCCTGGCGCGGCTGATCGGCAACCCCGATACGTTCGACGCCGTGCGCACCCGCGTACGCGAACGGCTCGCGGCGCCCGAGCCCCATCCGAAGTTTCCGCTGAAGCCCGGCGCGTTCGCGCTGCTCGACGCGCTCGCGCAGGCCGGCATTCCGTGCGCGGTCGCGTCGTCGTCCGCGTGCGACGTGATCCGCGCGCGGCTCGACGCGGTCGGCGTGCTGCCGTTCTTCCACGCGATCGCGGGCGGCGACGAAGTCGCGCGCGGCAAGCCCGATCCGGCCGTCTACCGGCTCGCGGCCGAACGCCTCGGCGTGCCGGCGCACGCGTGCGTCGCGTTCGAGGACAGCGACTTCGGCGCGCAATCGGCCGCCGGCGCCGGCGCGTCGGTCGTCACCGTGCCCGACCTGAAGGCGCCGACGCCCGAAATCGTCGCGCTGAGCCTTCACGTGCTCGCATCGCTCGACGATGCGGTCGCTCTCGTGCCGTCGTGGTTCGGCCGGCACGACACGCAACGACCCGCGTAAGCACGCGAGCGCGAAACGCGGCGCGTTGCACGCCGCCACATGCAAACGGGCACCCAAGGGTGCCCGTTTTGTCTTGGCGTCGAACGACCGGCGTCGCGACGGCTGTTACTCGTCACTTGTTGCCAGCCGTCTCCGACAACCGCTTCATCGTCGCGATCCGCGCGCCGATCAGGTCCACGCGCCCGTCCTCGCCGACGAGCGGCGCCGTCGCATCGCGGAACGCGACCCACGCGCGCTGCGCGCGCACTAGCGTCGCGGCCGAATGCGCAGGCATCTTGCGACGCAGCTTCTGGTAATAACGGTTCAGGTCGAACAGCGCGTGCTCGCACACGGCATCCTGTTCGCACGGCCGCACGCGGCGCACGGCCGGATCGCGCGGCGCGGTCGCGCCGCCCTGCGCGCCGCTCGTGGCCGCGACCGGCGCGGCGGCGGGCGGCGGCGCATAACGATCGGCCGCGCCGCGCAGCGCCAGCGCGCGATCGCGCACGGGCTGCAACTGCATGTCGGCGCTCGACATCGCGTACGCGGTGCCGCGCGTCGTGTCGTACACGGCCTTCAGCAGATGGACTTCATCCTTGCGCCACGTGACCCAGCGGCGCTGGCTGTCCTGCCAGCCGCGCTTCGCGTCGGCCGGCGCATCCTTCAACAGGCGCTGGTACGCGCCGTCCATCACCGTCTGCCACTGCTGCTGCGCTTCGCCCATGCACTGGATCTGGCCGGCCGTCGACGACCGGTCGCGCCGCGCGAGGCATTGCCGCATCGCGACGTCGATCGGGTCGGCCGCGGCGACTTCCGCGTGTGCGACGCCGAACCCCGCCAGCCCCGCCGACCCTGCCGCCCAGACGACGAGCGCGGCCAGCGCCGCGCGCATCGCCCGGAATCGTCCGTGCGTCGCCATCAGTCGCGCACGCAGTCGACGAAGTACTCGACGCGGCCGTTCACCTCTTCCGCGACGAGGCCGTGGATGTCGGTGTGAAAGCCCGGGAAACGCTCGTTGAAGTCGCGCGCGAACCGCAGGTAGTTCACGATCGTCTTGTTGAAGCGCTCGCCCGGGATCAGCAGCGGAATGCCCGGCGGGTACGGCGTGAGCAGGATGCTCGTCACGCGGCCTTCGAGCTCGTCGAGCGGCACGCGGTCGATCTTGCGGTGCGCGAGCTTCGCGAACGCGTCCGACGGCTTCATCGCCGGCTCCATGTCCGACAGGTACATCTCGGTCGTCAGGCGGGCGATGTCGTTCGCGCGGTACACGTCGTGGATCTGCGCGCACAGGTCGCGCAGGCCGACGCGCTCGTAGCGCGGATGCTGCGCGACGAATTCCGGCAGCACGCGCCACAGCGGCTGGTTGTTGTCGTAGTCGTCCTTGAACTGCTGCAGCTCGGTTACCATCGAGTTCCAGCGGCCCTTCGTGATGCCGATCGTGAACATGATGAAGAACGAGTACAGGCCGGTCTTCTCGACGATGATCCCGTGCTCGGCCAGGTACTTCGTGACGATCGCGGCCGGAATGCCCGTCTCGCCGAACTCGCCGTCGACGTCGAGCCCCGGCGTGATGATCGTCGCCTTGATCGGGTCGAGCATGTTGAAGCCTTCCGCGAGCGGGCCGAAGCCGTGCCAGTGGTCGTTCGGCTTCAGCATCCAGTCTTCGCGCGAACCAATGCCTTCTTCCGACAGGTTGTCCGGGCCCCACACGCTGAAGAACCAGTCGTCGCCGTATTCGGCGTCGACCTTGCGCATCGCGCGGCGGAAGTCGATCGCCTCGGCGATCGATTCCTCGACGAGCGCGGTGCCGCCCGGCGGCTCCATCATCGCGGCCGCGACGTCGCACGACGCGATGATCGCGTACTGCGGGCTCGTCGACGTGTGCATCAGGTACGCCTCGTTGAAGCGGTGCTTGTCGAACGTGCGGTTCTCCGAATCCTGCACGACGATCTGCGACGCCTGCGAGATGCCCGCGAGCAGCTTGTGCGTCGAGTGCGTCGCGAATACGAGCGCGCCCGTGCGCGGCCGGCCGTCGCCGATCGCGTGCATGTCGCGGTAGAAGTCGTGGAACGTCGCGTGCGGCAGCCACGCTTCGTCGAAGTGCAGCGTGTCGAGCAGGTCGCCGAGCAGGTCCTTGATCATCTCGACGTTGTAGACGACGCCGTCGTACGTGCTCTGCGTGATCGTCAGGATCCGCGGCTTCATGTCCGGGTTCTCGCGCAGCGCCTCGCGCGCGAACGGATTCGCCTCGATCTTCTTGCGGATGTTCTCCGGCTTGAATTCGTCGCGCGGGATCGGCCCGATGATGCCGAAATGGTTGCGCGTCGGCGTGAGGAACACCGGAATCGCGCCCGTCATCGTGATCGCGTGCAGGATCGACTTGTGGCAGTTGCGGTCGACCAGCACGATGTCGCCCGGCGCCACCGTCGCGTGCCAGACGATCTTGTTCGACGTCGACGTGCCGTTGGTCACGAAGAACAGGTGATCGGCGCTGAAGATGCGCGCCGCATTGCGCTCGGACGCCGCGACCGGGCCCGTGTGGTCGAGGAGCTGGCCGAGTTCGTCCACCGCGTTGCAGACGTCCGCGCGCAGCATGTTCTCGCCGAAGAACTGGTGAAACATCTGGCCGAGCGGGTTCTTCAGGAACGCGACGCCGCCCGAGTGGCCCGGGCAGTGCCACGAGTACGAGCCTTCGTCCGCGTACTTGACGAGTTCCTTGAAGAACGGCGGCGCGAGCGAGTCGAGATAGACCTTCGCCTCGCGGATGATGTGGCGCGCGACGAACTCCGGCGTGTCCTCGAACATGTGGATGAAGCCGTGCAGCTCGCGCAGGATGTCGTTCGGCAGATGCCGCGACGTGCGCGTCTCGCCGTACAGGAAGATCGGAATGTCCGCGTTGCGGCGGCGCACTTCGGTGACGAACGCGCGCAGCTCGATGATCGCGGTCGCGAGCTCGGGCAGCTCGCCGTCCGGGCCGGTTTCGCCGAGCATGAGTTCGTCATCGTCGATCGACAGGATGAAGCACGACGCGCGGCTCGACTGCTGCGCGAATGACGTCAGATCGCCGTAGCTCGTGAGGCCGAGGACTTCGACGCCCTCTTTCTCGATCGCTTCGGCCAACGCCCGGATGCCGGAGCCCGAGATGTTCTCGGAGCGGAAATCTTCGTCGATGATCACGACGGGGAAACGAAACTTCATGGGCGATTCTCCAAAAAGAACGACCGCGGCGCGTCACGCGCAGCGGTCACCCGGAAACTGGTGAGACGTTATGCAACCAGATCAGGTTTTCGGCAGCGTGACACCGCGCTGCCCCTGATACTTGCCGCCGCGATCGGCGTACGACACGTCGCACACTTCGTCGCTCTCGAAGAAGAGCACCTGCGCGACGCCTTCGTTCGCGTAGATCTTCGCGGGCAGCGGCGTGGTGTTCGAGAATTCCAGCGTGACGTAGCCTTCCCATTCGGGCTCGAACGGCGTCACGTTGACGATGATCCCGCAGCGCGCATAGGTCGACTTGCCGAGGCAGACGGTCAGCACGGTGCGCGGGATGCGGAAATATTCGACGGTGCGGGCCAGCGCGAACGAGTTCGGCGGGATGATGCACACGTCGCCCTTGAAATCGACAAACGAACCCTCGTCGAAGTTCTTCGGATCGACGATCGTCGAGTTGATGTTCGTGAAGATCTTGAATTCGTCTGCGCAGCGGATGTCGTAGCCGTAGCTCGACGTGCCGTAGCTGACGATCCGGCGGCCGTCCGCGGACGCGCGAACCTGATCGGGCACGAACGGCTCGATCATCTTGTGCTCTTCGGCCATGCGCCGAATCCATTTGTCGGACTTGATACTCATGTCAGCCTCCGCCGGGCCGACCCAAGGAGGCTGACCGCCCCCTCGGGGGGCAGCGAACAAAGTGAGCGTGGGGGTCGTTTCATATCGGGGCGCCAGGAAACGCTGCGTGACGGAAAACGGAGACCGCCGATACAAGGCGGCGGCCGGGAAAGGCGGACATTTTACGCGATCATCGGCCGGCGCACGCGGCGGCCGTCAACGGATCGCGCCGCAGGCGAGCGCGGGGCCCGCGCCATGCTGCGGAAACGCGGGATCGCTCGGGTCGCGGTGCACCAGCGCCGCGCGGTTCATCGCCGAGCGCACGCCATCGAGGGCCAGATCGGGAGCGACGATGAAGCCGGCCGCGACGCCGTTCGCATCCGCATGGATGTTGCCGAGATCGCCGGCGACACGGGCGCCCGCGCGCAGGCGGTCGGCGGCCGGTGCGAACACCTGGCCGGCGCTCGAGCCGTCGCCCGCGTTGCAGTCGCCGCGCTCGTGCACCTGCAGCGCGTGATCGCTGTTCGGCGGCAGGCCGACCAGGTTGTAGGTGACCTGGACGCCGTCCGGACGCTCGACGAACGTCACCGCACCGCGCGCCTGCGAGCCGACCGTCGGCTGCAGTTGTGCGTCGGCCCGTTTTTCGTGCGACGAGGAAAAGGAGGTACAGCCGGCCAGCAGGCCCAGCGCGGCGGCGGCCAGCAGCGCGCGCCGCGCGCGGCCGGCGCGCACGCCGTGATGTCGTTGTTTCATTCGATCCTCATGCCGGCTGGCGGCCGTTTGACACAACGGCCGCGCCGGGCGGGTAAAGGGACCCGGGAAAAGTCGCCATCATACCGCGCCTCGCGGCGCCGTAAACAGCGTGAGGCCCCGCCCCGCAAGGGTTTTACGTATTTTGAACAACGATCGACGGGAACTTCGACGTCATGTCGCGCGCGCGCTCGGCAATTGCCAGCGCCACCCCGCGCGCGATGTCGCGGTAGCGACGCGCCAGCGCGCCGTCCGGATCGGCCGCGACCGTCGGCGTACCGCTGTCGGCCCGCTCGCGGATCGCGATGTCGAGCGGCAGGCTGCCGAGCACGTTCACGTCGTAGTCCTGCGCCATCCGCTCGGCCCCGCCGGCGCCGAAGATGTGTTCTTCATGGCCGCAGTTCGAGCAGATGTGGATGCTCATGTTCTCGACGATGCCGAGGATCGGAATCCCGACCTTCTCGAACATCTTCAGGCCCTTCTTCGCGTCGAGCAGCGCGATGTCCTGCGGCGTCGTGACGATCACCGCGCCCGTGACGGGCACGCGCTGCGCCAGCGTGAGCTGGATGTCGCCGGTGCCGGGCGGCATGTCGACGATCAGGTAGTCGAGCTCGCGCCAGTTGGTCTGGCGCAGCAACTGCTCGAGCGCGGAGGTCGCCATCGGGCCGCGCCACACCATCGGGTTGTCTTCCTCGATCAGGAAGCCGATCGAGTTCGCCTGCAGCCCATGGCCGACGAGCGGGTTCATCGACTGGTTGTCGGGCGACTCGGGGCGCTGGCCGTGGATGCCGAGCATCGTCGGCAGCGACGGGCCATAGATGTCGGCGTCGAGAATGCCGACCGACGCGCCTTCGGCGGCGAGCGCGAGCGCGAGGTTCACGGCCGTCGTGCTCTTGCCGACGCCGCCCTTGCCCGATGCGACCGCGACGATGTTCTTCACGTTCGGCAGCAGTTTCACGCCACGCTGGACCGTGTGCGCGACGATCTCCTGCGACACGGCGACGCGCGCGTCGCGCACGCCCGGCACGGCCTGGAGCGCCGCCACGATGCGTGCGCGCACGTCGTCGTGCTGGCTGCGCGCGGGATAACCGAGCACCACGTCGAGCGCCACGACATCGCCGTCGATCGCGACGTTGCGCACGCCCTTGTTCGCCGCATACGGCCGGCCGGTATTGGGGTCGACGACAGCCGCCAGCGCGGTGTCGACTTGTGCCCGGTCAATGCTCATCGAAACTCCGTGAAAACGTTTTTTTCGCGCGCAAACGTCAAAAAATATCAAATTACGCTGCGAAAATCGGGAAAAGTGAAAGAATCTGTTGCATGCCATTGCGCGAACGCGCGACCCGGCGCACTCTTCGCCTGCGGCATGCTATGGGGCCAAATCGGCCACGTACCGCCTATATTGTAGAGGCTGACGCGTCGCCCTGCCCGAACAGCCACGCTGACGGACAGGGCATGCGGCCGCCTCGGCGGCTGCCGCGAGCGCAGGCCGGCCCTCCTTTTTCGGACGGCCAGCGCAGGGAGCCGTAACTGTTGTTGTCGTCGTTGTCGACTCGTTCAACCAAGAGAGGAATCCAAGATGAACATGAAAATCGCGACTCGCCTGTCCGTCTTCGCCCTGGCCGGTGCAGTGCTGGCCGGCTGCGCATCGCCGCAAGGCACCAACACGGCCGTCGGTACCGGCACGGGTGCGGCGCTGGGCGCAGGCATCGGCGCGCTGGCGGGCGGCGGCAAGGGCGCGGCGATCGGCGCGGGCGTCGGCGCACTGGTCGGTGGCGTGACGGGTTACAACTGGCAGGCGATCAAGAACAAGCTCGCCCCGTCGGCAGCGCAGACGGGCACGCAGGTGACCGAGCAGCCGGACGGCTCGCTGAAGCTGAACGTGCCGAGCTCGGTGACGTTCGCGACGAACCAGTACGCGATCACGCCGGCATTCACGCCGCTGCTGAACGACCTGGCGACGACGCTGAACCAGAACCCGCAAGTGACGGCATCGATCGTCGGCTACACGGACAGCACGGGCTCGGCGCAGCTGAACCAGACGCTGTCGCAGAACCGCGCGCAAAGCGTCGTGAACGCGCTCGCGCAGCGCGGCGTCAACGGCGGCCGCCTGTCGGCGCAAGGCATGGGCGCATCGAACCCGATCGCGGACAACGCGACCGAAGCCGGCCGCTCACAGAACCGCCGCGTCGAAATCTACCTGCGCGCAGCGCAGGCGCAGTAAGCGCGCGACGAGGGGAATGTGCGGGCACGCCGCCCGCACGCCCCCGCCGGACAGGGCTTCCGGCGGGGCCGGTAACAAATCGAAAAAATTTTCGAACTTCCGTCGCGGGCCGCGGTCAGTATTTACGGTACGTGGCTGGTGTTGCCGGCGCGTCACCATTCTCCTCTTGTCGTTGTTGCTCCGGGGCCGTATCCGCCCCGGTTTTTTTTGCCCGCAGAATTCGTGCTGCATCGCAGCACATCACCATCGGGCACGCCGCTTGCGCGGCCCCGCCCGTTCCGGCGCCCGCTGCGCGGCGCCGGCCCGCCTCCCCGGCCGGCGCCCCTGCTAGAATCGCAGTTTCCCGTCGTTTTTCCGCCGTTCCTCTACAGACCCTATGTCCGCATCCGACCTCACTTCCGTGCAGGCTGCGGCGCCGCAAGGCGACCGCCAGATCCTCGTTACGTCCGCACTGCCCTATGCCAACGGGCAGATCCACATCGGCCACATGGTCGAGTACATCCAGACCGACATCTGGGTGCGGACGCTGCGAATGCATGGCCATGAGGTCTACTACATCGGCGCCGACGACACGCACGGCACGCCGATCATGCTGCGCGCGGAGAAGGAAGGCCTGAGCCCGAAGCAGTTGATCGACCGCGTCTGGACCGAGCACAAGCGCGACTTCGACAGCTTCGGCGTGTCGTTCGACAACTTCTATTCGACCGACTCGGACGAGAACCGCGTGCTGAGCGAGCAGATCTACCTCGCGCTGCAGGAAGCCGGCCTGATCGCCGAGCGCGAGATCGAGCAGGCGTACGACCCCGTCAAGGAAATGTTCCTGCCGGACCGCTTCATCAAGGGCGAATGCCCGAAGTGCCATGCGAAGGACCAGTACGGCGACAACTGTGAGGTGTGCGGCTCGACCTACCTGCCGACCGAACTGCTGAACCCGTATTCGGTCGTGTCGGGCGCGACGCCGGTGCGCAAGACGTCGAAGCACTACTTCTTCCGCCTGTCCGACCCGCGCTGCGAGGCGTTCCTGCGCGAATGGGTGAGCGGCCTCGCGCAGCCCGAAGCGACCAACAAGATGCGCGAATGGCTCGGCGACGCCGGCGAGGCCAAGCTCGCCGACTGGGACATCTCGCGTGACGCGCCGTACTTCGGCTTCGAGATCCCGGGCGCGCCCGGCAAGTATTTCTACGTGTGGCTCGACGCGCCGGTCGGCTATTACGCGAGCTTCAAGAACCTGTGCGACCGCAACGGCATCGACTTCGACGCGTGGATCCGCCCGGGCGCGAAGGCCGAGCAGTACCACTTCATCGGCAAGGACATCCTGTACTTCCACACGCTGTTCTGGCCCGCGATGCTCGAGTTCTCGGGCCACCGCACGCCGACCAACGTGTTCGCGCACGGCTTCCTGACGGTCGACGGCGCGAAGATGTCGAAGTCGCGCGGCACGTTCATCACCGCGCAGAGCTACATCGACACGGGCCTGAACCCCGAATGGCTGCGCTACTACTTCGCCGCGAAGCTGAATGCGACGATGGAAGACATCGACCTGAACCTCGACGACTTCCAGGCGCGCGTGAACAGCGACCTCGTCGGCAAGTACGTGAACATCGCGAGCCGCGCGGCCGGCTTCCTGATCAAGCGCTTCGACGGCCGCGTGCAGGACAGCGCGATGAACCATCCGCTCGTCGCGAAGCTGCGCGATGCGATTCCCGCGATCGCCGCGAACTATGAAGCGCGCGAATTCAGCCGTGCGCTGCGCCACACGATGGAGCTCGCGGACGACGTGAACGCCTACGTCGACGGCGCGAAGCCGTGGGAGCTCGCGAAGGATCCGGCCAACGCGGTCGCGCTGCACGAAACCTGCAGCGTGAGCCTCGAGGCCTTCCGCCTGCTGTCGCTTGCGCTGAAGCCGGTGATGCCGCGCGTCGCGGAATCCGTCGAGGCATTCTTCGGGGTCGCGCCGCTCACGTGGGCCGATGCTGCGAAGCCGCTGTCGTCGGAACAGCCGATCAAGGCGTACCAGCACCTGATGACACGCGTCGACGCGAAGCAGATCGACGCGCTGCTCGCCGCGAACCGCGATTCGCTGCAGGCCGAGACGACCGGCGCGGCAGCCGCGGGTGCGAACGCCGCGAAGGACGCAAAGGATGCGAAGAACGCCAAGGCAAACGCGAAGCCGGCCGTCGTGAACGGCGCCGACGATGCCCCCATCTCGATCGACGATTTCGCGAAGATCGACCTGCGCATCGCGAAAATCGTCGCGTGCCAGGCCGTCGAAGGCTCGGACAAGCTGCTGCAGCTCACGCTCGACATCGGCGAGGAAAAGACCCGCAACGTGTTCTCGGGCATCAAGTCCGCGTACCAGCCCGAGCAGCTCGTCGGCAAGCTGACGGTGATGGTCGCGAACCTCGCGCCGCGCAAGATGAAGTTCGGCCTGTCCGAAGGGATGGTGCTCGCGGCGTCGGCAACCGACGAGAAGGCAGAACCGGGCCTCTACATCCTCGAGCCGCACAGCGGCGCGAAGCCCGGCATGCGCGTGAAGTAAGCCGGGCCGAGCGCGCACGCCGTTGCACGAAAAAGGCCCCGCACGATGCGTGCAGGGCCTTTTTTCATACGAGCGCGGCGCAATGCGCGCCGGCCGTCACCGTTGTCCGAACCAGCGATCGAAGCGCCGCGTGTAGTTCAGGTCGACGCCCTGGAACGTGCCGCCGTACGCGGACACCGACCAGAAGCGCGTCAGGTTGATCGTTGCCTTGAACGCGTTGCTCGCCGACTGCAGGCCCTGCTCGAAGCCGAGCACGAAACGCTCGTTGATCGCCTTCGACACCTGCACCACCTGCGGATCGGTCAGGCCGACATCGCTGCGGCCGATCGAGAACTCGTCGAGACCGAAGGTCTGCGCGACGCGCTTGCCGGTCACGCTGCCGAGCAGCCCGAGCGCCGCCGTCATCGTCCCCTGCTGGCCGACGTTGTTGCCCTGGTCGGTGCCGTGCCCGAACAGCAGCCATGACAGCTTCTCGTTATCGGTGACGTTCGGCTCCGACACGAGCTTGACCGTCGGCGACTGGATCGTGCCCGTCACCTGCACGCCGGCCTCGACCTCCTGGTTGCGCCGCATCGCGAGGATGTTGACGCCCGGATTCGACACCGGGCCGTTGAACGTGAAGAAACCGTTCTCGACCGCGAGCTTGCGGCCGAACGACGTGTACGTCGATCCTTCGGTCACGCGCACGTTGCCGACCGCGCGCAGCGGCGCGCCCGGCGCGCTCATCACGGTGATCGTGCCGCGCAGCCCGAGATCCGCGCCGTGGCCCTTGAAACGGAAGTTGTTGCCGAGGCCGATGTCGATGTTCGCGCGCGGCGCGAGCGACGGCGCCGGCTTGTCCGCGGCCGGCTGCGGCTTCGCCACCGCGGTGCCCGTCGGCGTCTCGCCGCGCACCGTGCCGTCCGGCCGCATGATCACGACATCGTCGGACAGGTGCGGCGCCGAATCCTCGGGCAGGTCGAACAGCGCGCGGTCGACGACGAACTTGCCGTCGATCGACAGCGCGCCGCGCGGCCCGTCGTTCGCGACCGTCGCCTTGCCCGACAGCGACAGCTTGCGATCCGGTGCCGCGAACAGCTCGAGCTTGTCCGCGACGATACTCGCGGTCAGGTCGGGCGCCTCGCCGTCGAGGCGCACGCGGCCGAGCGCGCGCAGCGTACCGTCGCCGCCGTGGAACTCGACCTGCTGGAATTCGACGAGGTTTTCCGCGAGCTTCACGCGTACGATGCCGTCCTTCAACTGCACGCCCTGGTCGACGAGCGTCGCGGACAGGTCGTCGCCCGTCAGCATCCCCGACAGGTTCGGCTTCGCCGGCGTGCCGGCGACCGTCAGCTTCAGCGCCGCGCGCCCGCCGAGCAGGTAGCTCGGCCCGAACAGGTTGCCGGTCGTCTTCAGCGCCGGGATGTCGGCGTCGATGCGGCCCGACAGCGGGCCATCGTCGACGACCCCGAACATGCCGTCGCGCAGCGCGAACGGCACCGTGACGTTCGCGTCGAGCGTGCCGATCCGGCTCGCCTTCGCGAGCGCCGTCACGTTGAGCCGGTTGCCGGGCGCGAAGCTCGCGCGCGCGGACAGGTCGGTCAGCCCGAGCGACGCGATGCCGCGCCCGCTCTCGATCGTCACGTCGCCGCCGCGGCGCTTCACCTGCACGTAGCCCGTCGCGTTCGCGCCGAGCGAGAAATCCCAGTCGGCGTCGAGCACGACGTCGGTTCGCACCGGCGGCCGCTGGCCCGTCAGCGCCTGGCGGACCTCGAGGAAGCGTGCGACCGACGCGCCGCTCACGGAGCCTGCCGAGCGCATCTGGCCGTGATCGAACACGAACGACTTCAGGTCGATCGCCGCGCCTTCGAGCGTGAGCCGCGTCGCGCCGAGCGTCACGCGGCCGGCGCCGGCCGACACGGTGAGCGGCGCCTGCAGCGCGACGGCCGGTGTGCCGCGGTTCGCGAGACGCGTGACGGTGCCGTCCCAGCGCATCCCGTCGCGGTTCTCGACCACGCCGCCGTTCGCCGCGAGCGTCACGTCGATCACGCGGCCGCCGGTCGTCCCGAGCGCCGATGCGTCGAGCGTGTGCTTCGCGCGCGTGCCGTCGAGGTTCGCGCGCAGCGATTTCAGCTTCAGCGAGCCGAGTGCGATGTCGGTCGCGTCGGCCGTGAACACGAGTGCGCCGTGCGCGCCGTCGCGGATGTCCGCGCGGCCCTGCGCGGCGCCGATCCGGTTCGATCCGACGACGACGTGCTCGGCCTTGTAGGTGGCCGTCACGTTCGGGTGCGCGAAGCTGCCCGTCAGGTCGCCCTGCGCCTGCACGAGCCCTTCTACGCCGAAGCCGAGCCGGTCGAGCTGCGGCGCGTCGACGACGAAGTGCAGCCGGTCGCCGGGCGCGCCGAAGCTGCCGCGCAAGTCGACGTGGTTGCCCGCGATCGACAGGTTCGCGTTGCTCGGCAGGATCCGCGAGCCGGCGAGCTGCACGACGCCGGCACCGGTCAGCGGCACGCCGTCGTACAAGCCGTCGCCGAGCTTGAAGGTCGCCTTCGTCGACACCTGCGGCGCAAACGCGCCCGATGCCGTCAGCGTGCCCGACACGCGCGTCTCGCCGCGCCTGGCCGGCGCCGCTGCCTTTGCGGCCGCCTTGCCACCAGCCTTCGACGCGCTCATCGCGGCGAGCAGCAGCGGATCGAATGCCGTCAGCGTCGCCTTCGCGTCATAGCTCGAATGCGCGTCGTGGCGGAACACGCCCGTCAGGTCGATACGGCCCTTGGCCGCAGTCACGCGCGCGTCGGTCAGCACGGTCTGCTGCGGCGTCAGCGCGACCTTCGCGCGCGCGCCGAGCGCGAGCTTCGGGTCGTTCAGGTTGAAATCGACGGTCGTCACGTCGCCCGCGAGCGTCACGCCGAGCGGGCCGCCCAGGCGCATCGGTCGCAGCTCGGCAACGAATGCGTTCAGGTCGAGATTCGCGACCTTCAGGTCGAAGCGGCCCTTGCCGCCTGTCAGCGTGCCGTTGCCCGTCACGCTGCCGTCGCGGATCAGTTTCAGCGCGAGGCCGTCGATCCGCTGCGCGTGCGCGTCGAGATGTACGTTCGCGTGCGCATCGATCACCGGCAACAGGTGGTCGCCGAGCGTGCCGGGCTTCGCGTTGACGATCGACACGGGGCCCGTCACCGCGAAACCCTTCGCCGGTGCGGCACCGGCCGGCGCGGTCACGGGCGCGAGTTCCGCGCGCACCGCGAGATCGGCGGCCGGCGCGCCAGGCGCGAGCGCCTGCGGGTTCACGTGATCGAACGCGAGCGACGCGCGCGTGAGCGGCACCGCGCCGAACGGCGCAGCCTCGACGTGCGCGCGCCCGTTCAGCTTCATCCCGCTCGCGTCGACGTCCGCGACCAACGCCTCGAGCGAGCCCGACACGCGCGCCCGCGCGTCGACCGGCTCGTCGGACAGCTTGCCCGCATAGGTGGCTTCGCCCGTCAGCGCGAACGGCTTCACGCCGTCGAGCTTCGCGCGCGCGGTCAGCGCGCCGTACGGCGTATCGATGCCGTCGAGCGCGAGTTCATGGTGACGGCCGTCGCTGCGGCCGTTCAGCGCGATATGGTCGAGCTGCGTCGTCGAACCGCCGTCGTGGATCGCGAGGTGATCGACACGCAGGTCGTCGATGCGCAGTTGCAGCGGCAGGCTCAGATCCTGCGGGGTCGCGCTCGGCGTCGACGGCCCCGGCGCGATCCGCACGTCGATCGTGCCCGCGCGAAGATAGGCGATCGACAGCCGCCACGGCGCGCGGGTCAGCGCCCAGCGGCCCGCGATCCGGTCGATGCGCACTTCGGTGCCCGCACCGCCGGGGCTCGTCCACGCGAAATCGCGCAGCCGCACGCCGGTCGCGAGCGTTCCGCCGTCGAGCGTGCCGGCGAGCTGCCCGCCGAGCACGCGCACGGCCGCCTGCCACGCGAGCCGCGTGCCGCGCTCGGTCGTCGCCGCGGCCAGCACGAGCCCCACCGCCAGCACGACGAGCAGCACGACCGTCGCGAGCGTCCACGCAACGACGCGCATCGCGCGTCCGCGGCGCGGCGCACGCGGCGGCGCGTCGGGCGCGCCGTCGGGCGAGTCCGGGTCGTGAGGCGGCGGCGTGTCGTTCGGGTCCTTCGTCATGCGGTTCGTCTTGGATGAAGCAGTACGTTCAGAAAGCAATGCCAAGCGTCAGGTACGGGCGCACGCTGTGGTTGCGCAACCCGTACGCGACGTCGACGTTGACCGGGCCTACCGGGCTGCGCCAGCGCGCACCGATGCCGACGCCCGGATAAAACACCTTCTCGCCCCACGCATCGGTCGCGGTGCCGATGTCGAAGAACGTCGCGGCGCCCCAGTCGCGGTTGAACCAGTGCTGGTATTCGGCGGTGCCCGTCATCAGGTACTTGGTCGGCAACACGGAGCCGTCGACGCTGTTGCCGATGCTCTGGTAACCGTAGCCGCGCACCGAGTTCGAGCCGCCCGCGCGGAACAGCAGCGACGCCGGCACGCCGGTCGAGCTGCCGCTCGTGAACACGCCGCCGAGCTCCGCGCGGAACACGAACAGGTCGCGCTTGCCGATCGGCAGGTACTGCTGGCCGCGCGCGTAGCCGCGGATGAAGGTCTGGTCGGTCGCCACGCCCTTGATCGCAAAGCCGGCCTCCGCGTGGATCAGGTTGCCCGAGCGCGGAAACAGCGGATCGTCGACGTTGCGGCGCGTCCATGCCCACTGCGGCACGAGCGCGCGGCTCGTGGTCGGCCCCGCGCCGTTCTGGTCGAGCCGGTCCTGGTAGAACATCAGCGAATACGAATAGTCGATGAACTGGCCGGTGCGCGTGCGCTGCACGCCGACCCGCGCGCTGTAGATGCGCGTGTCCGACACGTTGGTATTCGTATAGGACGCGAGCACGCTGTTGGTCCATCCCTTCTCGCCCGGCGGCATCGACAACTGGACCTGCCCGTACTGCTGGATCTGGTCGAGCCGGCCGGACACGGTCAGCGGCCACGCGGCGCCGAACGTGTCGAGATACGTATAGGAGCCCTGCACATGCGGCCCGGTATCGGTTGCAAAGCCGACACCGCCGCGGATGTTGTTGTACGGGAACTCGCTGACCTTCACGTGCACGGGCGTGCGCTCGGGCTTCGCCGTATCGTCGCCGACGTCGATCGCGACGCTCGCGTAGTACGGCGTGTTCTGCAACTGCCGCTGCAATTCGGTGATCCGCTGCACGTCGTAGATCTCGCCTTCCGACAGCGGATTGACGTTCGTGACGATCTTCTCCGGATAGCGGCGCACGCCATCGACATCGACCTTGCCGATCGTGAACGTCGGGCCGCTGTCGAACGTGACCGCGAGCGTCGCGCGCTGCGTGCGCGGGTCGATGCGCGCCTCGGACGACGCGATCTTCGCGCCGAGGTAGCGGCGCGACTGCAGTTGCCTGAGCGCCGCGCCCTTCGCGCCGTCCCAGTCGGACTGCGTGAACGGGTCGCCCGGCTTCAGCGTGAACGCGAAGCGGGTCGCGGCCTCCTGCTTCGGATCTTCGGTATCGACGGGGCCCTTGAACGTCAGGTCGACCGTCGACACGACGGTCTGCGGCCCCGGATCGACCGCGATGCGCACGTCGCGCTTGCCGTCGCGCGTGCGCACGTCGGTGCGCACGACCGGCGAGAAATAGCCGGCCGTCGCGGTCAGGTCCCGCACCTGCTGCGGTGTGGCGGTCACGAGGAAGTCGAACTGGTCGTCGCTGATGTCGTCGCGTTTCGCGAAGCGCGCAATATCGAGATGCGACTTGAGCAGCTTGCGAACCGAGCGCGGCGCGTCGATGTCGACGTCGTACTTCGCGTGGGCCGGCAACGCGAAGAACGCGGCGACGCAACCCGCGAGGGCCACCCGTGCGGCGCGGGCCGCGGCGCCGGCGCGATTGCGTGCCGCTTGCGGGCCCGTGTCATGCGCCGTGTGTGCTTGCTGGTTCGACTGCCCCGCCAAATATGACCTCGCCCTCGGTTGTCACGGTTTCGTGGAAACCCTGTATTTGACCACAGGGTGGCGGCCCTGCCCGCACGCGCGAGGCTTTGACGCTTGCGCGCAACGGCGCGCGCACGGGCCCGGGCCGCCGCGCCGCAGGCGCGAGCCCGCGGATTCGACGCGCGATTGGCGCCGACCGTTCCCGCGATGCGGTAAAATCCCGCCATCGCGAATCCGGCGCACCGTGCGCCGCCCGAAACGGAAAATCCAGCCATGCCGTACCAGTCCGACGTCACGCAGTTCCTGAACCAGCTCAAGCAGCAGAAGCCGACGCTCGAGGAAGAGCAGCGCAAGGGCCGCTCCCTGCTGTGGGACAAGCAGCCGATCGACCTCGAAGAGCGCGCCGACCAGCAGGAATCGCGCGTGAAGCAAACGTCGTACGTCTACTACCAGAACTTCTGACGACGTGAGCGCCGCCGACGAGGCCAGCGCCGCCCGGCAGGACGACGCGATCGCCGCGCCCGCGGGCGCCGATTCGACGCCCGACACGGTCGACGGTGTCGCGGCGTTCGCTCGCCTGTACGGCGAGCCGCTCTTCAAGCTGCCGCAGGATCTCTACATTCCGCCCGATGCGCTCGAGATTTTCCTCGAGACGTTCGAAGGCCCGCTCGACCTGCTGCTGTACCTGATCCGCAAGCAGAACTTCAACGTGCTCGACATCCCGATGGCGCAGGTCACCGCGCAATATCTGGGCTACGTCGACCAGATCCGCACGACGAACCTCGAGCTGGCAGCCGAATACCTGCTGATGGCCGCGATGCTGATCGAGATCAAGTCGCGGATGCTGCTGCCGGTCAAGAAGGCCGACACCGGCGACGAAGCGGAAGATCCGCGCGCCGAACTCGTGCGCCGCCTGCTCGAATACGAGCAGATGAAGCTCGCCGCACAGCGTATCGACCGGTTGCCGCAGCTCGGCCGCGACTTCCTGCGCGCCGACGTCTACATCGAGCAAAGCATCGCGCCGCGCTTCCCCGACGTGAATTCGGACGATCTGCGCGCCGCGTGGGCCGACGTGCTCAAGCGTGCGAAGCTCGTCCAGCACCACAAGATCTCCCGCGAGGAGCTGTCGGTGCGCGAACACATGAGCCTGATCCTGCGCCGGCTGCAGAACGCGCGCTTCATGGAGTTCGCCGACCTGTTCGACACGTCGCGCGGCGTGCCGGTCGTCGTCGTGAATTTCATCGCGATGCTCGAGCTCGCGCGCGAATCGCTCGTCGAGATCACGCAGCCCGAGCCGTTCGCGCCGATCTACGTGCGCCTCGCCTACCTGCCCGCGTAAGGCCCGCGCCCACCCTCCCGTTTCCCCGATTCGTCCCGACGCTCGCCGCTTCGCCGCGGCGGGGGGCCGCACCCCAAGTCGCGGTTCGTTTCCCGCACGCCCGGCCAAAAAGTGAACGATCGTTCCTTTTTCGATGCGTTTGGCGACCAAATCCTCTACAATCCGCCGACGCCCGATGCGCCGCCCGCGCGCCGGCGTTCTCCGCTTCGACCCCGACGCCGCTGCTGCGGCGCCAACGCGCGCATGCGCGAGGAACCCGCTACCCGATCATGAAAGTCATCAGCTCGATCCATGAACTGCGCGACCAGTTGCGCGGACAGAACCGCACGGCGTTCGTGCCGACAATGGGCAACCTGCACGAAGGGCACCTGTCGCTGATGCGCCTCGCGCGCCAGCACGGCGACCCGGTCGTGGCGAGCATCTTCGTCAACCGGCTGCAGTTCGGCCCGAACGAGGATTTCGACAAGTACCCGCGCACGCTGCAGGACGATATCGAGAAGCTGCAGAAGGAAAACGTCTACGTGCTGTTCGCGCCGACCGAGCGCGACATGTACCCGGAGCCGCAGGAATACCGCGTGCTGCCGCCGGACGATCTCGGCGGGATCCTCGAAGGTGAATTCCGGCCCGGCTTCTTCACCGGCGTGTGCACGGTCGTGTCGAAGCTGATGGCCTGCGTGCAGCCGCGCGTCGCCGTGTTCGGCAAGAAGGACTACCAGCAGTTGATGATCGTGCGCCGCATGTGCCAGCAGCTCGCGCTGCCGGTCGACATCATCGCGGCCGAAACCGTGCGCGACGAAGACGGCCTCGCGCTGTCGTCGCGCAACCGCTACCTGTCGGCCGACGAGCGCCGGGAAGCGCCGGAACTCGCGAAGACGCTGCAGCGCATGCGCGAAAGCGTGCTCGGCGGTGAGCGCGACCTCGGCAAGCTCGAGCAACAGGCGCGCACGCACCTGGCCGAGCGCGGCTGGGCGCCCGACTACCTGTCGATCCGCCGCCGCGCGAACCTGATCGCACCGAGCGCCGCCGATCTCGAAGCCGGCGAGCCGCTCGTCGTGCTCGCGGCCGCGAAGCTCGGCGCGACGCGCCTCATCGACAACCTGGAAATCTGACGGGCCGCCCGCCCGCGCCTTTCACGACGCATCACGGAGACACCATGCAGCGCCACATGCTCAAATCGAAGATCCACCGCGCGGCAGTCACGCACTGCGAGCTGCACTACGAAGGCTCGTGCGCGATCGACGAAGACCTGCTCGAAGCGTCGGACATCGTCGAAAACGAACGGATCGACATCTGGAACATCAACAACGGCGAGCGCTTCTCGACGTACGCGATCAAGGGCGAGCGCGGCAGCGGGATGATCTCGCTGAACGGCTCCGCCGCGCGCCGCGCGCAGCTCGGCGACCTCGTGATCATCGCGGCATTCGCGATGGTCGACGAAGCCGAACTGCAGGCCGGCTGGAAGCCGAAGCTCGTGTTCATCGACGACGGCAACAAGATCAAGGGCCACCGCGATCACGTGCCGACGCAGAACTGGACGTAACCTGAGCGGCCGCCCGCGGGCCGTGGCGCGCGGGAGCGGCTGCGCCGCTTGTGGTCGAAGGGCCGGATCCCGTACCGCACGGGATCCGGCCCTTTCTAATTTTGTCGCGCGCCGGCCCGATGGCCGCGCGATCAGGACGCCTTGGCGATCTTTTCCGTCTTCTCGGCCTTCGGCGCGCGGCGTTCGGCCCATTCGACAATCGGCCGCCACTGTTCGAGATCCTTCTCGACCCGGCTCTTCGCGACGTCCCACAGCGTGAGGCCGTGCGCGGCGATCTGCACGTAGTTCTGCGTGTCGCGCACGTAGCCGAGCACCGGCAGGCCGAGCCCTTCGACGAAGCGGTGCAACTGGTCGGACGAACGCGTGCGCGCGTCGACCCGCATCCCGACGATCCCGACCTCGACGCCGCCCTTGCGCACGGCCTTCTCGCCGGCGAGGCGCTCGAGAAACTGCTGGGTCGCGAGAATATCGAACATCGACGGCTGCAGCGGCACGATCACCTTGTCGGCCAGTTGCAGCGCCACGCCGAGCCGGTTGCCGTGCAGGCCGGCCGGCGTATCGATCACCGCATATTCGAGGCCGCGCGGCGGCTTCGACGGCGCGTCCGGATCGAGATCCCACGCCTCGATCGACGGCAGGCCGGCCGGCCGCAGGTCGAGCCACGCATGCGCGGACTGCTGCCGGTCGAGATCGGCGAGCGCGACCCATGTGCCCTGCGCCGCGAAATAGCCGGCAAGATTGGTGGACAGCGTGCTCTTCCCCACGCCGCCCTTCGGATTCGCCACCACGATCACCGTCATGAATTCCCCCGAAAAAGCCACGCGGCGCCGGCCGCATGGCTGGCGCCGCTCGATTGCGGATACAGGGAGCGATGATATCGGCAAACGGGGGCTCACCGGAACGGGTTGCGCCGAACCGCGCGCCCCTTATGCCCCTTTACGCGCGCTGAACCGCGGCCTCCCGTGCGCCGATCGCGAACACGCCGCCGCCCAGCAGCGCCTGCACGGCAAGCGTGACGGCCCAGAACGCCGGGTATTCCCAGCCGCCGTTCGGCGACGCGAAGCTCCAGCCGTTCGGCAGATGCGCGGCCGTCGCGCCGAGCATGAACGGCAGCAGCACGAGCGCGGCGACACGCACGCGGAAACCCGCGAGCAGCGCAAGGCCGCCGGCCAGTTCGACGAACGTCGTCAGGTACGCGAGCCAGCCCGGCAGGCCGATCGACGCGAAGAACTGCGCGGTGCCGGGCAACGTGAAGACGAACACCTTCTGCGCGACGTGCGCGAGGTACAGCACGCCGAGCGCGACGCGCAGCAGCGTCGCGGCGAAATCGTTCAGGCGATTGGGGTTCATGGCGGATTCCTTCGTGAGTGGATGAGAATGGGCCCCACTCTATTCGAACCGAATCGACCGATAAACACGCCAACTCGCTTTAACTCATTCCCAAAAGGAACGAATAAAACCGTTAAAAAGGGGCATGATCAACATGCCCCGATACCCACGTCAGTAACCGCTCTTGCCTTGTGTAGCGTCGCCGGAACCGGACTGGCTGCCGCCCGGTGCATATGAATCGCACGCGTGCGCAACCGCCGATGCGCCCAGCAGCGCCGCGAGCAGCACGCTCCACCACCATCGAGCCTTCATCGTCGCACTCCTCCAGGCGGACATCCGCCCTCCTGTGTTGTACGCGATCCGGCGGAAAAAGCGAGGGCGGCACGGCACTGCTTCAACGAAACTCGGCGTACAGCGCGTCGAGGTCGAGATGTTCGGCGAACGTGTCGGCCAGCCGCTCCAGCGATGCCTCGCGCAGCGCCGGATAGTCGATCCGCTCCGCGCCGTCTAGCCCGGCCCACGCGAGCAGCGCCGCGCACGCGTCGGGCGCGTCGAACAGCCCGTGCACGTAGGTCGCGAGAATCTGGCCGTCGGCCGAAACCGCGCCGTCCGGGCGCGTGCCGCCCGGCGCGG
Source organism: Burkholderia pyrrocinia (assembly GCF_018417535.1). Classification (NCBI taxonomy): domain Bacteria; kingdom Pseudomonadati; phylum Pseudomonadota; class Betaproteobacteria; order Burkholderiales; family Burkholderiaceae; genus Burkholderia; species Burkholderia pyrrocinia. Next base: position 36,566 of record NZ_CP070977.1, on the reverse strand, counting down.
CGCCGGCTGCCAGCAGCAGCGCGGGCGCCGCGAGCGCGGGCCCGAGCGTGTCGCCCATGTGGATCTCGTAGCCGCGCACGGCGGCCCCGCCCGGCAGCGCCAGATGTCCGGTCACGTTCCTCAGCGTCTTGTCGGGCTGCAGCGTCGTGTCGAAATCGAGCAGCCCGAGCCCCGGCACGGTGCCGGGCGCGCCTTCGAGGCCGAGCGGATCGTCGAGCGTGCGGCCGAGCATCTGCATCCCGCCGCAGATGCCGATCACCTTGCCGCCGTAGCGCAGGTGGCGACGGATCACCGCGTCCCAGCCCGCGTCGCGCAGCCATGCGAGATCGCGCTGCACGCTCTTCGAGCCGGGCAGGATCAGCAGGTCGGCATCCGGCACCGGGCCGCTTTTCCAGTACGTGAACTCGACCTGCGGGTGCGCGCGCAGCGGATCGAAATCGGTGTGGTTGCTGATGCGCGGCAGCGCGGGCACGACGACGCGCAGCACGCCGGCGTCGCCACGTGCGGCGGCGCTGCGCGCCTGCGCGGGCAGCATGTCCTCCGCGTCGAGCAACAGCCCGTGCAGGTACGGCAGCACGCCGAACACGGGCTTGCCCGTCTGCGCGCGCAGCCAGTCGAGCCCCGGTTCGAGCAGCTTGAAATCGCCGCGGAAACGGTTGATCACGAAGCCGCGCACGCGTGCGCGCTCGCTGTCCGACAGGCACGCGAGCGTGCCGACCAGGTGCGCGAACACGCCGCCGCGGTCGATGTCGGCGACGAGCACGACCGGGCAGTCGACGCGTTCGGCAAAGCCCATGTTCGCGATATCGCCGTCGCGCAGGTTGATCTCGGCCGGGCTGCCGGCGCCCTCGACGATCACCGTGTCGTAACCGGCGCGCAGGCGTGCATACGACTCGAGCACTGCATCGAAGGCGACCGGCTTGTAGTCGTGATACGCCCGCGCGTTGAGGTTCAAACGCGCCTTGCCGTGAATGATCACCTGCGCGCCGCGGTCGCTCGTCGGCTTCAGCAGCACGGGGTTGAAATCCGTATGCGGCGCGACGCCCGCGGCCAGCGCCTGCAGCGCCTGCGCGCGGCCGATCTCGCCGCCGTCGGCCGTCACCGCGCTGTTGAGCGCCATGTTCTGCGGCTTGAACGGCGCAACGCGCGCGCCGGCACGGCGCGCCAGGCGGCACAGGCCCGCGACGAGCGTGCTCTTGCCCGCGTCGGACGTCGTGCCCTGGATCATCAGCGTGCCACGCGGCCGCGGCTCGGGTGCATTCATCGTGTAAAGGTCGTCGCGAAGCAAAGGCCGCATTATCGCCCGCGCCGGTACGCCCGCGCCGTTACAATCACGCGATGATTCCGCACGACCTCACCTTCGTCCTCGGCGGCGCGCGCTCGGGCAAGAGCGCGCATGCCGAGCGGCTCGCGGCCGACAGCGGCCGCCCCGTCACCTACATCGCGACCGCGACCGCCGCCGATGCCGAATTCGCGCAGCGCATCGCGCATCATCGCGCGCGCCGGCCAGCCGAATGGGGGTTCGCCAATGCGAGCGTCGACCTCGCCGGCACGCTCGCTCGGCTCGACGATCCGCACGCATGCCTGCTGGTCGACTGCCTGACGCTGTGGCTCACGAACCTGCTGTGCCCGGTCGACGGCGAGCCGCTCGACGATGCGCAGTACACGGCGCAGGTCGAGCGGCTCGAGCACGCATTGCGCGGCGCACGCGCGAAGGTGATCGTCGTCAGCAACGAGATCGGGCTCGGCGTCGTGCCGCTCGGGTCGGTCACGCGCCGCTACGTCGACGAACTCGGGCGCCTGAACCAGCGCGTCGCCGCGCTCGCGACGCGCGTGACGCTGCTCGTCGCCGGGCTGCCGCTCGACCTCAAGGCGGGAGCGCCGTCATGCTGATGCTGTCGCTGCCCGTCGTCGCGATGCTCGCGGTCGCGGCCGCGATCGTCGACCGTGCGATCGGCGAACCCGCCGGCTGGCATCCGCTCGTCGCATTCGGCCGGCTCGCCGCACGCATCGAAGGCGCATTGAACACGGGCCGGCGCGGCCGCGCGGTCGGTGTCGCCGCGTGGATCGCGGCCGTCGTGCCGCCGGTGGCCGTCGCGGCATGGCTCGTGGCCGTGCTGCCGTGGCCGCTCGCGGCCGCGCTACATGTCGCGCTGCTGTGGTTCGCGCTCGGCGCGAAGAGCCTCGCCGACCATGTCGCACCGATCGCCGCGGCGCTGCTGCGGCGCGACCTCGACGCCGCGCGCACGCTGACCGCGCGCATCGTGTCGCGCGACACGAGCGACGCCGACGAAGGCGCGTTGTCGCGCGCCGCCGTCGAATCGGCGCTCGAAAACGGCAACGACGCGATCTTCGGCGCGCTCTTCTGGTTCGTCGTCGCGGGCGGTCCCGGCGCGCTGCTGTTCCGGCTCGCGAACACGCTCGACGCGATGTGGGGCTACCGCACGCCGCGCTTCCTGACCTTCGGCTGGGCCGCCGCGCGGCTCGACGACGCGCTGAACTGGATTCCCGCGCGCCTCACGGCCGCGAGCTACGCGCTGCTCGGCGACACGGCCGCCGCATGGCGCTGCTGGCGCACGCAGGCGCGCCACTGGGACAGCCCGAACGCGGGCCCCGTGATGGCCGCGGGCGCCGGCAGCCTGAACGTGCAGCTCGGCGGCCCGGCCGTCTATCACGGCGAGATCGAGGATCGTCCGGCGCTCGGCACCGGCGCGAGCGCGACCGCCGTCCACATCGTCGCCGCGCTGTCGCTCGTCACGCGCACGCTCGCACTGTGGCTCGCGCTGCTGGTCGCGAGCGGCGCACTCGTCATGGCCACCCATCATGTCTGACACACGCATCGCGCACGGCGGCAACCTGCATGAAGCCGCACGCCGCCACGGCATTCCGTACGAAGCCTGGCTCGACCTGTCGACCGGCATCAATCCGGTCGGCTATCCGGTGCCGCCCGTCCCGGCCGACGCGTGGCGCCGGCTGCCCGACGACGGCGACGGCCTCGCGGCCTGCGCCGCGCAGTACTACCACGCGCCCGATCCCGCACACGTGCTGCCGGTCGCCGGCAGCCAGGCCGCGATCCGCGCATTGCCTGCGTTGCTGCCGACCGGCGACGCCGGCGTCGCGTCGCTCGCCTACGGCGAATACGCGCCCGCGTTCGCGCGTCACGGCCATCGCATCGTGCCGCTCGACATCGGCACGGATACGCTGCCGGCGGCGCTGCGCCACGTCATCGTCGGGAATCCGAACAACCCGACCGCCGAATTCGTGCCGGCCGAGCGCCTGCTCGGCTGGCATGCGCAGTTGTCGGCACGCGACGGCACGCTGATCGTCGACGAGGCGTTCGCCGATACGGGCGCGACGCAATCGCTCGCGCCGCAGGTCGATCGCCCGGGGCTCGTCGTACTGCGCTCGGTCGGCAAGTTCTTCGGTCTCGCCGGCATCCGCGCGGGCTTCGTGCTCGCGTGCCCCGAACGGACCGTCGCGCTGCGCGACATGCTCGGCGCATGGACGGTCGGCGGCCCCGCGCGTCATGCGGTTGCCGCGGCATTTGCCGATCGCGCATGGCAGGCCGCCGCCCGTGAACGGCTCGCGGCCGACGGCGAGCGACTGGCCGCGCTGCTGCGCACGCACGACTTCGCGGTTCGCGCGACACCGCTCTTCAGTTGGACCGACGACCCGCGCGCTGCGGCGCTGCATGCGGCGCTCGCTGCACGCGGAATCTGGACGCGCCACTTCGCCAAGCCGTCGAGCGTGCGCATCGGCCTGCCGGGCAGCGAAGCCGAATGGCAGCGCCTCGGCGATGCGCTCGCGCACTGCGTACCGACGCTGCAACAGGAATCCGCATGACCGCGGGCAAGTTCCGCCGGCTGGCGCCGGCCGCGACGCTGGCCGCGCTCGCTCACGCGCCGCTCGTCCATGCCGATGTCACGACCCGCGACGACGCCGGCAATACCGTCACGCTGCCCGCGCCCGCGCAGCGCGTGATCAGCCTCGCGCCGCACGCGACCGAGCTGGTCTACGCGGCTGGCGGCAGCGCGAAGCTCGTCGGCACCGTCACGTACAGCGACTACCCGCCCGCCGCGCAAGCGGTGCCGCGCGTCGGCGACAACAAGGCGCTCGACCTCGAGCGGATCGCCGCGCTGAAGCCCGACCTGATCGTCGTCTGGCGGCACGGCAACGCCGAGCGGCAGACCGATGCGCTGCGCGCGCTGCACATCCCGCTGTTCTTCAGTGAACCGAAACATCTCGACGACGTGTCGTCGTCGCTGCGCCGGCTCGGCACGCTGCTCGGCACGCAGCAGGCAGCCGATGCGGCCGCGGCGTCCTTTGCACGCGATATCGCGGCGCTGCGCGCACGCTATGCCGCGCGCCCGCCCGTCACGATGTTCTTCCAGGTCTGGGACCGCCCGCTGATGACGCTCAACGGCGCGCACCTGATCAACGACGTGATCGCGCTGTGCGGCGGCCGCAACGTGTTCGCATCGCTCAAGCCGCTCGCGCCGACCGTCACCGACGAGGCCGTGCTCGCGGCGAATCCGGAAGCGATCGTGACGACGAGCGCCGGCGCGACGCGCTCGGACGAACCGCTGCCGAGCCTGGCACGCTGGCGTGCGTGGCCCGCGCTGACGGCCGTTGCGCGCAACAACCTGTTCGCGATCGACGGCGATCTGCTGACGCGGCCGTCGCCGCGGATCGCGCGAGGCGCGGCCGCGCTGTGCGAGGATCTCGATGCCGCGCGTGCGCGGCGGCCCGCGCGCTGAATTCCGGCGACTTGCGCGGTTGTCGCGCACATCTACTTGATGCGTCCGATGCTTGAGATGGTTTGACCACGCGTTGTGCCGTTCACATGCAGGCGCGAGCGAACTTATTCATCCCAGTGCACGACTTCCCATGTTCGCGCCGCGTCATGCGCACGCAGCCAGACGACACCGCCTGTCGGCACCGGCCGCGACAGCAGCGTATCGAGCGGCACACGCAATACATGCGATGCGAATGCGCGGATCACGCCCGCATGCGTGACCGCCCACTGCGGCCGATCGACCCGCACAACCGCGTCGGCCTGCCGTGCAACCCGCGCGGCGAACCGCTCGACGCTTTCGCCACCATGCGCGCACGCATGCATCAGGTCAGCCGCCCACGCATCGAGCGCCGCACGGTCGATATCGTCCCAGCGCTGCATTTCCCACGCGCCGAAATCCATTTCCTGCCAGCCGGCATCGCGTTGCAGCGGCACATCGAATACCTGCGCGAGTCGTTCGGCAACCGACGCGCATCGCGTCAGCGGGCTGGTCCAGATCCGTTCGGGCGGCGGCGCGCCGATAGCCGTCAGATGCGCGTGCACGGCATGCGCACCGGCATCGGCCGGCGCGGCGAGCGGCACGTCGCTGCGTCCGTAACAGACGCCCGGCTCGACGCCGACGGCCGGATGACGGATCAGGACGAAGTCCATCCGAGCACCACGAGATAGATCGCCAGTTCGCTCAGTTGCTGCGCGAAGCCGAGACAGTCGCCCGTATAACCGCCGATCCGCTTCACGAAATAGCGGGCCGCCCACGCGCGCACGAGCACGAGCGCGACGCCCGCGGCGACGCCCATGCACCAGTCCGGCCAGAACAGCCACGGCAGCCCGAATACCGCCGCGACGCACGCCGCGCGTGCGCCCATCCGTTGCGCGACCGGCTTCGCCTTGCCTTCGGGGCGCACATAGTCGAGCGACATCAGCAGGCTCACGGCCGCCGTGCGGCTCGCCGCATGCGCGGCGATCATGGTCCAGGCGGCGCGCAGTGGCGGCATCGCCGCGAGCGCCTGCCATTTCACGCCGAGCGCGATCACGAGCGCGACCGCGCCGAACGTGCCGATCCGCGAGTCGTGCATGATGCGCAGCACGTCGTCGCGCGTATAGCCGCCGCCGAATGCATCGCAACTGTCGGCAAGGCCGTCCTCGTGGAAGGCGCCGGTCGCGAGCAGCGTCGCGGCCATCGACAGCCCGACCGCGATCGACGCGGGCAGCACGCGCAGCGCGGCAAGATAGACGAGCGCGCCCCACGCGCCGACGCATGCACCGACGAGCGGGAAATAGCGCGCGGCCTGGTCGAGATCGCCGGCCGCGTAACCGATCGCGCGCGGCACGGGCACGCGCGTGAAATAACCGAGCGCGACGAAGAAGTAGCGCAGTTCGGCACGCACGCCGCTCGCGCGCTCAGGCGTCACGATTGTCGACGCCGGCGGACTCGAAGCTCGCCATCTCGCAGAGGAACGCAACCGCCGCGCGCACGAGCGGCAGCGCGAGCGCCGCACCCGTGCCTTCGCCGAGCCGCAGGTCGAGCGCGAGCAGCGGCTTCGCGCCGAAATGCTCGAGCATGCGCCGGTGCCCGGCCTCGTGCGACGTATGCGAGAACACGCAGTAGTCGCGCACGCCGGGCGCGATGCGCTCGGCGACGAGCAGCGCGGCCGTCGCGATGAAGCCGTCGACGAGGATCGTCATCCGCTCGCTCGCGGCCGCGAGATACGCGCCCGTCATCATCGCGATCTCGAAGCCGCCGAACGTCGCGAGCACGTCGAGCGGCGCGACCGCGTGCGAGTGCTTGACGAGCGCGCGGCCGAGCACCGCGCGCTTGTGTGCGAGCCCCTTGTCGTCGAGGCCCGTGCCGCGCCCGACGCACGCGTCGATCGGCACGTCGAGCAGGCGGCTCATCAGGCACGCGGCCGACGACGTGTTCGCGATCCCCATCTCGCCGAAGCCGATCACGTTCGTGCCGAGCGACGCGTGCAGGCGCACGCGCGCCGCGCCGGCCGCGAGCGCGGTCATCGCCTCGTCGTGCGTCATCGCCGGCTCCGTCGCAAAGTTGCGCGTGCCGCGCGCGACCGGCAGCGACACCAGCCGGTCGGACAGCGGCAGCGGCGACGCGACGCCCGCATCGACGATCTCGAGCGTGCTCTGTGCGACGCCCGAGAACGCGTTGATCGCCGCGCCGCCGGCCAGGAAGTTCGCGACCATCTGCGCGGTCACCGCCTGCGGATAGGGACTCACGCCTTCGGCCGCGATCCCGTGGTCGCCGGCGAACACGATCATCACGGGGCGCTGCACGACCGGCCGCTCAGTGTGCTGGATCAGGCCGATCTGCAGCGCGAGCGCCTCGAGCTGGCCGAGGCTGCCGGGCGGCTTGGTCTTGTGGTCGATCACATGCTGCAGGCGCTTGCGCAGCGCATCGTCGAGCGGCGCGATCGCGGGCGGGAAGTGGGTCGGAGTGGTCATCGAAGAGCCGTGTCGTTGGCGCGGCCTGCGCCGCGTATCGGAAAAGAAAAGGTCATTGTCGCTCGGGCCACGCCGGCAGCAACGCGTCGCGGCCATGCTCGCGGATCAGCACGAGCGGATAGCCGAACGCGTCGCTCGCGCGCTCCGGTGTCAGCACGTCGTGCACGAGGCCGGCCCATGCATGGCCGCGGCCGTCGAGCAACAGCGCATGCGTCGCGAAACGCCGCGCAAGATTCAGGTCGTGGCACGAAAACAGCACCGTGCGCGGGCCCGCGTCGAGCCATGCGGCCAGCGCGGTCAGGCAGTCGATCTGGTGATGCAGGTCGAGATGTGCGAGCGGCTCGTCGAGCAGCATCAGCGGCGCGTCCTGGCACAGTGTCGCGGCGAGCGCGACCCGCTGCCGCTCGCCGCCCGACAGCGACAGCACGTCGCGCGACGCGAGCGCGGTCAGATCGAACGTCGCGAGCGCGTCGTGCACGGCCGCACGGTCGCCGTCGCGCTCCCAGCCCCAGCCGCCGAGATACGGAAAACGGTTGAGCAGCACCGTGTCGAACACGGTCGCGCTGAATGCATCGTGCAGTTGCTGCGGCATCAGCGCGCGGCGCTGCGCGAGCTGCGCGGGCGGCCATGCGGCAAGTGGCCGACCGTCGATCTCGACCCGGCCGCCGGCCGGCGGCTGCAACCCCGCGAGCGTCGCGAGCAGCGTCGTCTTGCCCGCGCCGTTCGGCCCGGCGACGCACCAGATTTCGCCGGGACGGAAGGCCCGCGTAAAGCCGTCGAGCAGCGTGCGCGCGCCGCCCTTCAGCGTCAGGTCAGCGGTCGCGCAGGCCATGTCGTGGCCGGAAGCGGCGGCGTGCCGCGCAGGGCTTGTCATCGCATCGGCCTCCTCAGCAACATCCACAGGAACACCGGCACGCCGATCAACGCGGTCATCACGCCGACCGGCAGTTGCGCGGGCGCGATCGCGGTGCGCGCGAGCAGGTCGGCCGCCATCACGCCGCCCCCGCCCGCGAGCATCGCGGCCGGCAGCAGCATGCGCTGGTCGTTGCCGAACGCGAGCCGCAGCGCGTGCGGCACGACGAGGCCGACGAAGCCGATCGTGCCGGCCGTCGTCACCGCAGCCGCCGCGGCCAGCGACGCGACGAGATAGATTCGCACCCGCAGGCGCGCGACAGGCACGCCGAGCGCGAGCGCGGTCGCGTCGCCGCGCAGCAGTACATTCAATTGCGGCGCGGCCGGCAGCGCGACGCATGCGGCCAGCAGCAGCGCGCCCCACGCGAACCACGGCGCGGTCACGCCGTTCAGGTCGCCCGTCAGCCAGAAGATGATCCCGCGCAACCGCGCATCGGGCGCGAGCGACAGCAGCAGCGTGACGAGCGCGCCCCACCCTGCCGCGATCACGACACCCGTGAGCAGCAGCCGCGGCGACGCGTCGCGCGAATCGCCGCGCCACAGCTCGCGGCGTGCAAGACCGAGCACGAGCGCGACCGATACGAGCGAGCCGGCAAACGCCGACGCGTCGACGAGCCACCACGCACCGCCCGCGATCATCGCGACGAGCGCGAATCCGGCCGCGCCGCCGGACACGCCGAGCACGTACGGTTCCGCGAGCGGGTTGCGCAGCAGCACCTGCAGCAGCGCGCCCGCAAGCGCGAGCAGCGCACCGCACGCGAAGCCCGCGAGCGCGCGCGGCAGCCGCAGCGTGCGGACGATGTCGGCGAACAACGCGTCGCCGCCATGCGGCACGAGCGACGCGAGCGCCTGCCACGGCGACATCGGCACGCTGCCGATCGACAGCGACGCGACGAACAGCAACGCGACCGCGGTGGCCAGCGCGGCCCAGATCGCGGCGGCGCGCGCGGCGCTCATACCGCGCACGGCCCCGCGCATGACGCGCGGCGCATCCGCTTACTGCTGCCAGCCGAGCGTGACATAGGCGCCGCGCTTCGGTGTGTTGTACGCATAGGCAAGCTCGTAGTCCTTGTCGAGCAGGTTGTCGATGCGCGCGCTGACGTACCACGACTTCGTGATGTCGTAGCGCGCGGACAGGTTGACGATCCCGTAGCCGCCGAGCCGCCCGCCGCCCGAATCGTTGCGCGCGCCGCTCACGAGCCATTCGCCGCCGACGCGCCACGCGCCGAACGCGCGGTTCACGGCCATCGACGCGAAACGCCGTGCACGCCGGTCGAGATCCTGATTCTGCGTTTCGTTGACCGGGTTCTGCAACGTGGCGGCAACCCGTACGTCGGTCGCGCCGACATGCCCCTGCCAGGACCCTTCGAGCCCCTGCACCTTCGCGCTGCCGACGTTCTGCGCAATATAGTAGAAGCCGCTCCCGTCGGGTCGATAGTTGATCAGGTTCGCGTAGCGCGTCTGGAACGCGGTGAGCCGCATCACGCCCACCGCATCGGACGCGTACTGCAGCGCGGCTTCGATCGAATGGCTGCGCTCCGGCTGGATCGACGGGTTGCCGGCCATCGGATAATAGAGGTCGTTGAAGCTCGGTGCACGGAACGCGTCCGAATAGCTCGCGGTCACCTTCCAGCGATCGGTCAGTTCGAGGCCGTAGCCGAGATAGTAGGAATTGGCGCCGCCGAAGTCCGAGTACTGGTCGCGGCGCAGGTTCGCCTGGAACTGCTGGCGGCCAAAGCGCCCCGAATAGCCGATCCAGCCGGAATTCACGTGACGCTGCGGCGCGGAATACGCGTTCGACATGAACTGCTGGTCGAGCCGCTCGTAGCCAGCCTGTATCAGGTGTTCAGGCGCGATACGGAAATCGTTTTGCCACGTGTACTGGCGGTTGTCGGTATTGAAGTGATCCGTGTAGACGCCGTTCAGCGCCGACTGGCTGCGGTCGTTGCCGGTCGAAACGCTCAGGTGAGCGGTCCACCAGTCGGTCAGCTTGCCGTTCGCGAACGCACGCACCTGCTGCACGCGCGAATAGAGGTTGTTCAGGTCGGTCGGCACGCCCCACGCGTTGTCGTAGCTGTTGTTGCCGTTCGACTGGAAGTAGCTGATGCCCGCATCCCAGCGGTCGTTGAAGCGGTGGCGCAGCGCCGCGGTGATGCTCTCGTTCAGGTAACCGTTCGCATTCGGGTTCGCGTTCGGCTTCCTCGCCGGGTCGAGCGCGGAAAAACCGTCGTCCTTGTCGCGCGCGATCGACACGCTCAACGTCGTCTTCCCGTCGCTGTCGAGCCGACCCGATACGCCAGCCTGCTGCGTCTGCGTACCGTAGCTGCCGACGCCGACCGCGAAGTTGAAGCGTGGCGGATGATTGCCACCGTCCTTCGTGAACACCTGCACGACGCCGCCGATCGCGCCCGAGCCGTACAGCGACGACACGTTGCCGTTGACGATCTCGACGCGCTCGATCTGGTCGAGCGGCAACTGGCTCAGTTGCGCGGCACCGAGACTCGCGGAATCGACCCGCACGCCGTCGATCAGCACGAGCGACTGCGTCGACTCCGCACCGCGCAGGAACATCGTCGCGCTCGCGCCGGGGCCGCCGTTGCGCACGATCTGCGCGCCGGGCGCGAGCGCGAGCAGCGTCGGCAGGTCGGCGCCCGCATGCGCGGCGATATCCTGCGCGTCGAATACGGTGGTTTGCGGAATCGTGTCGGCCAGCGCCTGCGGCGCGCGCTGCGCGGTGACGACGACCGGTTCGAGCATCGTCGCAGCCGCAGGTTGGGCCGCGGGCACGGCGGACGCCGCGGAATCGGCATTCGCCGCGGTCTGCGCGGCGGCGGCAAGCGGCAATCCGCAAAGCGCGCCGAGCGCCGTGCGGACGATTGGGGTCAGCATGAAGATAAATCCCGTGAAGCACTGCGCGGCCCGCCTCCCCGCAGGCCACGCGTCACGAAGCCCGTGCGGGCTCCCCGTCTCGGCCGGTATCCGGGCTGGCGGCGTACCGGCTCGCCTTCCCGCGCGATGACGCGCAGTGGCCCGCGCCCGCGTGCGAAACCTGCACGCGGAACGCGCCCGAGCCGGCCTGCGTCACTGGACGCGGCCGCTTACCGTTGCGGGGGCAGCGCAGGTTGGCGGTCTCCTGGCGGAGCCCGCGCCCTGCTTCCCGTTTAACCGCGCGTTCCACGCGCGAGCACCGAGGCGGCGCCAGTTTAGGAGCCGGTCGCGCAAGCGTCAAGGAAGCGTCCGGACACGCACGGGACGCGCCCATTCGCAGCAAGAAGCGAGGGTGTTACGACTGGAAACGTTACAGATGTCGGATTGCGCGTTATTCCGCGCTAAAATGCTGGGTCTTTAGAGGACGCAGCAAATGCTCAACGAACTCGAAACCTTATCTCAAAATATTGGCCGTCTGATTTCGCTGAACAAGCGCTATCACGCGGAACGGCTCGCGCTCGAAGAGCAGGTCGCGCAATTGCGCGCGGAAGCGGACACGGTCCGCGCGGAACTCGCGCAACTGCGCGAAGAACGCAATGCGCTCGCGGCCGAGCGCGATACGCTGTCGGCAAAAATCGACGACGCTCAGGTGAAACTGAACGCGATTCTCGAAAAGCTGCCGCGCTCGAAAAGCGCGGAGCAAGCCGACAACCAGCTCGACCTGCTGGATGCGCAGGCGCGTACGGACAGCGATGACGCGGCCAGCCACGGAGAACATGCATGAGCACCAAGCAGATCGAAGTCTCGATTCTCGGTCAGGCCTATCGGCTCGCCTGTTCGGCCGAGACCGAAGCGGCGCTGCTCGAGGCAGTCGCGCGCGTCGACGCCGAAATGTCGAAAATCCGCTCGAACAGCTCGGTACGCGGCATCGATCGCATCGCGGTGATGGCGGCACTGTCGCTCGCATCGGAATTGCTGCGGCTGCAAACGAGCGTGCGGCACGGTGAAGCATTTCCGGCGGAGGAAATCCGTCGTACAATGCACCAGATGAACGAACAGCTCGGCGCGGTGCTCGCACAGCACGAGACGCAGTAACGTTTTAATCGATGCGTCGATTCCCCTTGATCTCTGCGATCAACGGTGGTCAAATTGGCGCATCGAATCACAGTTCAGTCAGCTTCCCTGCCTGGTTCGCCAAGGTCATATATTCCTTGAACCAATGCCATGTGCACGGTTGCGGAAATTTGTAGCACGGGCGCGCGCGTCACTCTGTCTGATGTACCCGAAGTGCTGCTAACTGCGACCAATTCTGAACCTCAGGTTCAGGATGCCGGCCTAGCGGCCAAGGCGGGGGCCTATCCAACGGCATCGGGCACGTCCCGGTGCCGTTTTCTTTTGTAGCAGCCTCTTTCTGCGTCGATCACGATCCATGCAATACTGGCTGATGAAGTCCGAACCGGACGAAGCAAGCATCGACGATCTCGCCAACGCACCGCAGCGCTCGCTGCCGTGGACCGGCGTGCGCAACTATCAGGCGCGCAATTTCATGCGCGACACGATGAAGATCGGCGACGGCGTGCTGTTCTATCACTCGAGCTGCCCCGAGCCGGGCATCGCAGGCCTCGCCGAAGTGTCGTCGACGCCCTACCCCGATCCCACGCAGTTCGATCCGAAAAGCCCCTATTACGACCCGAAGTCGACGCAGGAAGCGCCGCGCTGGCTGCTCGTCGACGTGCGCTACGTGAAAAAGTCGCCGCTCGTGCCGCTCGCCGCACTGCGCGAACACGACGAGCTCGCCGACATGCGCGTGCTCGCACGCGGCAACCGGCTGTCGATCACGCCCGTCACGCGTGCCGAATGGCGGTTCATCACCGAAAAGCTGATGAAGTAGGCGCGCGCCAAAGGTCAAATCTGGTCAGCACGCGCGGCCGCCGCGGAACTCGCGGGTCTCTCGCGCAGCCTAAGCAACCGCTGTCGGCCGATCGGGCCGGCTCTTTTTTTCGTTGCGCGGTACGCCCGCGTCGTGCACGCATGATCCGCGTGCGCGCCCTCGCACAAGGAGTCCAACAATGACCAAGAAATCCGCTCTCGCGCTGTCGCTCGCCCTCGCCGCCGCCGTTCCCGTCGCGCTGACGCTCGCGTCGCCCGCCGCGCACGCGCAAACCGCGAACCCGCACTTTCCGGAACCGGCAGGCGTGCTGTCGCTTTCGTCGCAGGCCAGCGCCGACGTGCCGCAGGACATCATCCACATCACGCTGTTCTACGAACAGCAGGCCAAGGATCCGGGCAGCCTGACGTCCGCGCTGAACCAGCGCGCCGATGCCGCGCTGTCGCAGGCGAAGGGCGTATCGGGCGTCACCGCGCACACGGGCGCATTCTCCGTGTATCCGAGTACCGATCGCGACGGGAAGATCTCCGCATGGCGTGGCCGTACCGAGGTCGCGCTCGAATCGCGCGATTTCGCCGCGGCGTCGAAGCTTGCAGGCCAGTTGTCGAACCTGATGCAGGTCGCGAACGTCGAGTTCTCGCTGTCGCCTGAAGCGCAGCGCACGGCCGAGCAGAAGCTCACGACCGAAGCGATCAAGTCGTTCCGCGCCCGCGCGGACGAAGCCGCGAAGGCGTTCGGCTACAGCAGCTACACGATCCGCGACGTGAATGTCGGCAGCGGTCGCAACGTGCAGCCGTACCCGCGCATGATGGCGATGGCCGCGGCGCCGATGGACAGCGCGAAGATGAGCGCACCGATCGCGGTCGAAGGCGGCAAGGCCACCGTGTCGGTCACCGTCAACGGCTCGGTGCAGATGAAGTAACGCGCAACGCGCGGCTGTCGGAAATGAAAAACGCCGGCCCGAAGGCCGGCGTTTTTCATTTTGCATGCGTGTTGTCGATGCACGCGCCGATTGCGCGCGCATCGGTATCGCATCACGCAGCCGCATTCGCATTCGCCGCGCGACGGCGATACGCCCAGACCATCAGCGCGATACCCCCGAGGATCATCGGCAGCGACAACCACTGTCCCATCGACAGGCCGAGCGCAAGCAGGCCGAGGAAGTCGTCGGGCTCGCGTGCGAACTCGACCGTGAAGCGCGCGAGGCCGTAGCCGATCAGGAACAGCGCGGACACGGCGCCCATCGGCCGCGATTTGCGCGAGAAGAAGAACAGCGCGAAGAACAGTGCGATGCCTTCGAGCGCGATTTCATAGAGCTGCGAAGGATGGCGCGGCAGCATCTGGTATTGCATGAACACATCGGCGAGATGCCACTTCTCGACGAGCGCCGGATGTTTCGGCAGCCATGCCGCATCGTCGCGCATCGCGCCCGGGAACAGCATCGCCCACGGCGCCGTCGGATCGGTCACGCGGCCCCACAGCTCGCCGTTGATGAAGTTGCCGAGCCGCCCGGCCGCGAGCCCCGTCGGCACCATCGGCGCGACGAAATCGGTGACCTGCAGCCAGTGGCGCTTGCGCTGCCACGCGAACAGCATCATCGCGAGCGTCACGCCGAGGAAGCCGCCGTGAAACGACATGCCGCCTTCCCACACCTTGAACACGTCGAGCGGATGCGAGAAGTAGAAATCGGCCTTGTAGAACAGCACATAGCCGAGCCGGCCGCCGAGCACGGTGCCGAGCACGCCGTAGAACATCATGTCGTCGATGTCCTTCGCGGTCCAGCCTTGCGCGGCGACGTGCGGCAGCTTCAGGCGGACCCGGCCGACGACGATCGCCGCGATGAAGCCGACGAGATACATGAGGCCGTACCAGCGCACGGCCAGCGGCCCGAGATGGATCGCAACGGGGTCGAAATTCGGGTGAATGATCATGGGTTAGCGAAGAAGTTTTCGAATGCGGTACGGCCGTCGCGAACGCGCAGCACCGCGCGTTGGACGGCACCGGTGCACCATCGTTCACGTCACGCGGCGAGGCCCTGCGCACGTACGACGTCGATGAAGCCGGCGAGCACGGGACTCACGTCGCCCGTGCGCCACACGAGGCCTGTCTCGACGACCGGCGCATGACCGGCGAGCGGCCGGTAGACCACGCCGGTGCGCCGCAGGTTACGCAGCGATTGCGGCACCAGTGCGACGCCCATGCCGGCCGACACGAGGCTGACGATCGTCTGCATCTGGATCGCCTCCTGGCCGATGCGCGGAGTTTCCCCCGCCGCGCCGTAGCAGCCCGTAATGATGTCATAAAAGCCGGGTGCCAAACGACGCGGAAAGATCACGAGCGGCAATGCGGCGATATCGGCGAGATGCACGGGTTCGTCTTCGGGCGCGTCGCACGCTGTGGCCGGCATCGCGACCACCAGCGGCTCGCGCACGACCGGCAGGTACGACAGTCCGGCCGCGTGACGCGGCGGCACCGGCGGAATGACGAGCCCTGCGTCGATGCGGCCGGCGACGAGTTCGTCGATCTGCACGTCGCTCGTCGCCTCCGCGAGCTGCAGGCGCACCTGCGGATAGCGCGCGCCGAACGCGCGCAGCAGCGAAGGCAGCAGCCCGTAATCGGCGGTCGACACGAACGCGAGCGACAGCGAGCCGGCCTCGCCGCGCGCGAGCCGCCGCGCGAGCGGCGGCAGCGCATCGGCCGACGCCAGCAGCCGGCGCACGTCGGGCAACAGCGCCGCACCCACCGCCGTCAGCGCCACCGAGCGCTTGGTACGCACGAACAGCGCGACGCCGAGCGCCTCCTCGAGCCCCCGGATCGCCTGCGACAGCGGCGGCTGCGTCATCGACAGGCGCTCGGCCGCGCGGCCGAAATGGCGCTCGTCGGCGACGGTCACGAAATAGCGCCACTGGCGCAGGTCGGGCGTCGGATCGGCCATGCGTTACTCATTCGGAAAACGACTTAATAAGCGACAAATAATATATTGGACATCCCAATCCGGAAACTCCATTCTTGTTTCATCCGAACCGGCACGCCGCTCACGGGCGTCGCCCAGACAACGATGGAGTCCCCCATGTCGTACAACCGTCGCTCGAAGCACATCACGCAAGGCGTGGCCCGTTCGCCGAACCGCTCGATGTATTACGCACTCGGCTACCAGAAGGACGATTTCGACAAGCCGATGGTCGGCATCGCGAACGGCCATTCGACGATCACGCCGTGCAATTCCGGCCTGCAGCGCCTGTCGGACGCGGCCGTCGCGGCCGTGAAGGCGTCCGATGCGAACCCGCAGATCTTCGGCACGCCGACGATTTCGGACGGCATGTCGATGGGCACCGAGGGCATGAAGTACTCGCTCGTGTCGCGCGAGGTGATCGCCGACTGCATCGAGACCTGCGTGCAGGGGCAGTGGATGGACGGCGTGGTCGTCGTCGGCGGCTGCGACAAGAACATGCCGGGCGGCATGATCGCGCTCGCGCGCCTGAACGTGCCGGGCATCTACGTGTACGGCGGCACGATCCGTCCCGGCCACTGGAAGGGCCGCGACCTGACGATCGTGTCGTCGTTCGAGGCCGTCGGCGAATTCACCGCGGGCCGGATGTCGCAGGAGGATTTCGAAGGCGTCGAGCAGAACGCGTGCCCGACGTCGGGTTCGTGCGGCGGCATGTACACCGCGAACACGATGAGTTCGTCGTTCGAGGCGCTCGGGATGTCGCTGCTGTACTCGTCGACGATGGCGAACCCCGACCAGGAGAAGGTCGATTCGGCCGCCGAATCGGCACGCGTGCTCGTCGAGGCCGTGAAGCGCGACCTGAAGCCGCGCGACATCATCACGAAGGCGTCGATCGAGAATGCGGTGTCGGTGATCATGGCGACGGGCGGCTCGACCAATGCGGTGCTGCACTATCTCGCGATCGCGCACGCGGCCGAGGTCGACTGGACGATCGACGACTTCGAGCGCATCCGCAAGCGCGTGCCCGTGATCTGCGACCTGAAGCCGTCGGGCCGGTATGTCGCGACCGACCTGCATCAGGCCGGCGGGATTCCGCAGGTGCTGAAGATCCTGCTCGATGCGGGGCTGCTGCACGGCGACTGCATGACGATCACCGGCCGCACGATCGCCGACGAACTGAAGGACGTGCCGAGCGTGCCGCGCGCGGACCAGGACGTGATCTTCCCGATCGACCGCGCGCTGTACAAGGAAGGCCACCTGGCGATCCTGAAGGGCAATCTCGCGGAAGACGGCGCGGTCGCGAAGATCACCGGCCTGAAGAACCCGGTGATCACGGGCCCCGCCCGCGTGTTCGACGACGAGCAGAGCGCGATGGATGCGATCCTCGGCGACCGGATCCGCGCAGGCGACATCCTCGTGCTGCGCTACCTCGGCCCCCAGGGCGGCCCCGGCATGCCGGAAATGCTCGCGCCGACGTCCGCGATCATCGGCAAGGGGCTCGGCGAATCGGTCGGCTTCATCACGGACGGCCGCTTCTCGGGCGGCACGTGGGGCATGGTGGTCGGCCACGTCGCGCCCGAGGCGTTCGTCGGCGGCACGATCGCGCTCGTGCAGGAAGGCGACTCGATCACGATCGACGCGCACCGGCTGCTGCTGGAGCTGAACGTCGACGATGCCGAGCTCGCGCGCCGGCGCGCCGCGTGGAAACAGCCGGCACCGCGCTACACGCGCGGCGTGCTCGCGAAATTCGCGGCCCTCGCCCGGCCGGCGAACAAGGGCGCCGTCACGGGTTGACGCGAGTTCGCCGCAACATGCGACCCCAATAGGAATGGCCGCCGGGGGAACGCGCAAAACGCGCTCTCCCTTTGCTTCTATAATGCGCGGACCATGAAGCCGGCCGTCCCCGCTGGCGGAGAACCGCATGAAACAGACGATATTGCGCGCCCTGCTCGTGACGCTGCTGACCGGCAGCGCAGCGGCGGCGCGCGCCGAACAGGCCGACGGCCTCGCGCTGGCGCAGCGCAAGAACTGCATGGCCTGCCACGCTGTCGGGAAGCCGCTGATGGGCCCGTCGTTCCGCGACATCGCCGGCAAATATGCGGCGCGCGGCGACGCCGTCGATTACCTTGCCCAATCGATCGTGAAAGGCAGCGTCGGCGTATGGGGCAGCGTGCCGATGCCCGCCAACACGCAACTGACGAGCGGCGAAGCCCACGCGCTCGCGCAATGGGTGCTGTCGCTGCGTTGAACCGGATGCCCCGGACGGGGCAAACCGTTGTGCCGGGCGCCGCCGACAGGCGGGCTTGCCCCTCGCCGGCAGCTTTGCCTGCGCTTACTGGAACCGCACCCTCTTTTCTATCGCCCGAACGGCGGGCGTTCAGCCCGAATGCCCGGCGCGTCGGCGCGCGATCTCTTCGTCGACCGCGTCGCGGACCCAGTCCATGATCTCGGTTTCCAGCGTCAGCGCCACCTCGCGCGTGACCTGGCCGACCAGCCAGGCCGAATGCTCATGCAGCGCGTCGCGGCAGCGGGCCTCGATGGCCTCGCGCCCTGCTCCGGTCAGATAGTTCGTCAGGCGATTGCGCAGGCGCTCGGCGATGTGCTGCGCATCCTCCGGTGTCAACCCGGCCGCTGCCTGCCCATCCGGCTGCGGCGCCGCGGCCGGTACGACCGCCTCCGGCATGGCCGTTTCAGACGCGTGCCCGGCCGCATCACGCGCAACCGCAGCGAACGCATGCTGCGGCACAGCGTCGTCGCCCAGCGACGACTGGAGCGGCGCATTCATCGCCGCTGCGTCCTCGGCGACCACATGCTCCGCGGCGCCGGGTTCGGCCGGCGCATCGGTCTCGCCCATCGCCGCCGCAGCAGCCGCCGCCACGTCGCCCGGCAACTCGACCGCCGGCACGTGCAGCGTCGGCACCGGTTCGATCACGACGAATTCGGGGTCGGCGGCGGTTTTCGTGGAATCGGCCGGTGCGATCACGTCGGTCAACACCGGAATCGCCGTGCTGGCGTGCGGCTGCGGCTGCGGCTGCGGCGCGTCGGGCGCGGGCGAGCGCGCCGGCACCGGCTTGCCCGGCACCAGCACGTCGGTCAGCGTCGGGATCGTGGATGAATCGGCTTGTGTCACGAGAACGCTCCGTCGACGGTTGCGGCTAGCTGCCCTGCTTGTAGTTGTTCAGCGCGTATCCGCGATCGCGGTAGAAGCGATAGCGGTCGCGGCCCGCGGCCAGCTCGTCCGGCGCATTGCCGACCACTTCGAGCAGACGCTCGAAGCGGGCGAACTGCGCGGGCACGGTCGCACCGAGGTTCAGCAGCACGTGATGATGCGGCGCCTTGTCGAGATCGGCGGCCAGCACGATCGGCGTGCCGGCTGCGTGCTCGCTGTCGACGCCGCAATGCGGAATGAAATCGAGCGGCGAAAACGTCCAGAGCTGCTCGTCGAGCGCGCGCAGGCGCGCGGGCTCGGCGAGCACGACGACCGGCTGCCCGGCCTGGTAGGCCTTGCGCAGCAGCCGGCACGCGTACGCGAGCGAATCGCCGACGTTCGAATGGAAATCGATTCGCGTCATTGCCCGCGTACCCGCATCGTCGTCAGCACCGCCATCACTGGCCGGCGCGGTCGATCAGGAACTGCGCGAGCAACGGCACCGGACGGCCCGTCGCGCCCTTCGCGGCACCGCCCTTCCATGCGGTGCCCGCGATGTCCAGGTGAGCCCACGGATAGCTGTCGGTGAAGCGCGACAGGAAGCACGCTGCCGTCACCGCACCGGCCGGGCGCCCGCCGATGTTCGCGACGTCCGCGAAGTTCGACTTCAACTGATCCTGATACTCGTCGTCGAGCGGCATGCGCCACGCCGGGTCGTTCGCCTCGCGCGACGCGTCGAGCAGTTCGCCCGCAAGCGCGTCGTCCTTCGAGAACAGACCGCTGTTGTGGCCGCCGAGCGCGATCACGCATGCGCCCGTCAGCGTCGCGACGTCGATCACCGCGGCCGGCTTGAAGCGCTCCGCATACGTGAGCGCGTCGCACAGGATCAGGCGGCCTTCGGCGTCGGTATTCAGCACCTCGATCGTCAGGCCCTTCATGCTGGTGACGACGTCGCCCGGCTTCGTCGCGTTGCCGCCCGGCATGTTCTCGCAGGTCGGCACGATCGCGACGACGTTGATCTTCAGGCCCATCTCGGCGACCGCGCGAATCGTGCCGAGCACGGAACCGGCGCCGCACATGTCGTACTTCATCTCGTCCATGCCCTCGCCCGGCTTCAGCGAGATGCCGCCCGTGTCGAACGTGATGCCCTTGCCGACCAGCACGACCGGCGCGGCCTTCGCGGCGGCGCCCTGGTAGTGCAGCACGATGAACTGCGGCGGCTCGACCGACGCGCGCGCGACCGACAGGAACGAGCCCATCTTCAGCGCCTGGATCTGCTTGAGCCCGAGCACTTCGGCCTTCAGGCCCCAATCCTTCGCGAGCTTCTTCGCGGTGTTGCCGAGATAGGTCGGCGTGCAGACGTTGCCGGGCAGGTTGCCGAGGTCGCGGGTGAGATCCATCCCGTTCGCGAGCGCGACGGCCTGCTTGATCGCGACCTTCGCGGCCTTTTCGTCGGACGGATCGACGCTGAACACGACGCGCTTGAGCGTATGCGACGCCGGTTCCGGCTTGCTCTTCATCTGCGTGAAGCGGTAGGTCTCGTTGCGCAGCGCGAGAATCGCCGCGCGCACGCCCCAGTCGGAGCTGCGCTCGTCGACCGGCGCCTGTGCGAGCGTGAACGTGACCTGGACGACCTTGGTCGCCAGCAGCGCGCGCCAGGCGGCCGTGACAGCATCGTTATAGGCTTTCTGATTGAAAGCATCCTGCTTGCCGAGACCGACGAGCAGCACGCGCGACGCGCCGATGCCCGATACTTCGTGCAGGAACAGCGTCTTGCCGCGTTTGCCGTCCATGTCGCCGGCCTTCACCACGCGCGAAATCAGTCCCTTGGTGGCCGTGTCGATGTCGAGCGCCGCGCCCGAGAGCGTCTGCGCCTCGAAGATGCCGAGCACGATGCAGTCGGACTTCCCGGTCAGGAACCCCTTGGCCTCGCCTTTGCTCCAATCACAGCCTTTTATGCTAAAGTCCATCGCGCTTGTCCTCGGATAAAATCTGGGCTAAGGATGAAAGCCGCAATTATCCGCTATTTTTCCCGTGGCGGCGCGAGCGCTCCACCACGCGTGCGCAGCCTCCCGCCCTCTTCTCATCAAGAATGATCTTCGAACGCTCCCTCCAGCGCGAGCTTGCGTATACGGCTGGCGCCGTGTTCATGGTGCTGCTCACGATCATGCTCACGACGATGATGATCCGCATCGTCGGCTACGCCGCGTCCGGTGAAATCGATCCGCGGGACGTGCTCGTGCTGATCGGCCTGACCGTGATCGGCTACCTCGCCGTGATGCTCGTCGTCACGCTGTTCGTGTCGATCCTGTTCGTGCTGACCCGGTGGTACCGGGACTCCGAAATGGTGGTGTGGCTCGCGTCGGGCGTGAGCCTCACGCGCCTCATCAAGCCGATCGGCGTGTTCGCCACGCCGATCGTCCTGCTGATCGCCTTCTTCGCGTTCGTCGGCTGGCCGTGGTCGAACCAGCAGAGCAAGATGATCAGGGCACGCTTCCAGCAGCGCGACGAAATCTCGCTGCTCGCGCCGGGCCAGTTCCGCGAGTCGGCCACGAACCACCGCGTGTTCTTCATCGAGAAGATGACGCCCGACCAGAGCAAGGTGCAGAACGTGTTCGTGACATCGACCGAGAACGGCAAGGTCAATGTCGTCGTATCGCAAACGGGTCATACGGAAACGCGCGACGGCAGCCGTTTCGTCGTCCTTGAGGACGGCCGCCGCTACGACGGCACGCCCGGCCAGCCCAACTTCAAGATCATGGAGTTCGAGCGCTACGGCGTGAAGATCACGAGCAATCCCGTCGTCAACGTACCGACCACCAACAGCACGCCGACGCTCGACCTGCTGCGCAACCCGACGCGCGACAACCTCGCAGAATTCGCGTGGCGCGCGGGGCTGCCGCTGATCGCGCTCAACCTGATGGTGCTCGGCATCCCGCTCGCGTACCAGAACCCGCGCCGCAGCCGCACGATCAACCTCGTGATGGCCGTGCTGATCTACCTCACGTACTCGAACCTGCTGAACGTCGTGCAGGCGCAGATCGAGCAGGGCAAGATGTCGTTCGGCGTCGGCCTCGTCGGCCTGCACGCGCTCGTCGCGGTGATCGTCGCGGTCATCTTCTGGTTGCGCGTGCGCAATCGTCCGCTGTTTACACGCGCGCTGTTCGGCCGCTCGGGAGCATGATCGATGCGGCTCTATGAAAAGTACTTCGCGCGACAGATCTACATCACGTTCGTCTTCATCCTGTTCGCGTTCTCGGGCCTGTTCTTCTTCTTCGACCTGATCAGCGAACTGAACTCGGTCGGGCACGGCAACTACAAGTTCGGCTACGCGGTGCTGCGCGTCGCGCTGCAGACGCCGTCGCGCTTCTACGAGATCATCCCGGTCGCCGCGCTGATCAGCGCGATCTACGTGTTCGCGCAGATGGCCGCGAATTCGGAATTCACGATCTTCCGCGTATCGGGCCTCGCGACCAACCAGGCGCTGCGCTCGCTGCTGAAGATCGGCGTGCCGCTCGTGATCGTCACCTACCTGATCGGCGAATTCGTCGGCCCGTACGCCGACCAGTTGTCCGAACGCGTGCGGCTGCAGGCGCTCGGCGCGTCGGTGTCGTCGAACTTCCAGTCGGGCGTGTGGGTAAAGGACACGCTCGCGGCCCGCGAGAACGGCGAGCAGGTCACGCGCTTCGTCAACGTCGGCAGCCTGTCGCCCGACTCGACGATCAGCAACGTGCGCATCTACGAGTTCGACTCGAAGTTCCAGTTGCAGAACGTGCGGATCGCGCAGACGGGCCGCTACGAGCCGCCCGGCCACTGGCTGCTGAAGGGCGTCACCGAAACGGAGCTCACGCCGATCAAACCGGTCAGCGGCCAGCCGGCCGACGCGCTGAACCCCGTCTACCGGTCGCAGCAGGTGTCGCTGCCAGAATACCGGCTGCGTTCGGACCTGACGCCGCAGATCCTGTCGGTGCTGCTCGTGTCGCCGGAGCGCATGTCGATCATCAACCTGTTCCGCTACATCCAGCACTTGCGCGAAAACCAGCAGGACACGCAGCGCTACGACATCGCGCTGTGGCGCAAGCTGCTGTATCCGTTCGCGGTGTTCGTGATGCTCGTGCTGTCGCTGCCGTTCGCGTACCTGCACACGCGTGCGGGCGTGGTCGGCGTGAAGGTGTTCGGTGGCATCATGCTCGGCATGAGCTTCCAGTTGCTCAATACGCTGTTCTCGCACATCGGCACGCTGAGCGCGTGGCCCGCGCCGCTCACCGCTGCGACACCGGGCCTGATCTATCTCGCGCTCGGCCTGTTCGCGCTCAAGTGGGTCGACCGGCACTGAGCGCCGCGTCACGACGGAGATTCGACATGAGCTCGTTCGGCATCGTCCTGTTCGGCCACGGCGCCCGCGATCCGCGCTGGGCCGAGCCGTTCGAGCGGCTGGCCGCGCGGCTGCGCGGCACCGGCTCCCCTGCGTCGCACGTGTCGCTCGCGTTCCTCGAACTGATGACACCGTCGCTCGGTGAAGCCGTGGCCGCGCAAGTCGCCGCCGGCTGCACGCGCATCACCGTGGTACCCGTGTTCTTCGGCCAGGGCGGCCATATCCGCCGCGACCTGCCGCTGCTCGTCGA
Source organism: Burkholderia pyrrocinia (assembly GCF_018417535.1). Lineage (NCBI taxonomy): Bacteria > Pseudomonadati > Pseudomonadota > Betaproteobacteria > Burkholderiales > Burkholderiaceae > Burkholderia > Burkholderia pyrrocinia. The sequence goes on along the minus strand of NZ_CP070977.1, from coordinate 12,863 downwards.
CGCATGCCGCGCCGCGCATCCAGGCGTCGAGATCCGCTGCGCGACGGCCGTCGGCGAAGACGACGGCGTGCTCGACGCGATCGCACGCTACTGCATCGACCAGATCGGCGACGACGCGTAAGCGAAACGGCGGCCCCAAACAAAAAAGCGCTGGCGTCTGCCAGCGCTTTTTTCGTTTCGGACTGCGGCCGGATTCCGCTCAGGCGGCAGTCCGCAGCGGATCGCCGTCTTTCGCGTGTCGTGCGCGCTCGGCGAACGCGTCGCCGATCATCAGCAGGCTCGGTTCCGCCGGATCGAGCCACGCCTGTGCGTCGCCCGCCGCCATCTGCGCGAGCGTCAACGTCAGCGAGCGCTCGCGCGCGGTGCTGCACGCCTCGACGATCGCCACGGGCGTCGTCGGTGCACGGCCGGCGTCGATCAGTTCCTGCGCGATGCCGGGCGCGCTGTCGCGGCCCATGTAGTAGACGATCGAATCGGCGCGCGCGGCTTCGCGAATCTCGTCGCTGCCCGGCGCACGGCTATGCGTCGCGAACGCGACGCTGCGCGACACGCCGCGCAACGTCAGCGAACGCTTCAGCGTCGCCGCGCCGGCCAGCGCCGCGGTAATGCCCGGCACGACCTCGTAGTCGATGCCGGCCTCATCGAGCGCGCGCATTTCCTCTTCGGCGCGACCGAACAGCATCGGGTCGCCGCCCTTCAGCCGCACGACGCACGCATGCTCGCGCGCCGCATCGACGATCTGCTTGTTGATGAAGTGCTGCGCGGTCGAGCGCTGCCCGCAGCGCTTGCCGACCGCGATCCGGCGCGCGTTCGGCGCGTAGTCGAGCATCGCGGGCTCGACGAGCGCGTCGTGCAGCACGACGTCCGCCTGCGCGAGCAGCCGCGCGCCGCGCACCGTGATGAGGTCCGCCGCGCCCGGCCCTGCTCCGATCAGATACACCTTGCCCATGTTTGTCGCTTCGTTGGTCCTGCGGCCCGCGCCGCCGCGTGGCGGCGCGGCTCGCCGCGAGGTTTGCCGATTACGCCGAGAACGCCCGGATCATGCCGGCGGCGACCGTGTGGTGCGTCGCCTCGTCGATCAGCACGAACGCGCCCGTGCCCGGATGCGCGTCGTACGTGTCGCAGACGATCGGCTTCTGCAGCGTCAGCGCGACGCGGCCGATGTCGTTCATCTTCAGTTCGTGACGGTCGGTCGCGTGCGACAGCGTATGCACGTCGAGCACCTGCTTGACCGCGCCGATCTTCGCGAACACCGTGCTCGTGGTCTGCTTCAGCAGGTACTTGCGCTGCGACGACAGCGGCGTTTCGTCGAACCAGCACAGGTCGGCCTCGAGCTTCTTGGCCGGCTCGACGGGCTCGGCGGTCGTGACGAACATGTCGCCGCGCGACACGTCGACATCCTCCTCGAGACGGATCGTCACCGTCTGGCCCGCGAACGCGTGCGCGACGGACGCGGTGCCGCCCGGCACCGGCGCGACGATCTCGGCGATCGTCGCGGTGCGGTTCGACGGCAGCACGACGATCTCGTCGCCGACCTTCACTTCGCCGGACTCGATACGGCCCATGTAGCCGCGGAAATCGTCGGCCGAGCTGCCGTCCTGACGCGCGACCCACTGCACCGGGAAGCGCAGCGCGTCATGCGCCTGCGTCTCGACCGGCAGCGACTCGAGCACGTCGAGGAGCGGCTCGCCCGCGTACCACGGCATGCGCTCGCTCGCGCCGACGATGTTGTCGCCCTTCAGCGCCGACACCGGCACGAAACGCACGTCGGTGAGGCCGAGCTGCTTCGCGAGCGAAACGTACGCGTCGCGGATCTCGTTGAAACGCGCCTCGCTGTAGTCGACGAGGTCCATCTTGTTGATCGCGACGATCACGTGCTGCAGGCCGAGCAGCTTGACGATCGCGCTGTGGCGCTTGGTTTGCGGCAGGAGTTGCACGACGCCGTTCTCGACCGTGATGCGCGTTGCGTCGATCAGGACGATCGCCGCGTGCGCGGTCGACGCGCCCGTCACCATGTTGCGCGTGTACTGCTCGTGGCCCGGCGTATCGGCGATGATGAACTTGCGCTTCGCGGTCGCGAAGTAGCGGTATGCGACGTCGATCGTGATGCCCTGCTCGCGCTCGGCTTCCAGCCCGTCGGTCAGCAGCGCGAGGTCGAGCTCGTCGCCGACCGTGCGCTTGTTCTTCGCGCGCGACAGCGCGGAAAGCTGGTCGGACAGCACGGCCTTGCTGTCGTACAGCAGGCGGCCGATCAGCGTGCTCTTGCCGTCGTCGACGCTGCCTGCGGTGATGAAGCGCAGCACGCCGAGGTCTTCGTTGTTCTCGATGATGCTCATGATGTGAATGTCCTCGTGTGCTTCAGAAATAACCTTGCTTCTTGCGCTGTTCCATCGCGGCTTCGGATGCCTGGTCGTCCATCCGGGTCGCGCCGCGCTCGGTGATCTCGGTCACCGCCGTCTCGGCGATGATCTTCTCGACGTCGTCCGCGTCGCTCTCGACCGGGCACGTGCAGCTGATGTCGCCGACCGTGCGAAAGCGCACCTGCGCGACCTCGCTCGTCTCGCCGTCGCGCATCGGCGTGAGCGGCGTGACCGGCACGAGCAGCCCGTTGCGGCGCACGATCTCGCGCTCGTGAGCGTAGTAGATCGACGGCAGTTCGAGATTCTCGCGCGCGATGTACTGCCACACGTCGAGTTCGGTCCAGTTCGAGATCGGGAACACGCGCAGGTGCTCGCCCTTGTGCAGGCGTGCGTTGTACAGGCTCCACAGTTCCGGGCGCTGGGCCTTCGGATCCCACTGGCCGAATTCGTCGCGGAACGAGAAGATGCGCTCCTTCGCACGCGCCTTCTCTTCGTCGCGGCGCGCGCCGCCGATCAGCGCGGTGTAGCCATGCTGCTCGATCGTCTCGAGCAGCGTGACGGCCTGCGCGGCGTTGCGCGAATCGGTTTCGCGGCGCAGCACGACCGTGCCGCGCTTGATCGAATCCTCGACGTGGCCGACGACCAGCTCGGCGCCGAGCTCCTGCGCGCGGCGGTCGCGGAAATCGATCACTTCGTCGTAGTTGTGGCCCGTGTCGATGTGCACGAGCGGGAACGGCAGCGTCGTCTTGCGGTTCGCGCCGAGACCGAACGCCTTCAGTGCCAGATGCAGCACGACGACCGAATCCTTGCCGCCCGAGAACAACAGCGCCGGCTTGCTGCATTCGGCGACCAGTTCGCGCAGGATGTGGATCGACTCGGCCTCGAGCCAGTCGAGGTGGCCCATGCGGCTGTCGCCGCCGGTGGCCGGGGCAAAGGCGGATTGCTCGAGCGTCGTGCTCATGATTTCAGTCCTTCTTTTCTGGGTTCGTGCCGCCCGCTGTCGCAGGCGGCCCAATATTCAGTTTCTTGTAAGGTATTCAGTGCGCGGCGCCGGCTTCGGCAGTCGCAGGAATCGGCGTGATCGCGATATGCAGCCCGCACTCCTTCGTATCGCGCGATTCCCACCACCAGCGGCCCGCGCGGCTGTCCTCGCCGGGGCGGATCGCGCGCGTACAGGGCTCGCAGCCGATGCTCGGGTAGCCGCGCGCATGCAGCGGGTTGACCGGCACGTCAAACGCCTTAAGGTACGCCCACACCTCGGCTTCCGTCCAGTCGGCGAGCGGGTTGTATTTCGCGATCCCGCGCGCTTCGTCCTGTTCTTCCTCGTGCAGCTCGGCACGCGTGACCGATTGCTCGCGGCGCTGGCCCGTCACCCACGCGCCGACGTCGGCCAGCGCGCGGTTCAGCGGCTCGACCTTGCGGATGTGGCAGCACGACTTGCGCAGCTCGACGCTCTCGTAGAACGCGTTCAGGCCGTGCTCGGCGACGTACCGGTCGACCGCGTCCTGCCGCGGGTGGAACTGCTCGATCTCGTAGCCGTAACGCTCGCGCACGCGGTCGATCATCCCGAGCGTCTCCGCATGCAGGCGGCCCGTGTTCAGCGAGAAGATGTCGATCGACACGCCCTTCGACAGGATCGCGTGCGTGAGCAGCATGTCTTCCGCGGCGAGGCTGTTCGCGAACTTCACCTTCTCGTGACGTGCGCCGATCTGCGCAAGCAGCGCGTCGAGGCGCTCGACCTTCGCGGTGAGTTCCGGCGTCAGCGCGGTGGCGGTCGCGGTGCTCATGCGCTCACCTTGGCGTCGGTCGCGGCCGCGCGGCGGCGGAACAGCGGCGCCGGCTCGTCGAACGCACCCTGGTAACGCTGCGTGAATTCCGTGAACGCATTCAGCGCGTCGTGGATGTCCTTGTCGGCTCGCACCGCGAACGCGTCGAAGCCGCAACGCGACATGTACAGCAACTGGTCGCGCAGCACGTCGCCGATCGCGCGCAGCTCGCCCGTCCAGCCGTAACGCTCGCGCAGCAGGCGCGCGATGCTGTAGCCGCGGCCGTCCGCGAAGCGCGGGAAGTCGACGGCGATCAGCGAGATCGTGCCGAAATCGGCCGCGAGATCGGCCGGCTCGCTGTCCGGCGCGAGCCACACGCCGAGTTCGTCCTTCGTTTTCGCGGCGACGAGCGCCGCGCGCCCGGCCTGCCACAACGCGACCGGCACCAGCACCTTGCCGGCCGGCAATGCGTCGACCGCGGGCAGTGCACCGTCTTCCGCCGCGCGCACGACCTGCCATGCGTCGTCGATCACTGCGCGGTTCTTGATAATCGAAGCCATCTGCTAATTCCTTCTACCCGGTTGGTTACGCGTTCACCGTCTGGCGCGCCGCATACACGCGCTCCTTGAACGGCGCGATGCCGATGCGATCGTACGTGTCGACGAAGCGCTCGCCGTCGATGCGTGCTTCGACGAACGTGTCGATCAGCTTCGCGATCACGCCAGGCACCTCTTCCGCCGAGAACGACGGCCCGATCACGCGGCCGAGGCGCGCGCCGTTGCGGCCCGTGCCCTGCTCGCCGCCGAGCGACACCTGGTACCACTCGGCGCCGTCCTTGTCGACGCCGAGGATGCCGATGTTGCCGACGTGGTGATGGCCGCACGAGTTCATGCAACCGGAAATGTTCAGCGACAGGTCGCCGAGGTCGTACACATAGTCGAGATCGTCGAAACGCTGCTGGATCGCCAACGCGATCGGGATCGACTTCGCGTTCGCGAGCGAGCAGAAGTCGCCGCCCGGGCACGCGATGATGTCGGTCAGCAGGCCGATGTTCGGCGTCGCGAAACCGGCCGCCTTCGCCTTTTCCCACACCTCGAACAGGTCGCGCTTCTTCACGTTCGCGAGGATCAGGTTCTGCTCGTGCGACACGCGCAGCTCGCCGAACGAGTACGCGTCGGCCCAGTCGGCGACCAGTTCCATCTGCTGGTCGGTCGCATCGCCCGGCGCCACGCGATGATCCTTCAGCGACAGCGTGACGGCCGCGTAGCCCGGCACCTTGTGCGGCGCGACGTTACGCTCGACCCAGCGCGCGAACGCCTTGCTCTCGAGCAGGTGCTGTTCGAACGATGCGTCGGTGTCGGCCAGCTTCTCGTAGGCGGGCGGCACGAAGTACTGCGACACGCGGTCGACTTCCGCCTGCGTAAGCGTCGACGGGCCGTCCTTCAGGTGCTGCCACTCTTCCTCGACCTGCTGCGCGAACTTCGCGGGCGACAGCGCCTTCACGAGGATCTTGATGCGCGCCTTGTACAGGTTGTCGCGGCGGCCGTAGCGGTTGTACACGCGCAGCACGGCTTCGCAGTAGGTGATCAGGTGCTGCCACGGCAGGTCTTCCTTGATCACCGCACCGACGATCGGCGTCCGGCCGAGGCCGCCGCCCGCGAGGATGCTCGCGACCACCTCGCCCTGCGCGTTCTTCTTCAGATACACGCCGAGATCGTGGATCTGCACGGCCGCGCGGTCGTGCGTCGAGCCCGACACGGCGATCTTGAACTTGCGCGGCAGCCACGCGAATTCGGGGTGGAACGTCGACCACTGGCGCAGGATTTCCGACCACGGACGCGGATCGATCTCCTCGTCCTGGGCCACGCCCGCGAATTGATCCGCCGTGATGTTGCGGATGCAGTTGCCGGAGGTCTGGATACCGTGCATCTGCACCGACGCGAGCTTCGCGAGGATCTCGGGCGTGTCCTCGAGCTGGATCCAGTTGAACTGGATGTTCGAGCGGGTCGAGAAGTGGCCGTAGCCGCGGTCGTGCTCGCGGGCGATGCGCGCCAGCATCCGGAGCTGGTCGCTGCGCAGGTTGCCGTACGGAATCGCGATGCGGTGCATGTACGCGTGGCGCTGCATGTACAGGCCGTTCTGCAGACGCAGCGGGCGGAATTCTTCTTCGCTCAACTCGCCCGACAGGCGGCGGCGCACCTGATCGCGGTACTGCGCGACACGCTCGTCGACGATCGTCTGGTCGTATTGGTCGTACTGATACATTCGGGGACCCCAGGGGTTTTCGTGGTGACCGCGCGACGTCCTAGCCACGTCGCGCCCGAATCTCCGTTCCACCGTCACCGCCGCCGGCATCCGCTGCCGGGTGGATTGCTAATGACGAAAACAGATATCCATATTTGAAAAACTCCGGTGAATCGTAATAAACTCGCCTTATATTTCAAACGACTAAAAAATTCTGTTGATATGCGAAAGGGTTATAAATGAACCTGCACCAATTTCGCTTCGTGCGCGAGGCCGTCCGGCAGAATTTCAACCTCACCGAGGCCGCCAAGGCGCTCTACACGTCGCAACCGGGGGTTTCGAAGGCGATCATCGAGCTCGAGGACGAGCTGGGCGTGGAGATCTTCACGCGGCATGGCAAGCGCGTGCGCTCGCTCACCGAGCCGGGCAGGATCATCCTCGCGTCGGTCGAGCGGATCCTGCAGGAGGTTGAAAGCCTTAAAAGGGTCGGGAAAGATTATGCCGCACAGGACCAGGGCAACCTGACCATCGCGGCCACCCACACGCAGGCGCGCTACTCGCTGCCGGCCGCGATCGCCGAATTCAAGAAGCGCTTCCCGAAGGTGCACCTGTCGATCCTGCAGGGCAGCCCGACGCAGGTCGCCGAGATGGTGATCCACGACCAGGCCGACCTCGCGATCGCGACCGAGGCGATCGCCGACTACAAGGAACTGGTGTCGCTGCCCTGCTTCCAGTGGCACCACGCGGCCGTCGTGCCGGCCGACCACCCGCTGCTCGAACGCAAGCAGCCGTCGCTCGACGATCTCGCGCAATACCCGCTGATCACCTACGACGACGCGTTCGCGGGCCGCAAGAAGATCAACCAGGCGTTCGCGCTGCGCGGGCTGTCGCCGGACATCGTGCTGGAGGCGATCGACGCCGACGTGATCAAGACCTATGTCGAGCTCGGCCTTGGCGTCGGGATCATGGCCGATATCGCGTTCAATCCCGAGCGCGACCGCAACCTGCGGCTGATCCCGGTCGGCCACCTGTTCGGCAGCAACGTGACGCGCGTCGCGCTCAAGCAGGGCGCGTATCTGCGCAGCTATGTGTATACGCTCGTCGAACTGCTGTCGCCGACGCTGAACCGCAAGCTGATCGAGCAGGCGCTCAAGGGCGAAGCCGAATCGTACGAGCTTTGAGCCACGTGTATAAACAACGGGGGCGCATAGCGCGCCCCTTTTTGCTGCCCGACGGAGATTCCCGCATGACGCTTCCCGCCCTGTTGCGCCGCGCCGCCGGCGCCGCCCTCGTGCTGGCATGCGCGGCCGCGCATGCCGACCTGAAGGTCGGTGTCGACCTGTCGTCGACCGGCCCGGCCGCCGCGATCGGCATCACCAGCAAGAACGCGATCCTGATGTGGCCGAAGACGATCGCCGGGCAGCCCGTGCAGGTGACGGTGCTCGACGACGCGTCCGACCCGGGCAGCGCCGTGCGCAACATCCACAAGCTGGTCGACGAGGATCACGTCGACGTCGTGGTCGGGCCGAACATCACGCCGGCCGCGCTGGCGGCACTCGACGCGGTGGCCGGCGGGCAGACGCCGATGATCACGCTGGTCGGCTCCGGCGCGATCGTCGAGCCGCAGGAAGGCGCGCGGACCTGGGCGTTCAAGATGGCGCAGAGCGACCGTGCGATGGCCGACGTGATGACGCGCTACATGGCGAATCACGGCGTGAAGACGGTCGGCTTCATCGGCTTCGCGGACAGCTACGGCGATAGCTGGCTGAACGAGTTCACGCGCTTCGCGGACCTGCGCAAGATCCGCGTCGTCGCGACCGAGCGCTTCAACCGCACCGACGCGAGCGTCACGGGCCAGGCGCTGAAGCTGATCGCGGCGAAACCCGACGCGATCCTGATCGCCGGCTCGGGCACGCCGGCCGTGCTGCCGCAGCGCACGCTGATCGAGCGCAGCTACAAGGGCCAGATCTACCAGACGCACGGAATCGCGACGCCGGAATTCATCAAGCTCGGCGGCAAGGACGTCGACGGGACGCTGTTCCCGACCCAGCCGGTGGTCGTCGCGCGAACGCTGCCGGCCGACCATCCGGCCCGCAAGGCCGCGCTCGCATTCGTCGACGCCTACGAGGCGAAGTACGGCGCCGGCACGGTCACGCAGTTCGCAGGCGACGCGGCGGGCGTCTACCCGCGCCTCGCCGATGCGGTCGGCCGCGCACTGAAGACCGCGCAACCCGGCACGTCGGCGTTCCGCGCGGCGCTGCGGCGCGAGCTCGAACGCGCGCACGAACTGGTCGTGCCGAACGGCGTCGTCAACACCAGCGACAAGGATCATGTGGGGCTCGATCAGCGCGCGAGCGTGATGGGAATCGTGAAACAGGGCCGGTTCGCCTACCTGAGCCAGTAACGGGTACGACCGGCAAGCGGGTGGCTTGCCCGGTGCCGGGATTTCAGCCATAATCCGCGTTTCGCCGCGCACAACCACATGCGCAGCCAGAAACAAGCCCAGGTGGTGAAATTGGTAGACGCAGGGGACTCAAAATCCCCCGCCGCAAGGCGTGCCGGTTCGATTCCGGCCCTGGGCACCAGAATTTCGCAGCGTCATGCGCTGCACCTGTCGAAACCCGCGCAAGCACATTGCTTCGCGGGTTTTTTGTTTCTGCCGCACGCAACGTGCGCCGCAACGCATGCCCTCACCCGGCGGTCCAAGCATCAGGGAACGCAGCACGGAGGCAGGCCATGTCCACGCGCGCCACTTCAAGCCCGATTTGCCGCGGCGTGCTCGCCGCGCTTCTATCGATCATGCTGGTCGGATGCGACCTGCTGCGCGAACCGCCCGTGCCCGACTGGCCGGGACCGCATGCGCCCTATCCGTTCCCGGACAACATTCCGCATCGCACCGAATGACCCGACGGCCGCCCGGCCACCTTTTGCCGTGCAGACTCAGGCCATCAGCTCGCGGACGAAGTCGAGAAACACCCGCACCTTCGCGGAGACGAGGTTCGACGCGTGGTGATACGCATAAAGCGGGAACGTCTCGTCCGCCCATTCCGGCAGCAACAGGATCAGCCGCCCGTCGGCGAGGATGTCCCGCGCGTAGAGTTCCAGCAACTGCGCGACGCCCGCGCCGCCGAGGCAGGCGCCGAGCAGTGCGCCCGTGTCGTTGACCATCAGCCTGCCGCCGGCGTCGAACGGCACCACCTCCTTGCCGCGATGGAAGACCCATTCGAACGGCCGCCCCGTTACCGGGTCGCGGATCAGCACGCAACGATGCCCGTTCGCAAGATCGTGCGGATGCCGCGGTTCGCCGTGACGCTCGACATAGGCCGCCGATGCGCAGGTGAGCACGCGCGTCTCGAGCAGCAGCCGCGCGCGGTATGACGACGGCTCCGGAATGCCGAAGCGCACCGCGACGTCGAAGCCGTCGGCGACGAGATCGCCCATCCGGTCGCACACGCTGATTTCCACGGACAGTTCGGGGAAGCGGTCGAGGAATTCCGCCATCCGCGGCGCCAGCACGTAGTGGCCGAAGGTGCCGTCCACGTTGACCCGCAGCCGCCCCCTGACGCGCGCCCTGGAACGGCCTGCGTCGACCGCCGCCTCCTCGATGCCGGCCAGCAGCGGCGCGACCGCCTCGTAAAAGCGCCGCCCTTCGTCGGTCAACGTGATCGCACGCGCCGTCCGGTTGAAGATCCGGATGCCGACGCGCTCTTCCAGCCGCGCGACGGCGCGGCTCACGGCCGGCTGCGTCAACCCCATCGCCTCGCCCGCGCGCGCGAAGGTGCCCGCCTCGATCACCGCCGAGAGCACGCCGATACCGCTCAGGAGCCTGCTGTCGAATGCCATGAGACATACTTTTAGTCATTCTTGATCTGATCATTATTCATTATTTTTATCTATCGAGGAAGCCTACATTAGTCCTGTCGCCGGCTCGCACGGCACTCACGAACCAGGGAGCAGGACATGAGCACATCGGAAAAGGTCGCCCTCGTCACGGGTTCATCGCGCGGCATCGGCGCGGAAATCGCCCGCCGTCTCGCCCGGGACGGTTTCAGGGTCGTCGTGAACTATGCCGGCAGCGCCGGCCCCGCGCAGGAAGTGGTCGACGCGATCGTCGCCGACGGCGGCGAAGCCGTCGCGGTGCAGGCGGACGTCGCCGACCCGGCGGCGACCGCCGCGCTGTTCGACGCGGCCGAGCGCGTGTTCGGCCGCGTCGACGTGGTCGTCAACAGCGCGGGCGTCATGAAGCTCGCCGCCATCGCCGACGTCGACGACGCGGCCTTCGACCAGACCGTCGCGATCAACCTGAAGGGCACGTTCAACGTCAGCCGCGAGGCGGCGAAGCGCCTGCGCGACGGCGGCCGCATCGTCAACCTGTCGTCGAGCGTGATCGGCATGCGCCTGCCGACCTACGGCGTGTACATCGCGACCAAGGCGGCCGTCGAGGGCCTGACGCAGGTCCTCGCCCAGGAGATGCGCGGCCGCGGCATCAGCGTGAACGCCGTTGCGCCGGGGCCGGTCGCGACCGATCTGTTCCTGCAGGGCAAGAGCGCCGAACTCGTCGACCGAATGGCGAAAATGAATCCGCTGGAACGGCTCGGCCAGCCCGGGGACATCGCCGGCGTCGTCGCCTTCCTCGCCGGCCCCGACGGCGCGTGGGTCAACGGCCAGATCCTGCGCGCCAACGGCGGCATGTGCTGACGGACCACGCGCAAGGGTTGCCAGCCGCAGCCCGCGCCCCTGTTACCGGAGATCGATCATGAAGGAAGTCATTCTCGTCACGGGCGCGTCCAGCGGCTTCGGCCTGCTGACGGCCCAGGCACTCGCCCGCGCCGGCCATACGGTCTACGCATCGATGCGCGAAAGCGCCGGCCGCAACGCGCCGCGCGCCGCCGCGATCGCGGCCTACGCGCAGGAACACGACGTCGACCTGCGCACCGTCGAGCTCGACGTCGGCGACGACGCGTCCGTCGACGCCGCGATCGACCGCGTGATCGCGGACAACGGCCGGCTCGACAGCATCGTCCACAACGCCGGCCACATGGTGTTCGGTCCGGCCGAAGCGTTCACACCCGAACAGCTGGCGCAGCTCTACGACATCAACGTCGTGTCGACCCAGCGCGTGAACCGTGCGGCGCTGCCGCACTTGCGCCGCCAAGGCCGCGGCCTGCTCGTCTGGGTATCGTCCTCGTCGGCGCGCGGCGGCACCCCGCCGTTCCTCGCGCCCTACTTCGCCGCGAAGGCCGCGATGGATTCGCTCGCGGTGTCCTATGCGGCCGAACTCGCCCGCTGGGGCATCGAAACGTCGATCGTCGTGCCGGGCGCGTTCACCCGGGGCACGAATCACTTCGTCCACGCGGGCAAGCCGGCCGATGCCGTCGTACAGGCTGCCTACGACAACGGGCCGTACGCGGGCGTCGCCGATCGGGCGCTGCAGGGCCTCGCCGCGCTCGAACCCGCGGACGCCGATGCCGGCACCGTCGCGACGGCGATTGCCGATCTCGTCGCCGCGCCGGCCGGCAGGCGCCCGTACCGCGTGTTCGTCGATCCGTCGCAGGACGGCGCGGAGGAAGTGTTCCGCGTCGGCGATCGCATCCGCCGCGAGATGTTCCGGAACATCGGCCTCGACGACCTGCTCACGCCCCGCGTCCACGCTTGATCCGCTGCGCGCCGGGCCGGCCGGCGCGTGTCAGCCGGGCTCGCAGAACCCGAGAATCGCGTCCGCGACGGCCGCCGGCGCCTCGCGCTGCGGAAAATGCCCGATGCCGTCCAGCACGACACGCTCGTAGCGGCCCGCGAAGAACCGCTCGCGCGCCGCGGAGGTTTCCGCAGCGGTGCAGGTGTCCGCTGCGCCGTGCAGCACGAGCGTCGGCACCGACAGCACGGGCGCGGGCGTCAGTTGCGCGTCGTCTTCCGCATACTCGGCACCGCCATCGACGAATCCCCAGCGGTAACGGTAGGAGTGCAGCACCACGTCGATCCAGTCCGGCCCGTCGAACGCGGCGGCCGCCGCGTCGAAGTCGCGTTCGTCGTACCAGCCGGCCGGCGACCACGTGTCCCACATCAGGCGCGCGAACGCGCGGCGATCGTCGCGCAACGCACGCTCGCCGCGCGGCGTCGCCATGAACCAGTGGTACCAGTAATTGCGCGCCTGCGGCAGCGACAGCGGTTGCGTCGGGTCGTTCGTGCCGTAACCCACCGACAGCATCACCAGATGCGAGGCCGCGGCATCGCGCAATCCGCACGCGTTCGCGACCGCGCGCGCGCCCCAGTCGTGCCCGACCAGCACCGGCCGCACGATACCGAGCGCGTCGATGAATTCGAGCAAGTCACGGCCCAGCGCCGCGAGCCGGCCGCTGCGGGGCGTGGCGGGATCGCGAAAGCGCGTCGGCGCAAAGCCGCGCAGCGCGGGCGCGAGTACGCGGTAGCCGCGCGCGGCAAGCGCCGCCGCCACGCGCTCCCAGCCGACCGGGCTGTCCGGCCAGCCGTGCAGCAG